>JAYTCQ010000312.1:0-18989 GCA_043736395.1 Blastocatellia bacterium | reverse complement strand
TGAGGGCGGCTAACGCGAAGAACAAACGTGTGAATTTGTGTGAGGTCATTGTGAGTTACTCCTTAAGAAAGTAATAAAGTGTTAATCGTGAAATGGTAGCGAAAAGAGCGACAAAGAGAAGGAATCTCATAGCTGCGAACACGGACCAAAAAGGGGGGTCGTAGTCTCAGCTATGAGATTCATCTCCGAACAACATCGAATCTTTTCAAACTAACCTCTGCGTCCGACTCCTTTCGGACGTGCTATGTAAAGCGGTAATAGAGGAAGGCTTCCAGATTTTGTCGGAGAATTATTCGAGGTGAATGCTAATTGTTGTGTGAGTTAGATTTTAGGGTGTTAAGTTATTCAATAAATTTCAGTTTGTTGATCCCACTGGCAAGTGTATTTCCGTGGCTAAGCCTCAACAAACTGAAGTTTATTGAACAACTTAATTCCAGCGGACCAATTCCTGACGTTTAGTATTTAAATCAAGGCGGGGCATCCAGCGGACGACAAATGAAACATCGCCGTCGCCGAATACGCGCAGGACTAATTTACGCCATTTATTGCTGGGGCTGGGAGGTTCAATGATGCCGATACGTTTTCGGAATGGTTGAGGAATATCCACGCTGCCGGGAGTGCCGGGCATTTCCATCGTAATTTCGCGCGTGCCATTCACTTGGCCTTGCCACGAGAAAACTTTTGGTTCAGCTGGCGGAATGATTTCAACCTGACGTGGCGCTTGTTCCTGGCGCTTCCAACCGGAATTATCAAGCGGTGGCGAAGTTTTTGCCTCTACTATTACCGGAGTTGGAGCCGGACGCGGCGTAGGTTCTGGAATGGATGGCAACGGCTTTGGAATTTCTGCGCGGATTGTGGGGGTTACTGGAGGCGCTGGCTTCGGGATCAACCGTGGAGAAGATTTTTCGACAATCGGTTTCTGGATTTTAGGACGAATGGCTTCAGCGAAAGTTGCCAGTATTGATAATGGCTTTTCGATATTTTCTGAAACTGCTGCTGGTTTGATCGGGGCCGACCTGCGCGGAGCAACGACGTCAGGTCGCAGCGTTGGCGTGACAGTCGGAGTCGGAGATAAGCTGTTTTCAATCATCGCGATTGAGGCAGGTGCTGGTTGCAGATACCAGGCAACTGCTGCAATGCTGGTCAGTAAAAAAAAGACAATGGCAGCTACACGACTAAAGAATTTTGGTTGCGGCGGCGCAGATTTTTCGACTTCATCTGCATTGATGATCGGAAGAATTTCCGGGATTGGTTCTGGCGTTGAACCTGTCGTGAGCAGTTGAAATACTGCTGTGCCTGAAGGTTCTTTCGTCTCAATGGAATTGATAACAGGAATTTCTACGCGTGAAGTAATAGCACGCAACTCGGCTGAAAGTTCTTCGATACTGCTATGACGTGTGTTTGGTTCGCGTGCGATTGCTCTGAGAATTAATGCTTCAAATTGCAAAGGTAAATCCGGAACCAGCTCACGTGGGCGTACAGGTTCTCCGCGTAATTGTTTTAAGGCGATTTCGGTCGCACTGCGTCCGGCGAAAGGTTTTTGACCGGTGACCATTTCGTAGAGCGTCACGCCCAACGAATAAATATCCGCGCGATGATCAACGATTAAATTTTGGGATTGCTCAGGTGAAGCATATCCGGGGGTTCCCGCCATAATCGCATGTTGCGTAAAGGTTCGGACGCCGGCAGATTTCGGGAATCTGGCAATTCCAAAATCAATTAATTTTACTGCCGGATTATCTCTGGAATCTTCATCACAAAGAAAAATATTCCGTGGTGTCAGATCGCGATGAATAATCCCGCGTGAATGAATCAGCTTCAGCCCTTGCGCCACTTCGGCAGCAATTTTTCCAGCTTCAAGATATGACAGCTTTCCTTTGGCGTTTAATTCGTCACGAAGCGTGCGTCCGTGCAGCAATTCCATGACGACATATCGCAAATCGTCAGAGATCGCATCCGATGAATAAACCTTTACGATATTAGGATGATTAATATTCATCAGAGCCGCAACTTCACGTTTCATGCGATCATTCATTTCTGTCCAGTATTGTTGAGCGTCGGCAAGCTCCGAGGTCGAATTAAATTCAGTTTGGATGAGATGGCGCGGATCGCTAATTTTGACGACGACGGGAATATCGTGATGTAGATCAATCGCCGCAAAAACTGTAGAGAGACCGCCTTCGCTTAGATAACGGTAAATTAGAAAGCGCTCATTCAGGGTTTTATGGATCAGGCTTTCAAAATCGGGTGAATTCGGATGCTGACAATTTTGACAAAATACGGCAAGGCGTAACACTTCGCTTGAACATCGGGTGCAGCGTTTCATGGATCATCTCCTGAATGTCTGTGACAATGAAGGGGTAAATAAGGGGTGAACAAAGTATAAACGAAAAAATAGGTAGCGGCTACGGGAAAGCAATACTTTTCTAAATATCACACCGCGCTTGCTTTATCCATAATACTCAGCTACCATTCTCGGTTTAATGGAGTGGGCACAATGCCCACTTTTTTACTTATAGGCTATAGTTGATAAAAAGTTAGTTTTATTGTCTTTGCATGAGTCTGGATCCGCGCATCAGTGAAATTATCGAACGTGTCGCTTTACGCGAAGAACTGGAGTACGTTCACGCCGAATTAGTGGGCGGAAGTAGCAACGGAATCTTAAGGATAATTATTGATAAGCCCGGTGGCGTGACTCATGAAGATTGCGCAGCGGTCAGCGATCAGGTGGGATTAATTCTTGATGTTGAGGATTTGATTCCTTACCACTATACTTTGGAAGTTTCTTCTCCAGGATTAGATCGCGGCTTATATAAGCCTACCGATTATGAACGATTTGCCGGTCTTCAAGCACATATAAAATTATTAACTCCATTGGATGGACAACGAAACTTCCATGGCACTTTGATTGGCTTAGATAAAGATGGAGCTTTGGTAGCTTTGCTGGATGACGAAAAAGGTCAACGGTATCGCCTCCCACTCGATCAGATTGCCAAAGCCAATGTTGAAATTGAACCGATAACCAAGCAGAGCGATTGATGAGGAATCATTCGACTCTTTAACTATTAATTATTACTTTTGATGATCATGAACGCTACCAGTTCCATTGCACAAAACATCGAAGCACTCAGCAAAGAGAAAAACATTGATTCACAAGTGATCTTCTCGGCAATTGAAGACGCCGTAGTTTCGGCTGCGCGTAAGCAATTCAAGACCGGAGAAGATTTACGCGCTCGTTACAATGCTGACACCGGTACGATTGAGCTTTATGCGATCAAAACGGTAGTCGAAACCATTGAGAACGAAGCAGTGGAAATGTCTCTTGAAGAAGCCATCAACGAAGTCGGAGAAGGCGTCGAGGCTGGCGATATGTTGGAAATGCCTCGTCCGATGGAAGACTTAGGACGGATTGCCGCGCAAACTGCGAAGCAGATCATCCTCCAAAAAGTCCGTGAAGCTGAGCGCAACAATGTCTATGAAGAATACATTGGTAAAGTCGGCGAATTAATTAACGGCTTCGTGAAACGGTTCGAAGGCGGGCGCATGATTATTGATATGGGTAACGGGCTGGAAGCCGTAATGCCAAAAAATCAACAATCGCGCACGGAAACCTTTACGCAGGGCGAACGCGTTCGCGTCGTGATTCACGACGTTCACCGCGAAGCCAAAGGGCCGCAAGTTGAAGTTTCGAGAACCGATCCGGAATTGGTCAAGCGCCTGTTTGAAATGGAAGTCCCTGAAATTTACGACGGAACCGTAGTTATTAAGGCGGCAGTCCGCGAACCAGGCGACCGCGCTAAAATCGCAGTCGTTTCCAATGAACGCGATGTTGATCCGGTTGGCGCTTGCGTCGGCATGAAAGGTTCACGCGTTCAATCAATTATCCGCGAACTGCGTGGAGAAAAAATTGACATCATTGAATGGTCTGAAGACCCGGCAATTTTTGCGGCTAATGCCTTATCTCCCGCCAAAGTCAGTAAAGTCGCCGTCCTTGATTTTGAAGATAAAAAATTACAAGTCACCGTGGACACCGAACAACAAAGTCTTGCCATTGGCAAGCGTGGACAAAATGTTCGTTTGGCTGCGCGGTTAGTTGGCTGGGATATAGACATCCGCAGTGAAGAAGATATGAAGCGTGAAATCGCTCATCAGATGGAGCAAATGTTGACCGCCGAAGTCGTCCCGGTCACCTTCATTGAAGGCATTACTCCGAATGACTCCGCGATTTTAGCTGAGCATGGCATCGAAACGATTGAACAACTGGCCGCGGCCAATGTAGATGATCTCTGCGACTGGCTTGATCTCAGCTATGATGACGCTGAAGAAATGCTGGCCATGGTTGGTGAAATTGTCGCTGTTCGCGAAGCAGCTTTAGCCCAGGAAGGGGCTGTTGACGAAGCAGTTGTAGATGATGCAGTAGCAGATACAACTGAGACGGTTAATGAAGAAGCTGTCGCGGAAACCAATGAAATTGAGGCTGAAACACCTGTTGAAGCTCAGACCGCTGTAGCGGAAGAAACTGAAGAAGAAAATAATGACGAAACTAAGGCGGATGAAAATGAAAACTAAGAAATAAGTTAAACTGTTCGTTATTCGTCGCTGGAACTAATTGGAAATCTAAATGGGCAAAGTCAGAATTTACGAGTTAGCTCGTGAGCTAAAATTAGAAAGCAAAAAGATCATTGATGACGCACGTCGGATGGGGGTAGATGTAAGTGTTCCCTCCAACACGTTGGATGATCCAATTGCTAACAAAATTCGTGAGATGTACTTTCCAGCGAAGAAAGAAACGGCGACGCCGACGCGGACTGCGCGATTAGTGAAAGCTAGTAAGCCTGCGGCAACTGAAGAAGAGACGCCGACACCCTTACCTCCTTTGCCTGATCCATCTCCAGTCAAGACACCGGAACCGGTTGCACCGGTGGTGGAAGTGACAACGCCAAGCGTGGAAGTTTCAAAACCACGGATTGTGAAGCTGGCCAGTCCACAGCCTGTTGAAGTTCCTGCGCCTGTGGTTGAAGAACCGGAAATTGAGCCAGTCGCGGAAGTTCCGGCAGAAGCGGAAATTGAAGAAGAAGTGGAAGCGCCTGTAATTCAAGAAACACCTGTTATTGCAGCTAAACCAGCCGCTTTCAATTTACGCCAACTTGAAAAACCTGTGGTCGCTCCTCCACCTGAACCGCCACCACCGCCAGCCCGGGTTCCACTGGTCGTGAAACCTAAACCGACAGGAACAACGGTTATTCGTCTGGCGACTCCGAAGCCGCGCGTTATTCCGCCTCCGGTGGAAGCTAAGAAAAAAGAAGACGTACATTTATTGCCTTCCGGCGCGCCACAACGGACTACCTACATTCCGCCTAAAGATAATCGCCATAAAGGACGCAATAGTGGTGTTCGCGGCAAAGTCGCCGCGCCTGGCGACAAGCAGGAAGGGAATTTAAGATTTTCACCTCCTGGTGCGCGAAGGCAGGCCGTAGCGGCTCCTACTGCCAGAGTTGCTCCCGCTGAACTCAAGCCAATCCGCGTCATGGAAGGCTCGACTGTTCGTGAGTTCGCGGAAAAATTAGACATTAAGCCCAAAGATGTAGTGACGGAATTGTTTACGCGTGGTGTGATGGCTACCATCAACCAGCCAATGAATCCCGAAACTGCACGCGAAATCGGAAAATTATTTGGCTTTGAAATTTCGTTTGGCGCATTCGAGGAAATGATTGTCGAAACTGAATTCGAAATCACTCCTGAAGCGATGGATGACACCGAAGATCGCGCTCCGGTTGTGACGGTGATGGGACACGTCGATCACGGAAAAACCAGTTTGCTCGATGCGATTCGGCAGGCGCGTGTAGCAGAAGGTGAAGCTGGCGGTATTACACAACATATCGGAGCCTATTCGGTTCACGTCACTGATCCTGATAATAAAACTGAATTACGTCGCATCGTATTCCTCGACACCCCTGGTCACGAAGCATTCACAATGATGCGCGCACGCGGAGCCAAGGTTACTGATATTGTAATTTTGGTAGTTGCCGCAGACGACGGCGTGATGCCACAAACGGTGGAAGCCATTGAACACGCGCGTGCTGCGAATGTTCCTTTGATTGTTGCCATCAATAAGGTAGACAAACCCGACGCTAACGTAGATCGCGTGAAAAAAGAACTCGCCGATCGTGGCTTGCTTTGGGATGGATGGGGCGGCTCAACCACAATGGTTGAAGTCTCTGCGAAAAAGAAACAAAACATTGATGGCTTGCTCGAAATGATTATTTTGCAGGCTGACATTATGGAGTTGAAAGCTAACTCTAAACGTCTCGCCACCGGCACTGTCCTCGAAGCGAAGCTTGATCGCGGACGCGGTTCTGTCGCAACGGTCTTGATTCAAAACGGGACGCTCAAAGTTGGCGAGCCATTTATTGTCGGAAACTTTTTTGGTCGCGTTCGCGCCTTATTCAATGATCGTCGTCAACAATTAGATGAAACTGGCCCGGCGACTCCGGTTGAAGTCCTCGGCTTGCAGGGTGTTCCTGCGGCAGGTGATCAATTCCAGGTCGTAGCCGACGAAATCAAAGCCAGACAGATTTCAGAATTCCGTCAATCAAAAGCTCGTATCACAGCCTTGACTCGCAGCTCAGCGCGTGGGCTTGACCAATTGGCGATCCAAATGGAAAGCGGAGAAGTCAAAGAACTTCTCGTGATTCTGAAAACTGACGTGCAAGGTTCTGTGGAAGTTCTGCGCGATACGTTAACAAAACTGGCGACTGATAAAATCAAAGTCAGAATTATTCGTGCCGCCGTGGGAGCTATCACCTACGACGATGTGTTGTTAGCAAGCGCTTCAAATGCCACAACAGCAGGTACGGCGACGGTGATCATCGGATTCAACGTCCGGCCTGAAGCTCGCGCCGATGATGCCGCGAAGCAGGAAGGTGTAGATATTCGCCTCCATTCGATCATCTACAAAGTTGAAGAAGAAATTCGCAACGCAATGATCGGAATGCTGGATGCTACGATTAAAGAAACGATCATTGGCAAAGCGCAGGTGCGCGATGTTATTCGGGTTCCCAAAATTGGCTCAGTTGCAGGTTCGTATGTGATTGATGGAATGATCAAGCGAACTGCCAAAGCACGAATTATTCGCGATAACGTGGTGATTTTTACCACTAACATTAGCAGCCTCCGTCGCTTCAAAGACGATGTGAGTGAAGTGCAAACAGGTTACGAATGCGGTATCACGGTGGATCGCTTCAACGATTTCAAAATTAACGACGTTGTTGAAGCCTATATCGAAGAGAAAATCGCCGCAACGAGTCTTGATTAGGAGAAGTGACGAGTTGAAAGTGATGAGTTGAAAGTGTCGAACTCATCACTCATCACTCATCACTCATCACTTTTTTATGCAGTATCGATCTGACAGACTGGCGCAGGAATTGAGGAATGAAGTTAGCTACATTATTTCTCGAGAGTTGAAAGATCCGCGCTTGGGATTTGCGACGATAACTGCGGTGAAGGTGACGCCTGATCTTAAGTACGCCAGGATTTTGGTTAGTGTTTTAGGAACGCCTGAAAAGCAAAAGGCAACCATGATAGCGTTGCAAAAAGGCGCTGGATTCGTCAGAAGGCAGCTTAGTTCGCGGCTTAAATTGCGGCAGTGTCCTGAGCTGAAATTTGAGTATGACGATTCGATTGAATACGGCGCGAAGATGGACGAAATTTTAAATGAAGTCGGACGGGAGTTACTGGAATCTTCAATAGAGACGGAAGTGGAAGCTTCCGATGAAGAATCTGCTTCGAAATAAGGACGGTATTTGATTATGCTTGGTGAAGTCACTGAACTGATCGAAAAGCATCATTCGTTTGCAATTACTACACACGTAAGACCCGATGGAGATGGGTTAGGTTCTTCACTCGCCTTAAATTGGATTCTCCGCTCCCTCAATAAAGAATCTGAAGTCATCAGTTGCGATTTTGTCCCACACTCGTATCAAAGCCTGCCCGGAGCCAGTGAAATCCGTACCGTTCCTGATCTTGATAAAAAATACGATGCCGTCTTTGTCATTGAATGCAGCGATGTCACGCGACCCGGCCTGCCAGGTTTAGGCGAACAAATTGTCGTCAATATTGATCACCATACCACCACGGAATTATTCGGAAATTTGAATTGGATTGATTCGACCGCCGCCGCGGTTGGCGAAATGATTTATAACCTTGCGCGAGCGCTGGGGGTGAGAATCACGCCAGAGATTGCGAGCTGTATTTACGCGGCTTTGCTCACCGATACGGGATCGTTTCATTTCTCAAATACCTCTGAGCGCACGTTCAAAATTGCCAGTGAATTGGTCAAGCATGGTGCTCAGCCAGCGATGCTTTCGCAGGCAATTTTTTATCAATACCCTTACGCAAAAATCAAACTGATTGGATCGGTACTTTCAACTTTGCAATGCGATGAATCCGGCAAGATAGCGTGGATCACAATGACCAACGATGCGATGAAAGAAGCCGGAGCCAGTGAAGAAGATACCGACGGCATCATTACGTATCCATTGACGATTGGAGATGTCGAAGCGGCGGCTTTTTTCCGTGAGCTTGAAAATTCAAAATATCGCGTGAGCCTCCGCTCCAAGAATCGCGTCAATGTCGCGCAAGTGGCTGAACAATTCGGCGGTGGCGGACATAAAAATGCAGCGGGTTTTACAATGGTCGCCGAATACGATGAATTAACTCGTAATGTTTTGGAAGGTTTGAAAGGCGCAGTAGCTATTGCGCCTCCACTGAACGGCGGCACGATCAAACCGCATTAAGAATTGTAGAGTGAACTGTTAGTTCACGCTGTTTTCACCAGGAAAGATTCTCATCGAGAACCGGCGAACTAACGGTTCGACGTACATTTAATTGCACGATTTCCCGAACTCGCTCTTCACTCACCCTTCCATCAAATTCTTTCGGTGCTCGAACAAAAGTTCCAAAGTGAAAATCCTGAATTCCTGTCTGTTTTTGTAAAATATCCATCATCTCATCCGTCATCCCACCACCGGCAAGAATCATAATTTCAGGACTAGCGGCTGCTAAGCACAAGCGATAATTTTCAATCTTTAGCGCTTGATTACCTTTTCCACCACTCGTCAAAATACAGTCGACAGTGGGGAATTGTTTCAATTGATGAATGGCATTTTGCGGCGTGCTTAGTTCTTCAAAGGCTCGATGAAAAGTAATTTTTGTCTGTGGAGCCGCTGCGATTATTTGCTTCAATAATTCTTCATCAAGGACATCACCTACAATAACTCCGCAGACAATTCCATCAATCGGCAAAGTGGACAAAGAATCCGCAAGAGCGCATAAACGTTGCCTTTCGTTATTGTCACGCACTTGGAAATCTTCACTTTCACGAAGCATCACACGCACCGGAATTTTCACCGCGTCAATCACAGCACGGACAATTTCCAATGAAGGAGTTAGCCCGCCAACTTCAAAATTAGAAATCAATTCTATCCGGTCAGCGCCGCCTTGTTCAGCCGCGATAGCGTCTTCAGTGGTTGTCGCAATTATTTCAATCATTAGGCATTTTTACCGCAAAGGGACAAGGGAGCAAGGGGACAAAGGAGTAAGCGTCAAGGGTTTATCTTTTATTATTTTTGATCCCTTGCCCCTTTGTCCCCTTGCGGTAAAATCAGTGAACTTTTAGCAGTTGCGTGTGAAATATGAAACCTAATCATTTACGGAAAAACGAGAATAATAAATTAGTACTGATCACCGGGTGTTCGACAGGCTTTGGGAGGATGTTGGTTCCCGCGTTTTTGGAGGCGGGCTGGACGGTGATTGCGACACTCAGAAATGCTGAAGAACGTCAGAATATTTTCACAGACGTGAAGACACGTTTCGCGTCACGCTTCCATACTTTTAGTCTTGACGTCACAAAAACCGAAGATCATCAAGCTGCCGCTCAGTTTCTTGCAGAGCAATTTCAAGGGCAACTGGATTGCCTCGTGAACAACGCCGGTTATGGATTATTTGGCGCGCTCGAAGATATGAGCGAAGCGCAAATCAGAGCCGAGATGGAAGTCAATTTTTTCGGAACAGTTATCCTGACGCGGGCGCTGTTGCCGTTTCTCAGAAAGTCGCAGGGACGGGTCATTAATCTTTCTTCGTTGCTGGGATTTTCGGGGATGCCACTGGGTTCGCTGTATTGTGCCAGCAAATTTGCGGTGGAAGGATTTTCTGAATCGTTAGCATACGAACTGGCTCCGCATCACGTTCAAGTTGCCATCGTCGAACCCGGCGGCTTTCGGACGAATTTTTCTGACAATCATCTGTGGGGCGATGAAAGCTACAATAAAAATTCGCCGTATTTCAAACAGACAAAAGCCTACGGCAAATTCCGCGAACGTCAGGCGACAGGTGAGGGAAATTCACCTGATGCGGTTGTGAAAGCGATTGTAGCATTGGCACAAGCAAGGAAAATGCCGCTCCGCGTGAGATGTGGCAAGGATGCAAAATCTTTGTATTTAACCAAACGATTGTTGCCAGAAAGGTTATTTTCGCGGGTCATGGCAAAGGCCTATCAGAAATTGTTTAGCGGTGAAAATTGAGATGACAATAAACTTAAATCCAAATCTGCCAGAAAATTTTGAATGATAGCGATAGATCTTTTAGGTTTATGTTGCAACACAAAATGCGAAGCATCAATTTCTGCGCAGCTGGCTTCAGGCTTAATTTGAAGAATTTCTTCAACGCCGATTTTGTCTGAAATGAAATAATCCCGGAGCGGACGAATGATCAAAAGTGGAACGGCGCATCGTCTCAGTTCTTGCCGTACATCAAGCTTGAGAATTTGATCCAACCTAAATGCCATTACCTCTGGCGATACTGAATGAACGGTTTCTCTAAATTTTTTTACCACCAAATCATCGCAGTCATGCAAGCCGCTCAAGGTGCGAACTATCCAAATCGGAGAAGGTAATTCGAACCAAAGTTTATGATTTATCCAACGCAGAAATGCAGGCGCTGGATTGCTCACAAATGATGCGCAAAGAATTAAAGCTTTCAGATTTTGTGGAGCTTCTGCTGCGATGGAAACTGCGATGGCGCCTGAAAATGATTCGGCGATCAGGACGAACGGTTCAGCTTTTGGGAGTTGGTTGCGGACTAAAGTTTGCAGTTGCGCATAATTTAGTTTTTCATGCGTTGGATATGAGACTATCGTAGCCGAAAATTCTTCTGGTAAAAGCGAAACAAATTGCTCAAATAAATTTCCGGTTCCATCCAACCCTGGTAATAAAATAAGCTTCATTTCTTACTCGTAAATTTATTAACGATCATTACTACGATTCCAAAGACCAGCGCCGGAATCCACATCCATAAAATTTCGGTAAAGAGAACGGTTGCACCCCAGCGCGATAAGAAGCGGCTGACTCCGATGGGCGAAACCTGAATGGGTCGCGACGAGAAAAAATATCGTGTTTGATCAAAGGGAGTGAAGAAGGCTACACCATGACCACCGTTAGTCAGCGCATCAAAAATTCCGTGCGAAGCTGTGCAGAGAAACAGAAAAATAAAACAAGCCACGAGCGGTAAATCCGTCCGCTGACGAGAAAATCCATAGACGATGAATGCGCTGAAAAGGGCTGCAAATAAAAGCGAATGACTGAATCCACGATGTCCGAATAATGATTGATACTCGATACCGAAGAGGAATCCAACCACATCAAAATCCGGTACGATAGTGCAGAATGCACCCAGGAAAAAAATCTTTTTCGGAACGCGAAACCATTGGAAAACCGGAGCTAAAGCAACGGCGACGGCGGGGTGAGAAATAATTGATGGCATATAAAAGTCCAACAAACTTCAGTTTGTTGCTCCTCTCGGTCACTGTATCTCCTCAACAAACTGAAGTTTGTTGGACATCAGGCGTTCGACCATTAATCCAATACAGACACCCACAAGATAACAAACTAAATCGCTCCATAAAAATCCAAATCCGAGAATCAATCCACCAATGCGCGTATGCCGAATCGCATCAATCCACGGCGCGTGATAGAGCTGGCTGATTTCTATAGCAACGCAAAATCCTAACGCGAGTGCTGCGATTTTTATGGTAGGGGATTTCGGAAACAAAAATCCAAATCCAAAAAACATCATCACCGCATACAGCACATCACCTACATAATCATGGACAAATGCAGGCATCAAACGCGTTCTCGAAAAAAGCCCAAGCAAAATAACGAACGCGATGAAGCCTGCATAAACAGGGCGTGATCTTGATTTCATTGTTAATGTTATGAAGAGCTATTGCTTATTTTTGCTAATGACAAAGTCCATCACATAGCGAACTAATTTATCTCGATTTTGTTGGCGGTAAGCTGGATAGTCTTGCGCAATTCCCTTATCAGCGCGCGCCAATAAGATATAGGCTTCTAATACCCCGGCATCGTTCAGTTGCTGGAGGACGGACAAAGTAGGAGATAGTTTTATTTTTTTGTCTTCCGTCGCGATTGCCAGGACGCTGCGAATGGCGTCAGCTTCTTCGGCCAAGCTGTGCCGATAAGATTTTTCATTTGGATAACTCTTGGAAAATTTACCCTTGCTCCATTCAGCCCGAGTCGCGCCATACGCCATCCAGGCGTATGATCCATCTTGGGCTCCAATTAGTAGCGCATTGGAAGGAATTTCGATTTTGCTCCCGCCTTTTTCATCCTGCGAAACATTTAATGGGATTTCAATTTGTGGGTGAGCGAGTTGAGTCTTCGTCGCTTGACCCCATTGAATGAGTCCGGCAACCCCTTTTTTACCGAAAGGTTCAGCGAGGTAACCCTGAATATAACGATCGCGCGCCGCATCAGTTTTTCCTTGTTTCATCAGCGGAGTGGCAGAATAACGATAGGCTGTTTCACGGTCAGGGTCTATCGCAATGGCTTTTTGATACCATATTTCGGCTTTATCAAAATCATTTTTGTTCATATAAACATCGGCACTAAAAAGCGCCGCTTCATATATCTTTGGATCAAGTTGCAAGGCCTTTTGATAACTCTTGAGCGCGTCTTCCAGCTTGCCTTGCGAAAAGAAAGATTCAGCTTCCTTCATCAATTTATTGGCTTCTTTATTTTGTGAAAAAGATTCTCCGTCGGCTCCGTCCGCAGGAATGCCTTGAATAAGCGCATCAATAATTGGTTCGGTGATTCCAAGTTCTTTTGCTTTGATAAAAGAATTGCGGGCGCGAATCCTGAGCGCAGTTTGCGCAGCAGCATCGCTAATGGTTTTGCTTTGTGCCAATAGCGAGAATCCTAAATAGAATTGAGTCTGGGGATTTGACGGTTCAGCCACAGCAATTTTTTCAAGCAGTGGCAGCGCCTCTGTGAATTTCTGCTGCTGAATTAATCCCGCAGCCTTGGATTTCATTGTCTCGAGGTTTTCATTCGATTGCGCGTAAATTACTGTCGTAAAAGTGAGTAGTAATGCAAAGACGGGCAATAACATTGCGATGCGAATTTTTTGGAAGCGTTCATTCATAAAATTCTCCTAGATTGATTTCGGCGATTAAGAAGCTAAGCAAAGAAGGGATTTGCTTTTGTAGGACAGGAATAATCCTAGCATTGCAGATTTAAAAGGCGCAATCAGAATTTTTTAAGCTACGAAAAAAATACCCGCACGGCTGTTGTTGTGCGGGCACTATGGGATGGATATGTTTGAAATTATCGTCACAATAACGTGCCCATGATGCGTGTATGCCGAATCGCATCAATTCACGGCGCGTGTGGATCTGAGTAATTTGGTGACGCTAAGCCGAGAATGATGACGGATGCGACGAGAAAGGCGTAAATAGGGCGTGATCTGGAAGGCATTTCTGCGCAATTTTACTTCCAGAAAAAATTGCGAGTGAACGGTGGAAAGTAATTATCGGTGCCGAGTTTTACATTTAGCATTTGCAGGAGCTTATCGAGTGCATCGGGAGATAATTTTTCTTCGTTCACAATTACCTCGCCGTTAATACATCCATATCCTGAATAAAGACAGGTTCCGCCTGCGCAATCTGCTTCAATCTAAATGAAAGTAACATTAGGGTGAGCTAATGAAAACTTAGGTAATTCCTGACATGCGTCGTAGACTGCTTCGCAAATTAATTCAGCTTGTTCGTCCGATGTGCAATTTGCATGATCTGGAAATGCAAAGCCATAACCTGAAAAAGGAGAAACGATAGGACGTGCAGTTATTAATGCCCATCGAGCCTTAATCGCCACAACGATTTCAGGATTGCTTTGATCAATAAAGAATCCTGAAAAACGATAACCCATATTTATTTCTCTTTCTATTAATCAGTTGAATGCAGAACAAAGATTGTTTTAGCTCCAGCGGAGCGGCATGTTTATAGCCAGCATTGAGTAAAATTATTCAAGCTCCGTAGGAGCGAAATGTGCATATTTCGCTCCTACGGAGCTTGTGTACTTTTATAATCCCAGCCTATAAATATGCTGCTCCTCTGGAGCTAAACGCACACTCGGCTTCGTGGATTAACAACTTATCAAAGCAACAAACTAACAGTTTGTTGTACAACCTACCGCGACAACAAAGTCCCCACATACCGCAGCAAATCATTCGCACTCTCATGCGTATAACCGTGTTCTTTCACCAGACGATCTACGACATCATTAATGCGGCGGAGTTGATCGGTGTCGGGCGTTTTCGCCGAAGTCGTAATTTTTACGACGTCTTTCAGGTCAGCGAAAATTTTCTTTTCGATGGCTTCTTTTAAGCGTTCGTGCGAATTGTAGTCGAACTGTTTGCCCTTGCGCGAATACGAAGAAATGCGGATCAGGATTTCCTGACGGAACGTGTTCTTCGCATTTTCTGAAATTCCGATTTGCTCTTCGATGGAGCGCATCAACCGTTCATCCGGTTCCATCGCTTCCTCCGTAATCGGGTCTTTCATTTTATCCTTGTTGCAAAACGCTTCGACGTTGTCGAGGTACGCGTTGCACAAGTTCTTCGCCATCTCTTCAAAGGAATAGACGAACGCGCGTTGCACTTCGAGCTTGGCAATTTCGTCGTACTCACGACGAGCCAATGAAATCAGGCTCATGTATCGTTCGCGCTGTTCGGCGCTGATGCCTGTATGCTGTTCGAATCCATCTTTAATCGTCCGTAGCGCATCAATCGGAGTGATGCAGGTGACGCCGTCTTTGATGAGCGCGTTCGATAAACGGTTGATGATGTAACGCGGAGAAATTCCGTCCATACCTTCACGCAAGGTATCGGCTTTTAGTTCTTTCACGTCACGCGATTTGAATCCTTCGACATCTTCGCCGTCGTAGAGTTTCATTTTTTTGACGACATCTACATTAGCTTTTTTCGGTTCTTCGAGGCGCGTCATCACAGCGAACATCGCGGCGACTCTGAGCGTGTGCGGAGCGATGTGAACGTTGCGCAGGATTTCGCTTTGATTCAATAATTTTTCGTAAATTTTTTCTTCCTGCGTGACCTTCAGGTTATACGGAACCTTAATCATGATGATGCGGTCTTGCAGGGCTTCCGATTTGCGGTTGCCCACGAAGGCGGTGTATTCGTTTTCGTTCGTATGCGACAGGATGACTTCATCGGCGTAGATCATCGCAAAGCGTCCGGTCTTGATGTTTTGTTCCTGTGAAAGTGTCAGCAGGGAATACAAAAATTTCTCATCAGATTTCAGGATTTCGATGAACTCCATGATACCGCGATTGGCGATATTTAATTCACCATCAAAGCGATAGGCGCGTGGGTCAGATTCGCTGCCGATTTCGCCAATGGTGGAAAGATCAATCGAACCTGTGAGTTCGGTGATGTCCTGAGATTTCGGGTCTGAAGGTGCAAATGTACCAATGCCGACGCGATCTTTTTCAGAAAAGGCAATGCGCTCGATAGGCATGTCTTCGTGTCTTCCGCCGTAAGTATGCTCGAGGTTATAACGACATTGAGGGCACAGTTCTCCCTCGATATAAATTCCGTAATGTTTTTCAATATCGGCGCGCAGCTCGGCAGGAATTAGATGAAGCGGCTCTTCGTGCATCGGACAGCCTTTAATGGCGTAGACTGCGCCAGCGGTCGTGTGGCTCCATTTTTCCATCCCGCGCTTGAGCATGGTCACAATCGTAGACTTACCGCCGCCGACCGGGCCCATCAAAAGCAGAATACGTTTGCGGACTTCGAGCCGTTGCGCGGACGATTTGAAATAATCCACGATTTGCTCAATGGCTTCATCAATGCCGTAGAGTTCTTCGCTGAAGAAATGATAGTTGTGATGTTCACCGAGAGTGCCTTCGTGGACTTTATCAACTCCGGCGGAAAGGATCATGTCGCAGATGCGGGCATGAGAAAGTTGTGCGATGCGGGGATTTTGCGATACCAGCTCAAAGTATTCCTGAAAAGTTCCTTCCCATTTCAGTTCTTCACGCTCACGACGGTAAGCGCCGAGCAAATCGCTGAGATTGAGTGGCGATTTTTTATCTTCCATATTTGTTGCACCTCCCTGCCGCTGACTACACGGTACAGCGTGTGCAGTGGCAGCTTTGAAAACATTGGCATCTTTTACGTTGGGAGAAAAAGATGCGAACCGTGGGAAGCGAAACTCCGACGGTGTGGTTACGAAACGGGCATAAATTTCAGGACACCTTTCATACTGTGTTTTGTCTGGAGAAGGGGCGACCAAACAAACTGATTATAACACAGCATTGGAACCGTCAATCAAATAGAAAATTTCAGGTAGGATAGGCGTCCCCGCCTGTCCTGTTCCCTTTGAGAGGCGTGAGGCGAGAGAAGGATTGGCGGGGACGCCTATCCTACCTTGCTATGATATGATGAGAAACGCTTCAATTTTAGATGGGATTGGAATAAATTGACTCCATCTGGCAATAGAGTTAAAAGAAACTGAAAGCAGATTGAGAGACTTATGATGAGTATGAAACTACGATATTTATTTTTCCTAACCTTGCTCGTGGCAATTCCGACGTTCGCGCAGAATCCTATTTCCTGGTCGGTGAAACTCGAACCCGCCACCGTCAAACAGGGAGCCAAAGCAAAACTCCTGGTCACCGCACAACTTGATCCGGGCTGGCATTTATATTCGCTCAAACAAGCTCTGCCGCCACGTGCGGCCAAATTATCATTGGAAGAAGGCGGAGAATTTCTGCCGGACGGCCCCGTCAGCGCACCCCCTGCGAAAAAAGCTTTTGATCAGAATTTTCAGATTGAAACAGAAACCTACGAAGGAACCGTTACCTTTTTAATTCCTATCAAAGCCAAACCTGATGCTGTCGTAGGCGCAACAAAGGCTGTCGCGAAAGTGTCATTTCAGGTTTGTAATGATACGACTTGTTTGCGTCCGACCACGAAAAATTTTGAAGCGGATGCTGCGATTATTGCAGCAGTAGCAATAACTCCAACACCGACGCCAACTCCAACAGTAACTCCAACAGTAACTCCAACACCGACGCCAACTCCAACGGTAACCCCGACCCCAACTCCTACCCCAACGCCGACTCCATCGCCATCTGAATCTTTCGGGATTCAAACGACGATTCCGCCGAGCGATGGTGGTACGGGTGTTGGCGCAAGTGAGCAAAATATTGCTCCGATTTCGGCGGCGGATTTGAAAAGCAAAGGTCTCTTAAACTTTATTTTATTGGCGATTAGTTCGGGTTTATTGGCGTTGTTGACGCCGTGTGTCTTCCCGATGATTCCGATTACGGTCTCGTATTTTACCAAGCAATCAGAAAAATCCCGCGCCGGAGCCATCGCGCAATCATTGGTTTACGCGCTCGGAATTATTTTCACGTTCACCGGACTTGGATTGTTGATGACGTTGGTTGCCGGAGCGGCAGGACTGAATAAATTCGCAGCGAATCCGTGGCTGAATCTTTTTATGACGGCGTTATTTTTTACGCTGGCATTGAACCTTTTTGGCTTATTTGAAATCCGCGTCCCGTCTGGTTTAGTTAATAAATTAGATTCGCAATCACGCACGGGTGGCGGATACGGCGCGACTTTATTGATGGGCTTAGTCTTCACGCTGACTTCATTTACTTGCACAGTTGCCTTCGTCGGACAGGTGCTAGTTTTTGCGGCGCAGGGCGAATGGTTCTGGTCAATTATTGGCATGCTGGCATTTTCTACGGCGTTCGCATTTCCATTTTTCCTGCTTTCGATTTTCCCGCATTGGCTGAAATCGTTGCCGTCCTCAGGCGGTTGGATGAACAGCGTCAAAGTCACGATGGGTTTTATTGAACTCGCTGCCGGATTGAAATTCCTCAGCAACGTAGATTTAGTCTGGGGATGGAACGCCATCACGCGCAATGTATTTTTATCAGCGTGGGTCGCGATTGCGTTGGTTGCCGGGATTTATTTGCTGGGCAAAATTCAGCTTCCGATGGATTCTCCGATAAAAAATTTAGGCGTCCTGCGAATGCTGATGAGCGTCTTCTTTTTCGGTTTAGCGTTTTACTTTTTGACCGGAATGTTTGGCGGAAATCTGGCGGGATTTGAAGGTATGGTTCCGCCTCCGGCAACGAATGGAAACACTGCGCAGCTTGGCGCAAATTCATCTTCACATTCAAGCTGGATCATGAATTACGAGAAAGCTGTGGCGCAGGCAAAGACGACGAATCGTCCGGTATTTTTGAATTTTACTGGGGTGACATGTACGAATTGCCGCTGGATGGAAAGCAATATGTTCACCGATGCCGCCGTAAAAAAAGCACTGGATAATTTTGTCTTAGCTGAGTTATACACTGATCGGCAGACGCCCGAAGACGAGAAAAATGCCGTGTTGCAGGAAACGAAATTTAAAAATGTAGGATTGCCGTTGTATGTGATGATTACACCGGATGGACAGGAATTATCGGCTCCCGTGGGACTCACGCGAGATAAAAATGAGTTCATTAAATATTTGCAAAACGGGGCTTCGCGGTTCGGGCAAGGCGGGCAAGGAGCTTTGTAAGCGTCGGCGTTTTGTCAGTACCACCTGCGGTAGCGGG
>JAYTCQ010000311.1:0-9286 GCA_043736395.1 Blastocatellia bacterium | reverse complement strand
TGCACGATTTCGATCTCTACGATGATGTGCTGGAAGTCTGCGCTGGGCTTTGGAATTTCCAGCTATCTTATTGATTCTAAATGTCACAACAACTCTAATTTAATAGACCACGGATCAAGCGGATTTTAACGGGTTTACGCGGGTCTGAATCTTGCGATTATTCAGACCCGCGTAAACCCGCCTGATCCGTAAAATCCGTTGTCTATTTTCTTCATCCCTTTATCATCAAAATGTCATCAAACAGGTTCTTGAACCAAGCACCTATTTCCGTTACTCTGTCCTTGCCCGCAGTCCTCCTTTGAACAACCTGGAATGGAGTCTAGATGCACGCCGCCATTACGGTTACGGTGATTGAAGAGCCGGAAGAAGCTCAGCCGCCAGTTCATCCCGATCTTGATTTGAGTTTATTTGATCCTTTTCAGAAACTTGTCCAAATCGAAGTCCTGGGAAAAAAAGTAAATGTTCCTGAAAACAATACGCTGATGCGGTGTTTTCAATATTTCGCGTTCGAACCGATTTCCTACGGTGGATTCTGTTGGAATGGCACCTGCCGATTATGCGAAATTGATTATCAGCTTCCCGATGGTAGGAAACGCCAATGTCTGAGCTGTTGCACAAAGGTTGTCGACGGGATGGAAATTGTCAAAACCACCGAAGAGCTGCGCTTTGAATAGCGCTCGCCACCTTGCCTGAATTCGTACCTATCCAGTATCCTCCGTAATCATCAAACATTCGGAGGATTTTTCTTTTGACACTTCAAGAACGCATCCAACAAATCGGCATCATTCCAGTCATCGCCATTCCTGACATCAAATACGCGTTGCCTTTGGCGGAAGCTTTGCTTGAAGGCGGATTGCCTTGCGCCGAAATCACATTTCGGACGGCTGCGGCTGCGGAATCCATCAGCCAAATCAAACAAAAATTTCCTGAACTCATGGTGGGAGCGGGAACGGTTTTGACTGCCGCGCAAGTGGATGCCGCACGAAATGCCGGAGCCGAATTTATTGTTTCTCCCGGAAGTAATCCGACGACGATTGATTATTGTAAAGAAAAAGAAATCACGATTTTTCCAGGTGTGTGTACGCCTTCAGAAATTGAAATGAACCTGGAAAAAGGCATCAACGTGATGAAATTTTTTCCGGCGGAACCTGCGGGTGGAGTCAAATTTCTGAAAGCAATTTGTGCGCCGTACAAGGACGTCCGATTTATTCCGACTGGCGGGATTGAAACGAAAAACATTGGTAATTATTTAGCAATTTCCAACGTTGTGGCATGTGGTGGGAGCTGGATGGTGAAGGCGGAATTGATGACGGAAAATCGCTTTGATGAAATCAGAAAGTTATCAGCGGAAGCCGTGGCATTAGTTAACGAAAAACGCAGTGACAAGTGACAAGTATTTCGTCGCGTAGCGACAGTTGAATTTAGCCGTGCGGTTTCAACCCACGGAAGCCGTAGCGTTAATCAATTGCGTCACTTCAGTGACGCCTGAGTTCAATCGTCGCTAACGCGACGAGGGGAAATTCGCAATCTTTCCGTGGGTTGAAACCACACGGCTAAATTCACATTCGCGCTACGCGACAGCAAATCGGACAATGAACTTTTCCCTTACCGCAGCACAACAAAAAATCGTCAATGCTCCGATTGAACGTAAGATTTTTCTAAGCGGTCAGGCGTCGGCGGGGAAGAGTACGGTGGGTGTCCATCGTCTGCGCCATTTGATAGATTCCGGAATTTATCCGCATTCGATTTTGGTACTGGTTCCGCAGCAGCGATTAGCGCAGCCGTATTACGATGAAATTCGTCATCCCAACCGCGAAGCCGGGGCCGAAGTGACTGTCGCTACGCTGGGCAGTTTATCGCATCAAATCGTCAATCTTTTCTGGCCTCTGGCGCTTGATCAGCTCAATCCAAACAGTTCGAAATTGCCACCAACATTTCTCTCGCAGGAATTAATTCAATACATCATGTTCAAAGTAGTCGAGCCGGAGATCGTCCGCCATGATTATTTTAATAGCGTAAAAATTGAGCGAACACGGCTCTTCAGTCAAATCACAGACAATTTAAATAAGGCTTCGATCATTGGATTCCCACCAACCGAATTTGGGCACAGGTTAAAAACGGCGATGCCGGACGATTTGGAACGGATCAATATTTTTGAGAATACACAGGCCTGCGCCAATCTTTTTAGACAATATTGTTTGGAAAATCGGCTGTTGGATTTTTCGTTGCAAGTTACATTATTTATGGATCATTTGTGGAAGATGGAAATTCCACGCACGTATTTGACCAATCGCTTTACGCATTTAATTGTTGATAACACCGAAGAAGATAGTCCGGCCACGCATCGTCTGCTCAGCGATTGGTTGCAGACCTGTGAATCAGGCTTGCTGATTTATGACGAACTGGCAGGCTACCGTCGCTTTCTCGGTGCCGATGAACAGAGCGCTTTGTTTTTGCGAGAGAGTTGCGATGACGAAATGTCGCTTGAAAAATCCTGCGTGATGACGCCTCCGGTGGAAGCACTGCTCGGCGAAATCAGTGAAATATTAGCGGGTACAGATAAAGCTGAGGTGATGGAAGTTTCTCCGCACGCGGCCATTGGGTATACGCCTTCAGAGCAAAGCCGCTTTCATACGCAAATGCTGGATTGGATGGCTGATTGCGTGGCGGAGTTAGTGCGGGAACAAGGCGAAAGCCAAAGCAACATTGTAATTTTAGCTCCACTGTTGAGCGATTCATTACGCTTTGCAATTGTCAGCCGATTGGAATCACGCGGCATTGCTTCTTACAGCCTGCGCCCGTCGCGTCCGTTGCACGACGAACCGGCAGTGAGAGCTTTGATTACGCTGGCAAAGCTCGCGCATCCCGATTGGATCATTGATAAAAAACATCAGGTCAGAAAATTCGATGTCGTGCAAATGCTCATCAGCGTGATTGGCGAAATGGATTTAGCCCGCGCCAATCTTTTGACAGAGATGCTTTTTAAGCCGAAGACCCCGGAATTATTACACTTCAACGGTGTCACAAATGCTGAAATTCGTTCGCGTATTTCAGAAGTGCTGGGTGCGCGTTTTGAGAAATTAGTGGCGTGGATGGATGAATATAAGGCCGGGCTGGTGCAACCGATTGATGTTTTTTTCAGTCGCTTATTTGGGCAAGTACTCTCACAAAAAGGCTTTGGATTTTACCTGACCGAGCAATCAAATTTTGATGAAGCGCGGCTGATTTCCAATTTAATTGAATCGGCAAAATCATTTCGACAAACGCTGACCCGCATCGAACCTGAACAGGACAGCGGACAGGAATACATCAAGATGGTAGATGCGGGCGTGCTGGCGAATCAATATGAACCACAGGAATGGAAGGAAAATCCCGACGCAGTATTGATCGCTCCGGCCTACACTTTTTTGTTAGGCAATCAGGCGGTTGATTATCAATTTTGGTTGAATATTGACAGCCCGGCCTGGAATCGTCGTTTGCAGCAACCGTTGACACAGCCCTATGTTTTAAGCCTGCAATGGCCTGCGGATCAGGTTTGGACGGAACAGGATGAGCTGCGGACTTCGCGCGAAATGCTTTACAAAGTTATCTCAGGATTGCTAAAACGATGCCGTAAAAAAATATTTGTGGGGCATTCAAAATTCGACGAACGAGGACAGGAACGCGAGGGCGAGTTGCGTGGCGTTTTCGATTTGTTAATGCGCAGCATGGAGATTAAAGAATAAACTGCGGAGAAAGCTAGACAAGATTAACAAGATGAACAGGATTTACAAATTTTTAAAATTGCTGCTCTAACCATCCTGTCAATCTTGTCAATCCTGTCAAAAAGCTCCGTGTTCTCCGTGATTTATCGCCTTAATAAAATGACTCAGACAAATTTCAAACCGAGACCGAGCCAGGCCAGAATTCTGGAATACACTTCCGGCAAGATGGGCGTGTCCGCCGTGCCCGGCAGTGGGAAAACCTGGACGCTTTCAAATCTGGCCGCCAAGCTCGTTCGCGAAGCCGATTTGCAGCGCGGGCAACAGGTTCTCATCGTGACTTTGGTCAAGGCTGCGCGTGGTAAATTTGAGCAACAGGTACGCTCTTTCCTCGGTGAAAATTCGCTCGGTACGCTGTTTCGCGTGCGGACGTTGCACGGACTTGCGAATGATATTGTCAGCGAACGTCCCGGACTGGCTGGACTCTCTGACAATTTCTCCATCCTTGATGAATTTGAAGCGCGGCAAATTATGAAGGACGCGACGGCTGCGTGGTTTAGCGCTCACCGGGATTTCGGTGTCGAAGAATATTTCAGCGCCGAGCATCTGAATAACGAAAGGTCAAAATTTCAATGGCGCGAAGCGGCGTTTAGAATCGCGGCTGAAGTGATTCCAAAAGCGAAGGATTTGCGCTGGCGACCGGAACAGCTTCGCGATGAGC
The DNA here is from genome assembly GCA_043736395.1 of Blastocatellia bacterium. Classification (GTDB taxonomy): domain Bacteria; phylum Acidobacteriota; class Blastocatellia; order RBC074; family RBC074; genus JAFDVL01. Next base: position 4,864 of record JAYTCQ010000311.1, on the reverse strand, counting down.
TGTTGGCCACCGGACGCCTGTTACCATTGGCTGAAATGTGCGCGAATGTTTTTGAAGCATATGAACGTGCGCTACGTTACCGCGCTGGGGTAGACTTTCAGGATTTAATCGGACTCGCGCTAAAAGTGCTGGAATCTTCGCCTGATTATTTGACGACCCTGCGAAATCGCTGGCCTTATATTTTAGAAGACGAGGCGCAGGACAGCAGCAAATTACAGGAAGAAATTTTGCGTCGGCTCGCCGGAGACAATGGAAACTGGGTTCGCGTAGGCGATCCTAACCAGGCAATTTATGAATCGTTCACCACTGCCAGCCCGGATTATCTGCGCGATTTCCTGAAAGAAAAAGACGTCACCGCCTGTGAATTACCCGAAAGTGGTCGCAGTGCTCCGCGCATTATTGCGACGGCCAATCGCTTAATCCAATGGTCGTTGCAACATCCGAATCAGGAAATCAGAAATCGCCAGCCATTGTTGAAGCCCTTGATTCAAGCGGCTGCCGAGAATCCTGCCGATACCGAAAATAATGTGAAATTTTTGGTGACGGATGAGCGTACCGCCGACAAAGAGCGCGAAGATGTCGCTAAATCTGTCCGTGCGTGGCTCACAGCAAATCCTGAAAAAACGGTGGCTCTGCTGATTCCAACGAATGCGGGCGGAGGCAAAATTGGAGAGAAATTGCAGGAGCTGAAAATCCCTCACGTGGAAGTTTTGAGCACCACCAGTTCGACGCGTGAAGTCGCGCGCGCTTTGCACAAAATTATCGAATTTCTGGCACAGCCAACCAGCGCGGCGATGCTCAGCAATGCCTTCATCGGGTGGATGCGAGATCAGGAAGATTCGCCGCTCGCGGTCGCCATCGCGCATCAATTAAAAAGCATCAAGCACGTCGAACAATTCACCGCGCCACGCGATAAAGATTGGTTGTTGGATAATGTATCAGCCACCGAATCGGCTGAAAAATTTGAGCTGCTGACAAAATTTCGCACGCAGGTTCAGCGCTGGCAGGGAGCGGCTTTGCTGCCCATTGACCAATTGATTTTGACGATTAGCAGTGACCTTTTTAAGGAGGCCGCAGAGATTGCGAACGCTTACAGCATCGCGCTTCACTTAAGCAGTTTTGTCGCCTCCAACGCTGAATTTCGCTTGCCGGAATGTGCGGTTGAACTGGATGAAATCGTGCGTAATAAACGCAAATTCGCCGGGCTTGGCGATGAAGACGATCAGTTCGATCCGACCGGATTTAAAGGCCAGGCCGTCGTCATCACGCATCACAAAGCGAAAGGTTTGGAATGGGATCGTGTGTATCTGATGTCTGTGAATAATTACGATTTCCCGTCCGGCGATGCGTACGATAGTTTCCAGAGCGAAAGCTATTTTGCGCGTGACAATTTGAATTTATCAGCCGAAGCTTTTGCGCAATTAAAATCCCTCGTGTCACCGGAAAAATACGTCGAAGGTGAAGCCACCAAACAAGCGCGGATTGAATATTGCGCCGAACGATTACGGTTGTTGTATGTGGGAATCACACGCGCCAAAAGCGAATTGATTGTGACCTGGAACACGGGATTTAAAGGCGGCATGCGGGCTGCGAAGCCTTTAGTATATTTAGCAAATTCAGTGGGGGTGAATGATGAACCTGTCAGATAATTTTATTTTTTCACAAAGCGCGTTGCAGTCCTATGAAGACTGTCCGCGATGCTTTGAATTGCGCTACATCAAGGATTTGCGCTGGCCGGCGTTGAAGACGGAAAACGCCTTGGAATTTGAAGAAAGTTCGCTGCAAGGACAGGAATTTCATCACCTCATTCATCAGCATTCAACCGGCGTTCCAACTGAAGCGATCGAAGACATTATTACGGAACCAGTGATGAAAAAATGGTGGGATAATTACGTTACCTGGCAAACCGAAAACCTGCCGCACCAGCGTTATTCCGAACTGAAATTGACCGCCCCGCTCAGCGAAACGCGCGTGATGGCGAAGTATGATGTAGTCGCGCAAATGAACGACGAAAGTCTGACGATTGTGGATTGGAAAACAGGTCGTCCCAAAAAGCGCGAATGGTTAACGCGACGCCTGCAATCAACGGTGTATCCTTACGTGCTATGGCGAGCGGGGAACTGGTTGAATCGAGGTAAGAAGCTTGCCGCCGAGCACATTCGATTAATTTATTGGTTTGCGGAAGACGGCTCAACAATTGAATTTCAATTAGATGCAAAGTTGCTGCAAGAGAATGAACAGCAGTTGACCGAGACAATTTCTGAGATCAATTCGCGCCTTGATTTTCCGCAAACGGAGAATGAAAAACAGTGCAAATTTTGTGTCTATCGCTCACTTTGCGAACGCGGCGAATTAGCCGGAAATTTTGCGGATTTAGAAGATGATGACGATGTTGCAATCGGTGTAAACCTGCATCTTGACGAAGTGAGTGAGATCGTTTTTTAGGGTACGATAGGCGTCCCCGCCTGTCGCAGTTGCGAGGAAGTTTTGTTGGGAACAATTAATGTACGCCGCGACAGGCGGGGACGCCTATCGTACCTTTTTTAATGCGTTGGCAATTTCCAGAACCAATTGTAATTCCTGAAGATTTCCGTCAATTCGTTGGCGGTCATTTGGTCATTGCCGAACGTTTATTTCGTTCGGGCATCAATGAAATCAGTACTGCGAACGCTTTTCTTCATCCTGATGATTATCAGCTAACCTCCCCTTTTGAACTTCCTGACGTTGAAGGAGCAGTAACGAGAATTCGCCTCGCAATCAGCAATAAAGAATTAATTTTGATCTGGGGAGATTTCGATGTTGACGGGCAAACGGCAACGACGTTGTTGTTCACAGCATTACAAAAACTCGGCGCGAATGTGAAATACCATGTGCCGCTGCGCGACGGCGAAGGGCACGGAATACACTTGCCAAAACTGCTCGAATGGCTGACCCGTGACGTCAAAGTCATCATCACCTGCGACACCGGAATTACTGCTCATGAGGCCGTCAACATTGCACAAAGCGCGGGTGTCGACGTCATCATCACCGATCATCATTTACTGGGTGAGACGTTGCCGAACGCATTGGCGGTGATTAATCCGATGCGATTGCCGATGGAACATCCGCTCCGGGAATTGCCGGGAGTCGCTGTCGCGTACGAATTAATTTATGCCCTGAATGATGGAAAAAAATGTGATGAATTACTGGATTTAGTCGCGCTCGGAATCGTCGCCGATGTCGCCCGACAAATAAAAGAAACCAGATATTTATTGCAACGCGGCATTGCCGTGATGCGGACTTCAACGAGAATCGGGCTAAACAAATTAATTGAATATGCAAAGCTCAATCCACTTGAAATTGATGAAAGCGAAATCGGATTCGGTTTAGGGCCGCGCTTGAATGCACAAGGAAGACTTAGCGATGCCGCCGACAGCGTAGAACTTTTAGCGACTTCAGATATGGCGCGTGCGGCGGTCTTAGCGAATCAATTGGAAGGGATGAACGCGCAGCGAAAACTTGAATCTTCGTTCGTCCAGGCCAGTGCTGAAAGCCTGCTTGAGAATGATCCGACGCTGTTAACTTATGCGGTAATTGTGTTGTCGCATCCTGAATGGAAAGGCGGCGTAGTCGGCATCGTAGCGAATCGTTTGGCGGATAAATATCACAAACCTGTCGTGATGCTATGCGAAGAAAACGAGGCGGCATTTGGTTCGGCGCGTTCGGTGATTGGCATTAATATTACCGATGCGATTCGTGCCTGTCGTGAAATTCTAAATAAATTCGGAGGCCACGCGATGGCGGCGGGAGTGAGTCTGAGCCGCAAAAACATTGGTGATTTTCGTCGGATGTTGTCGCGTACCGTTCGCGAAATGTTGCCGGATTCTGAAGTGGAACCAATTTTAGAAATTGATGGAGAATTGCAGCTCAACGAAATTTCAATGGAACTCGTAACTGACATTCGCCGCCTGGCTCCGTTTGGAAATGGAAATCCTCCATTAAATTTGGTATCGCGGAATTTGAAAATTGCCCGCAAAAAGAAGCTTGGCAAAAGCGGTGAAAATTACGAAATTATTGTCGAGGACGAAGCCGGAAACAGACAGCGCGTGCATTGGTGGAACGCCGGAGAATTGCCCAAAGTCAGATTTGATTTAGCTTATAATTTAAGCATTGATCGCTTCGGAAAAGCCCCTGAAGTTGTGCTGGGATGGCGTGACGCGCAACTGCTCGAAGCTGAGCAAATTGAAATTATCACGAACGAGAGAGCGTATGAAATCATTGATTATCGTGCACATCCCACGCCAAAAAATAAATTGGAAGAAGTTCGTTTAGAGTTTCCTGATGCCGTAATTTGGAGCGAAGGAGATCAGCAAATTGTCGGAATGAATCGGACAGAATTGCTGCCATCAGAAAATTTAATTGTGTGGACGGCCCCGGCGGGAACGCAGGAATGGCAGGACGCTTTAGAGCTTGTCGCTCCGACACGAATCATTATTTTTAGACAAATACCCGCACCGCTCAGCGTCGAAGTATTTTTGTCAAAGCTCGGCGGTATGATTAAATACACGATCAATGCGAAACGCGGAAGAGTGAAAATTGATGCGATGGCGGCGGCTCTGGCACAACGCGCAGAGGCTATTAAACAGGGCTTGAAATGGTACGAAGCTACGGGGCAATTAGGGATCGATTGGTTGCCACGCGGAGAAGTTTTGATGCTGCAAAAAGCCGAAGAACCTCGTCCGCAAATTCAGTTACAGATCGAAAATTTATTAAAAAATATTCTCGCTGAAACAGAAATTTATCGAACCAGCGAGTATTTCAAAACCAGGTAGGATAGGCGTCCCCGCCTGTCCTCTTGTCTCAGCGAATACACTTATTGTGACAG
>JAYTCQ010000310.1:0-5600 GCA_043736395.1 Blastocatellia bacterium | reverse complement strand
ATTAGTACTGATCCGGCGCAGGATGGAAAAATCGTTGATGCTTCAGCGGTTTTGAATGCAAAATTTTTAACCAGTGGTTACGGATCGCTGACAGAATTCAAAGCCATTGTGTTGCACGAATTGGGACATTTTCTAGGAGTCGGACATTCACAAGTGAATCTCGGTTTAGCTTTCAACCGCGAAATTATTTTTAATGATAATGATTCACTGCCGATCATGTTTCCGATTTCGCTGGGAGACCGGTCCAGCATTTTGAGTGCGGACGACAAAGCACAATTAGTACGGTTATATCCAGGTGTCAGCACTTCTGGAACCATTAGCGGCAAGGTTTTATTAGCGGATGGTGTGAATCCTTTTCAAGGCGCGAATGTGATTGCCCGTCGCGTTGACGATCCGAATAACATTGCCGTCAGTTCGGTTTCAGGGTTTCTTTACAAAGGAACTGGCGTTAATTCCAACAAGGGAACGACGGACGTATCAGTGCAGGGAACTTACGAAATCACAGGCTTGCTTCCGGGAAATTATACGGTAGAAATTGAACCTATTCATCCGGGCTTCATCAGCGGTTCTTCGGTTGGGCCACTTGATCCACCAGTTGATTTGCCTGGTACGGCTGAGTATTACAGCGGTGCGAGTGAATCAAACACTGATGCAAATAATTCAGCGGCTCTTGTTTCTGTCAACAGTGGTCAAACCGTTAGTAACATCAACATTATTTTGAATAACAATCCACTGCCGAATGCAGCTGAAGCTGAGGCGAATAACACAATCGCAACCGCTCAATCCATCAGTACGCCAGTGGTTGTCAGCGGTGCAATAAACGTTAATGATGCAGGAACCCCCGACCCCACGACCGGGTATTCCATGAAAGATCATTACTCATTCAGTGGAAATTCAAATGATTGGATTACGCTGGATTTAAACTGGGGTTCCAGCGCAGCAGCAGATTTAAAACTGATTTTGTATGATGCCAATGGAACCCGCATTGCAATTTCGATGGACTGTGTTTATGGCTCTGGATGCATTGCCAGCCGTCAAATTGGCCCAATGAAATTGCCTACCAGCGGCAGATATACAGTTGGAATTGGCTCCACTTCAGGCTCAACAAATTACACGTTACAAGTAACGGCACAAACCAACGGCAACGGAACCTGCGTATCGGTCAATGGTGCCAGCTTCCTGGCAGGAGCTGCGATGTCACCGGATACAATCGCCTCAATGTTCGGTACGAATATGTCAACGACAACGGCCATTGCTCCGGCGGGGCAGCCGCTTCCAACGTCAATGGGCGGAATTCGTGTTGAAGTCGGCGGAGTTCAGGCGCAATTATTTTATGTCTCACCCGTACAGATTAATTTTGTCATTCCGTCATCTGTGACAAGTGGTACAAAATTAGTTGTGGTCAAGAATTTTTCCGGTGAAGTGGCGCGTGGCAGCCTTGAGGTAGCTCCGGTAACACCGGCCTTTTTCACTGCCAATCAAAATGGCGCGGGCGTTCCTGCCGGATACATTACACGCGTGGCTGCCGGTACGTTCCAGCAAACGAATCAAGCAATTTCTAATTATAATGGAAGCGCTTACACGCCTGTGACAGTCCAACGAAATGGAGATTCACTTTACCTGATTTTGTTTGGGACAGGAGTTCGTCACGCACCAAATTCAAATACTGCGAACGACATTCCACAAGCGGGCGGAGGCTCCATTGCAAACGTGGCGGAAAGCGTTGAAGTGACTATTGGAGGCAAAATCGCACAGGTTGCTTATGCCGGAGCGCAAGGCGGGTACATTGGGTTGGATCAGTTAAATGTGCTGATTCCGGCAGATGCCGTAGCTAGTCCAACCACGTCAGTAATTATTAAGGTGAGAGACGCTAACAATAACATGGTGACTGCAAATCAAATGATCATCGCTTTGCAGTAAGAAGAGGGAGAGATGTTGGATGATGGATGTTAGGAAGAACGCTCCGCGATTTCCAACCTCCAGCATCCAACATCTTCTTCTCTTTCTTTTTATTTGGGAGGCTCTTTTTCGAGAATCATTTTTACGTCGGTCTCGAAGACTCGATAATTGCGCAGCTCAATGGTGTTACGTAAATAGGTGCGATTTATATCGCTACCTAAAATGATCTCAGCCATGCTTGGTAATAAATAGCGAGTACCTGAAATCGTGAACCAGTCATATTCAATAGCGTTTTCTGACATCGTGAAGGCAAAGCCATTTTGAATGTCTTCACAGGATTGTTCGAGGCGCAAGACGCGTTTACTTTCGGCATCAACCCAGACCGTACCGGAATAAGCCGAAGTGACGGTACGCCCGCTAGTCTTATCAAGAAGCTGATAACTTGAAAACGCCTTTTTTACCTTGAATTCGAAGACGACGGTGTCACGCCCCTTAAATTTCTCATGTCGCACTTCTTTAAATTCTGCTTTAGATCCGGGGGAAAATAATGCTGAAAGCATTGAGCCAAACTCACCAGTAGAAGTCGTGCCTTCCAGTTTTTCGTAACTCTGCGTGGAAGGCTTTCCATTGATTTTTTGCAACTTGAATTTTTCTCCTTCTTTGACGCGGTACGTGACTTCAATTTCCAGCGTATCCTCTTCCTGCCAGTCTTTTTTCTGCGGCGTCATGACAGCACGCTTCACAATTTGCGTCGCCACAAAATTTGGCAGCTCATCCATAAACTCTGCCGCGTGAACACGAGTCTGCTCAATTAAAGGTAATCGCGCAATTGCCGCCGCGCGTGCTTCAGGTGAATCAAAATCCTGCACGGCTTCCAGTTGTTGTGGAGCAGATTTATTTTCTGTGACAGGTGTTGGAGGAGGTGGTTGCGGCGGGCTGCCGGGACTTTGCGAGGCCTGCAAAATTGCATCAATCAAATAAGATTTTGCACCGGCTTTTTTAAGCTCCGTCAATGTCTGATCGTTAACTTTGAAGCCAACCCCGCGCTCAGCAACCTCTCCCGCCAGATCGCCTTGCGCGCGTTGACCGGAAGGCAACTTCAATACACGCAAAATTTCTTCTTTGGTGAAAGGGGGTTTCGTTTCCTGCCCTACGGTGATTGCGTTGCACAAGGCAAGAAGTAGAAATACAAATACAATGACTTTCTTTTTCATTGGAGTCCCTCAATATATTGGCAGGATAGCATATTCAGTATTTTTCACCTGAGAGACAGCTATTGCACAGTTGCCTTCCGCTCAATTTTCCCCCAGCCCATGACCGTTCCGCGTATCGCGGTAATGATGGATTTGATCGCCACATAATACATCAATTGCCGATAGAAAAACCGTTGCAATAAGAGCCAGACGAGCAGGCTCCAGTCTTCGTTTTTCTCCAGCAAAAAGGCGATAAACGCAGCGAGAAAATCTACGAATAAAAACAGCGCGTAAAAGAATAAAATACGCTTTAACCCATCCGTCGAATAATCTTGTGGGTGCTGATATTTCTGCATCGCCGTCGTGATAAACGACACAATCATCATCAAATCCATGATCGGTGAAACCAGTGGAAACAAAATCTGGAAGATCAAAACATTTGGAATCGCGAACCAACCAAGCGCGCCGTATTTTGGGCGAAACAGCGTGTCCAGATGCTTCCACGAAGCTTGCAATGTGCCGTACATCCAACGAAATCTTTGCTTCAAAAATCCGCTTACTGTGTCAGGTGCTTCGGTCAGTGCAATCGCTTCAGGTTCGTAACTGATCTCGTAGCCCCTCCGCAAAATCGCCAGCGTCAAATCTGCATCTTCGGCTAACGTTTCGTGCGCGAATCCGCCGGCTTGCAATACTAAATCTCGACGCCACGCACCAATTGCGCCAGGAACTACGGTGATGCAATTGAGTGCATCAAATGCCCGCCGATCAAGGTTCTGCGAAGTAATATATTCCAGTGCCTGCCAATTCGTCAGCAGGTTCAGGCGATTGCCGACTTTGGCGTTGCCTGCGACTGCGCCGATACGCGGATCGTGAAAATGCCGGACCATTTTGCTGATGGCGTCGGAACTGAAAATCGTGTCGGCATCCAGCCCGAAAACAATTTCTGCATCGGTTTGTGCAATACCAAAATTTAACGCACGCGATTTTCCTCCATTTGGTTTTGTAAAAACACGCACGCGCGGATGCGAGCCGTACTCGTCAATGACACGCTGATATGTGGCATCGCTTGAGCCGTCATCAACAACAATAATGTCAAAGTTTTGATAGTCTGAAGCGAGCAAGGATTTGATCGTCATGTTGACAACTTTTTCTTCGTTGTAGGCCGGAACTATCACACTAACTTTAGGCTGGAAATCAGCCGGAAATGTTTGATGACGGCGCCGCCACCATTCCGCCACAGCCATTGTGCCAATGAATAAAAGCCGCATTAATCCAAGCGTAATGCCCACGATAAATAACCAGCGCAAGAAAGAATTCAGCCAATTGATGAGCAAAAATCCAACGTCAAGAATATTGGCTTGGAGCGCTTCATTTGGCGGAATCGGTGGCATTACTTCATCGCGGGTTTTGCCAATCAACGTCGACACTGGCACGAATTCAAAACCGACGTCGCGCAGACCTTTGATAATGAGCGGCAGCGCCGTAACGGTTTGCGAACGATCTCCACCTGCGTCGTGTAACAGCACAATGTTACCTTCATTGTTTTTCGCCGCGTCAACTGTGGCTTTGACAATTTCATTGACGCCGGGACTGCGCCAATCATTCGGATCAATTTGCATTCCGATGTTGTAATAATTCAGGCTCCCCGTGAAGCGAAGCGGTTCCACTTGATCAGGCGTTTCCGGTTCGATGTCCTCAGCATAAGGCGGGCGAAAAAGCAGCGTGCGATGTCCGATGACGCTTTCGAGTAGCCGTTCAGTGGCGTTAAGTTCCAATCGAAATTGTTGTTCCGAAATTGTGGCTACATTGGGATGCGTGAAGGTATGGTTCCCGATTTCGTGGCCTTCATTGGCGATGCGTTTGATTAAGTCAGGGTTCAGATCACCATTGATCCCAATGATAAAAAATGTAGCTTTCACGTTCTCAGTTTTGAGCACGTCAAGAATTTGCGGCGTGAATTTTGTGTCCGGCCCGTCATCAAATGTCAGCGCGATTTTTTGTTTATTCTGTGCCTCGCCGCCGTACCGCGTAATGACATAAGGCGAAGGTTGCCGCACCATTTTTTCTGAGGTAATCAAACCTGATGGTTGATCATAGTTTAGTTCGCGCAAGCCATCACTTGGCTCAGCCGTGACCTTCAAAATTTCGCCATTACCTTCGTAATCTAAATCGTAACCATATTGTACAGTCTTAAGTTCGTCTGCTGCGCTGTGATCAAGTTTGGCGCGTGCGGCAAAGGCTTTCCAAATGGAAGGGTCTTCGGAACCAAGCCGCCACAAAGCGTATCCACGCGGATTGAAACGATTGCCTGCGACCATTTGGTTGAAGGTTGTAATCGCATTCAGGAACCAGACGGAATGCGGGTGACCATCTTCATCTTCGTAATTAAAAGTAGGGTTGAGCGAAGCCGGATCAAGGTTGATTTTTTCTTCTGCTTCCTGAGCCAAACGCGCAGCATCTTGAAAGGTAATTTCTTCGGCAGTCTTTTTGCCTTGCTGCCAATCATAG
>JAYTCQ010000309.1:0-24801 GCA_043736395.1 Blastocatellia bacterium | reverse complement strand
AGCAGAAAAGTTGCTTAAATGAATGTTGAAGATAAAACGAGCTTGGTAACCACTCTCGCAAGACTTCGTCAAAAGTCGGTTGGAAACTGACACCAGGTAATTTACTCAAATGTTAAGTTTAGAAGGACAGATTGCATTTGTTTTCCCAGGGCAAGGCTCGCAACACGCAGGGATGGGGCGTGAGTTGGCGGAGAATTTTCCGTCCGCGCAATCTGTATTTGATGAAGCGGATGACACGCTTGGATTTTCGATTCGTGATTTGTGCTTCAATGGCCCAGATGAAGAATTACAGTTAACTTCGAATACGCAACCTGCAATTTTAACGGCTTCGATTGCTGTCCACCGCATTTTGACAGAGCAAGGAATCACTCCGAATTTTGTTGCGGGTCATAGCCTCGGTGAATATTCGGCATTGGTTGCGGCGGGTTCTTTGACATTAAAAGATGCTGTAAAAATAGTTAGGCTGCGCGGACAATTAATGCAACAGGCTGTCCCTGTTGGCGTTGGCGCGATGGCTGCGATATTAGGGCTTGACGCTGGCAAGGTCGCGGAAACTTGCGCCGCAGTTGCTGAAGATCAGATTTGTTCTCCGGCGAATTTCAATACACCTGTGCAAACGGTCATCGCTGGACACAAGGAAGCAGTCGAAAGGGCTTGCGCAAAATGTTTGGAAATGGGTGCTCGCAAAGCCATTCCATTGAAAGTTAGCGCGCCTTTTCACTGCGCATTGATGATGCCTGCGCAAGAGCAATTGACACCAGCGTTGACAGAGGCTACTTTCAACGATCTTGTTATACCGATGGTGAATAACGTGGATGCTGAATTGGTAAGTTCAGGCGGAGTTTCTCGCGCTGGATTGATCCGACAGGTTTCAACGTCAGTGCGCTGGACAGAAAGTATTGAGAAATTAATTGCTGAAGGCGTCACGACTTTTGTCGAAGTCGGTCCCGGCAAAGTTTTATGCGGTTTAGTGAAATCCATCAGCAAAGAAGTCACGCTGATGAACGTTGAAAATATAGCGAGCTTAGAAGATTCACTCGCAAAGCTTCGTCAGTAGGGTTTTGATCTGACACCCGAAACTTCGCATCTGACACCTGTTAAAATGTTTAGCTTACAAGGACAAATCGCATTCATCACAGGCGGCTCACAGGGCATTGGCCGAGCGACTGCGCTGGTGCTGGCCGAGCTTGGCGCTGATGTCGCAGTGATGGCGCGCACCCTTGATAAATGTGAAGCCGTAGCCGAAGAAATCAGAGCTTTCGGAGTCCGTGCCTTAGCCGTGCCAGGCGATCTAGGTATTGAAGACGACATCAAAGCGGCAGTTGCCAAAGTTGGCAGCGAACTTGGCGCCATTAACATTCTGGTCAATAACGCTGCGATTACGCGCGATGGATTGATGATTAGAATGAAGCGCGATGATTGGGATGCGGTGATTAACACAAATTTGACGGGAGTCTTTTTGTTGACGCAGCAAGTATTGCCAATGATGACGAAAGCTCGTAAGGGGCGCATCATTAATCTGACTTCGGTCGTGGCGGAAATGGGCAATCCCGGACAGGTAAATTATATTGCAGCCAAAGCCGGAATTATTGGCTTTACGAAAGCTGTCGCACGTGAATACGCAATTCGAAATATCACGGTCAATGCGATTGCACCGGGATTTATTGAAACTCCGATGACGGCAGTATTGTCCGATTCGGCAAAAGATGCGATGCTCAATCAAGTGCCGTTGAAACGGCCAGGAACTGATCGTGAGGTCGCGAACACAGTTGCATTTCTCGCCTCTGATGAGGCAGGCTATATCACAGGACAAGTAATCAATGTGAATGGCGGGATGTATATGTAAATAGGTGTGAGGTGTTAGGTGTGAGGTGTCAGCATTTAACCTGACACCCGACACCTGACACCTGAAACCTCAAATTAAATTGGAGGAAATTACTAATGTCAGAATCAATTGAAGAGAAAGTCAAACAGATCATCGTGGATGAGCTGGGAGTCGAAGAAGCAGAAGTTACCCCAAACGCTCGTTTTGTGGATGATCTTGGTGCTGATTCGCTGGATAACGTTGAACTTGTCATGCGTTTTGAAGAAGAATTCGGCGTCGAAATTCCCGATGAAGATGCTGAAAAGATTCAGAGTGTCAAAGATGCGGTTGATTATATTGAAAAGCATTCAAAATAAGATTTATAGTTGGTTAAGCCACGAAAATCTTTGGTAAATTTGTCAGGTTTTATGCCTGATACTTTTTCCAACTTTTCGTGGTTTAGTTTTTCTATCATCAGGAATGCTCTTGTTCGTTGCTAATTTTTGCTACCGAAAATTTTTTCGTATAAGCAGATCGCAGTCCTTTTTTGGATTGCAATTAAATTCTCAAGGAAGACAGCCGTGAGTAACGTGTTAGTCAAAAAAAGAGTCGTAGTCACAGGCCTTGGCTTAGTCAGCCCGCTTGGAAATACTACCCAGGAAACATGGGCTGGATTAATTGCCGGTAAAAGCGGAGTTGATTATATCAAACGCTTTGATACCAGCGCCCACAAAGTAAAATTCGCCGCTGAAACCAAAGGTTTTGATCCGTTGAATTTTGTTGAGAAAAAAGAAATCAAGAAGATGGATTATTACATCTTCTTCGCCATCGCCGCCGCCCAGGAAGCATTGGCAGATTCAGGTTTGAAAATTACACCTGAAAATGCCGAAGACATTGGCTCCTATATTGGCAGCGGAATTGGTGGATTCAGTGTGTTCGAACGTGAACATGAAAAAATGCTTGAAGGCGGCCCCGGCAGAATTTCGCCGTTTTTTATCCCGGCTTCGATTGTGAATTTAGCTGCTGGTCACGTCTCAATGACGACCGGAACCAAAGGGCCATTATCGGCTCCCGCTACCGCTTGCAGCTCCGGCGCGCACGCGATCGGTGACAGCTTCAGAATTATCGAACGCGGCGACGCGATTGCGATGATTTGCGGCGGAAGCGAAGGCGCGATCACTCCGATGTCGGTTGGCGGATTCGCTTCGATGCACGCGCTCTCAACCCGAAACGACGACCCGACGCACGCCTCGCGGCCTTTTGACAGGGATCGTGATGGCTTTGTGATGGGTGAAGGTGCGGGAATTCTGGTGCTTGAAGAGCTGGAACATGCCAAAGCTCGTGGCGCTAAAATTTACGCAGAAGTAGTCGGTTACGGAATGACCGGAGACGCTTTCCACATCACAATGCCGGACATGGACGGGCCGCGACGGGTCATGTTGCGGACAATTAAAGATGCCGGGATTACGGCTGAAGACGTAGATTACATCAATGTTCACGGCACTTCGACACCTGCCGGAGACAAAAACGAAACGGATGCGATCAAAGCCGCTTTCGGTGAACACGCGATGAAATTAGCCGCGAGTTCGACGAAATCCATGACCGGGCATTTGCTCGGCGGAGCCGGTGGCCTCGAAGCCGGAATCACCGCGCTGGCAGTCCTAAACCAAATTATTCCACCTACCATTAATTACGAAAACGCAGACCCTGATTGTGATTTGGACTGCGTTCCAAATGAATCTCGCCCGGCGAAAATTGATTACGCGCTCTCAAATAGTTTCGGGTTTGGTGGCACGAATGCGGCGTTGATGTTTAAGCGTTACGACGAATAAAACCCGCTCAGATTTCAAGTGTAAAGAGTTCAAACTTTAGTTTGCCGAACGCCGCGCTTCGCTGGCGTTCCCATGCTGAAGCGTGAACGTTAAACAGACAACTCTGCCCTTGTCACCAATGCCTGAAATTTCGGATGCTGATGCAGTTCCCGAATGCGATAATCTACGACAGAATGGGGAATCCACTCCGCTCGATCCACTAACGATAATTCCAAATAATGAAACGCTTCTTCGAGGTTCCCGATGGCAGCGTGAACGATGGCGAAATGATACGGTGACGTGTATTGCTGCTGCCTGCGCGTTTCTAATTGCTGCAACACATTTTCTGCTTCGGCGCGCCTTCCCTGCTTGCCGTAAACAACGCCGAGCGTCCCCAAGCTGATAAGATTTTCGCCCAGCTTGATCGCCTCCAAACAAGATTCTTCGGCATCTTTCAATTTGCCCATCGCTTCATAAATCATTGCCTGCATTGCCCACGAAATAGATAGCCACGGCGCATTTGCCAATGACTCCTGAACCAGCGAGAGCGCATATTCGTGTTGCTCAGCAAAATAAAATACCCAGGCGACAATTGTTACGCCGAGTGGGAGATGTTTGGCTCCTACCAAACCTTTTTCAGCATGAATTGCAGCCTCCTCGAATCGTTTGCGAAAAGAGAGAAAGCGCGCATATTGGATGTTTGCATAAAATGAATCCGGCGCAATTTGTAAGGCTTTCTTAAGATGGTGTTCCGCTAACTCCCAATTCCAATCCCACAAGGTCGCAATCAAGCCTCTCGTCACATTTGCATCAATGCACTTTTCATCAATTTCCAAAGCACGATTGACTGCTGCCAAAGCTTTCGGCATCCCTTCGTTTGGCGCAAATTCTGTTAACCCATACGTGCAACGCATGATCCAAATTTCAGCTATCCCTGACCAGGGTTCTGCGTAGTCTGGATCAAGTGAAGTGGCATAAGTATATTCGTCGTATGCTTCTTTCAAAATGGCATGCTGTGTCAGGAAGAGGTAGTGACCTTTGCGATAACAGGCTACGGCTTCGGGGTTAGGCTGACGTGTTTTTGTTATTTGCTTATTCGGTTTATGGCAATCAAGTCGGTCAGCAAGTTGATGCGCAACATCTAGTTCAAGGAAGGAAAAATCTGCCGATTCTAGTGAAAACTTGCCTGACCATAAAACATTTAAAGTTTCTGCTTCAATCAACTGCAAACGTAACTCATCCCCGCGTTCCATTGTTGTCAGCGACCCACTCAAAACCAATTCCGTATTTTGCGCTTTGGCGATTTGCTTCGTATTCGGTTGCCAGCCGGGCATTAAATGTTCCGGTGAAATTTCTCGAATTTCCAGGCTCGTCGAATTTTGTAATTGCTGAATAATTCCCAACGCCAGATGGTAGCCAACCAAACGCAGCCGTTGCTCATCTCGAAAAAATCCTGGTGGACAAACAAACGGCACAACAGAAATCGTCCGCCATTTCACTGCCGATGATTGCCCGGAAAATCGGACAGGCAAATTGAAGTGATAACCTCTTGGCCCACTTGTGCTGACAATTACTTCTGTTCCCATTTCCCGACGCAAGCGTGTGATTTGTTGATGAAGATTATTGTTATCAACATACCTGTCGGGCCAGGCTTTTTTTCGTATTTCTTCGCTGGTGAGACCTTGCTGTCCGTGGCGGATTGTATGATTGAGGAAGACTTGTAAGACTTTGATCGCTTGATCTGGCAAAGTAATCTGCCGATTGGAGCTGTCATAACAAATTTCATTTTCGAGGCGGAATTGCCCAAATTCAATAACATCAGCCATGTGAAATTCTCCCTGATCCCTGCGCAGAATTTTTTCCGCACAATTCAGCCTTTATTCAGACTTTGTCTGATAAAAATATTTTGGGTAAAAACTAAACAGCCAAAGGGAGAAGTGTTGGCGTTTCCGTTCGTTATTGTAAGCCGAAGTGTGAAAACTTGGAAATAGTAATTCGCCAAACTTTCCCTTTTTTGAGCAAAGCCAGGCTCGTTTTACCTGAAACAGAGAAATTTAAAAAGTGTCCTCAGTCGTATCGGGGGGTAGAAGAACTAGGCTCAAAGTAACGTTTTTTCACCAGTTTCTTTGACGTACCAATAACCAAACAAGAACCATTTCCTCGGTCACAAAGCCGAAATTATTAGGAAGAAAAACATGAATATTTTTTCGTTACAGAAGCAAAGCCGTGCTCAACGTATGGCTTCATTAATTACAGTATTATTATTCGTTTTGGTGTTTTCACCAGTCACCAAAGCACACGATCCGGCTGTCAGCCTGACTGGACCAGGTACGGCGACAATTGACGGAACGATGAATTCCGGCGAGTGGGATAGCGCGGGGCGAGTGAGTTTTTTAGTCAACATTCCGGGTGGAACTGCTCCAGCTACGTTTTACTCAATGAGCGATGCCAACAATCTTTATCTGGCATTGCGAATTCAACGCCCGGTAATGGATTCCGTGAGTATGGTAGTGGAATTTGACAACGACCATGACGGCGTACGTGAAGCAGGTGACGATGTCATCGTATTGAATACCAGCCCTTTTGCTCCGCCTTCGGTTTTTGACGTGTTCCGCTCCCCGTGTCCGTTTGATCCAACCAACGTCGCAGGATGCAGTGGGATAGATACTGACAACGGAGGCACGATGGACGCCATAGGTGCAGCCTCGAATGATGGCACGTACACCGTGATCGAAATTTCGCGTCCGTTAAATTCAGCAGACGATGCACATGATTTCAGTCTTAACGCAGGTGATACTGTTGGCTTCAATCTCTTCACCAGAGTTTTTATTGGCAGCGAATTTGGCGATACACAATTTCCAACCTGCACCAGCTGTGCTGGATTGTATGGCGACATCGTCATCCCCAATCCCCTCATTTTAGTCGGAATAGATTTCAAACCAAAAATAAAAGTTGGTAATAATGGAATGCTTCCTGTGACCATTCTAACGACCAGCTCTTTCAATGCTTCTACGGTTGATCCAGCTACGGTTCGCTTTGGGTTGACGGGGAGCGAGACAACTGCCGCCGGATATGCCTTCGTAGACGTAGATGCAGATGGCGATCTGGATTTACAACTTCGCTTTCGTATTAATGCCACAGGAATAAATTGTGGTGACACCTCAGCGATCTTAAAAGGGAAAACATTTAGCGGGCAAAACATTCGCGGCAGCGGTGCAGTGATCACCACAGGATGCCCGTAAATAAATGATTTGCTCGCTGTCCTATAGTCGGTGAGCTTTGTCACTGGCGGTAAGTGTGTGGGAACGCCTACCGCCAGCTTAGTCAAGAAAGCAAAGAATTCAGACCTACTAACACGAAAGGGAAATCTCAAAATGCAATATCAAGTCACAATGGAATTTGTCGAACCGGGGCCGCTTTTTGCGCCCCAGCAATTAGGGCAAATGGTCGCCGAAACAATTTTACCGAGCTACGATTTACTCGCCAGCCTGCAAGCCGAAGGCAAAATTGTCGCAGGTGGAACACTGGTCGGAACGCGTACTGCCAGTTTTATTGTCGAAGCCGCCAATCACGATGAACTGGATCAACTGCTGGAAGGTATGCCGTGGTGGGGAATTATGAAAACGACTGTTGTGCCGCTGCAAGCTTTTGCGCAACGCGCCGCGAATGATCGGGCGTTGATGGAAAGAATCAAGGCGGCGGCCTGAATCTGGTGCTGAGATTGCCTCAGTGCTGTCAATTATCAATCTAACTAAAGGAGTCCAAAGATATGTCTGTTAAAGTTTTACAAATCAACTTCAAATTTAGCGTCCCGCGCGAAGCCTACGAACAAACCGTTTCGCCGATGGCAAATGACTTCGCCGCGGTGTCGGGATGCCGCTGGAAGATTTGGCTCATGAATGAGGCCGAGAATGAAGCGGGCGGAATTTATCTGTTCGAGGATGAAGCGTCGTTGCGCGCGTTTCTCGGCAGCCCGCTTGTCGCAGCGGTGACAACTCATCCCGCGCTCAGCGATTTTAGCGTGAAGCAATTCGATGCGCTCGAAGCCATCACGAAAGTAACGCGCGGCCCAATTGAGAAAGCCGCTACAGCTTGAAGACTCAGATTCAGAGTTCACACTTCAGCGTGTTTGTTTTTGAAAACTTGTACGCTGAAGTGTGAACTTTAAACCACAAAACCAATTTCACCTCGGAGGATTTATGACACAACTTCCTGAAGCTTTTGGCATGTCGGTGACTGTCGAAGACATGGACGCCGCGCGCCGTTTTTATACAAATCTCTATTCGCACGACCGTGTATTGGATGGCGTATTTGCCGGGATCAACTATGTCAGCATCATGCGCGATGGCGAGACGTTGGTGAATATTTTTCAGAAGGGCGAGGGCAATCCGCTGGCGAATATCATTCCCACGCTGAAGGTGGATTCGGTCGTCGCGTATGAAGAAAAAATCAAAGAGTTGGGCGGCAGTGTAGTGATTCCCGCGAGTCATTGCCCCTGCACCAACGCGCCGTTCGCCGTGTGCGCGGATGTGAATGGCAATCAATTTATGATCAAACAACCGAGTGCAGTGTGATGATCTTATCTCACGAAAGGGGACTGAATAATGAGTTCAAAAACAATAACCGCCATTGAGCGGACAAACCAATTGCGGAGTATTATTGACGGATACTTTGCCGCACTTCGACAAAAAGATTTTTCTGCGATTCCTTACGATGACAACGCGACGTTGCGCGCGCCACTTGCTCCAGGCGGCGTCAATCAACCATTGAGGGGGAAAAATACTTTGCACGCGCATTGGTGGATTCCGCTTGAACCTGCACTGGAAGGGGTGGAAATCACGATCCTTGATTATTACTTCAACGAATCACTGACAGCCATCTGTACCGAAGCAGTCATCGTTCTCAATGTGGTTTCGCCGCCCGCTGTTCTACGCGTAGCGGATCGTTTCACTATCAATGCCGAGGGGAAAATCATCGAACAGGAAAATCATTTTGATCCGCGCGATGTGACCAATCCCGGCTGGCAAAACAGCTCAATTTAAAAACAGGAGGCAACTATGTCCACGACAGAAAACAAGGATTTTATTACTCGTTATTTTGCTGCCATCAGTGGCAAGCCCAAGCCCGCTACTATAGTCGCGGAATACGCCAGTGAAGAAGCCATGAAACAACACGTTGCTTTCTTTGAAGCAGCGTTTCCGCACTACGAATTATTTGCTGATGAGATGATTGCCGAAGGCGATCAGGTCTGTGTCTGTGCTCGCTTTCGCGGTACGCACAACGGCGATTTGATGGGCATTGCGCCGACGGGCAAAACTGTCACGCTGCCTTTCATTATCGTCTACAAAATCAAGGACGGAAAAATTGCCGGGCATACGATGGCGATTGACCAGATGGATTTGATGAAGCAGCTGGGAGTCGCGCAGTAAGTAATAATTCAAAAAAATAAGTGGAAATAAATTGCGACGAATTCACTTGTATTCACACTTTCGTTGATTAGTCGTGTGATGCATTGATGTGCGGTAAAGCTCTGCTTTTCCATCAGTATTGTCTTTTTTGCACTACACCTTCTGGGGAGAGGAGGGTCGGCCAAAAAAGGCCAGCACCTGGAAAGGCAGAGCCTTCCCTCACGCGGGATCATATTTGCTAATAGCTCTTGCTAGCGGAGATTGAACTGGGATTTAAGTGGATAAATAAATTTTCAAGCGAGTGACATATAAGAAAAAATTTTGGCAGTACAAACGAAAAATAGAATCCCTCACAAGATGCCATGCTCTCTGCAATTCGCGTGGCACTTTTGGAAGACCGTTCCGCCGTGCGCCAGTGCGGTCTTCTAAACTAAACGAAATATATGCATTCATCAGCAACTTTCTGATAGTCAACCAAGCCGAATAGGATATTTGTACGATGTTGGAGGCGGATGAATCTATCAAGATCGTAAAACTAATTAAGAATCCATCACAGCAGGAAAAGGCCATCAGGAATCTTTGGTGTCAGAGAAAAGTTGAAAGTTCAAGCTTTAGTGTTCAAACGCCAGTGAAGCGCGGCGTTTGGCACTCTGAAGTGTGAACTCTCAACGGTTGGTCAAAAAATTAGCTTGAATTGAAACGCCGAAATAACTATCCTTTAACCCAGTTTGTCTAATTGATTTTGTTTCCCTGACAAAATTGTTTCCTGTTTCCACATCTCGTAACAGCCCATCATTCAATGCGATTTAGATTCCTTCTGAGCAAAACCTGATCAGCCCAATGGTGAAAAGTGGAAACCAGGTTCGGTGTAAGAACATTGTATGAGTCAATTATCCCTACTTAGATCGCTCGTTAAAGCGGTGGGCCGATTATCATTTTGCTTCTGCCTTTTGTGCGAGACGTATGTGATGGCGCAACCGTCAACTGCGCCTTCGGTTCCTTCTGTCTCGGCTGAGAAAATTCAAGAGATTGCTCCCGATCCTCAGTCGGAGCTGATTCAGCAATTGCTCAAACGAGTGGAAGGTTTAGAGGCGCAGATCAAAGAATTAAAAGAACCTAAAGTAGTGACTCCGGCGCCTGCTTCAACTCCTAATTCCGCACCGCAAACAGTTAGTATCACTCCAAAAAATAATTCCAGAGAACAAAATAAACCCATTGAAGAGACAGAAAGTGAGGCGAATAATAACAGCTCATTTACTGATAAAATAACGAATGGACTGCCTGGATTTCAACTGCGCGGATTTTCAAATATTGATTGGCAGATGAATCCAAACAATGCCAAAAGTCGGATTTTACTTGGGAATGTAGACCTTCTAATCAGTTCGCGCCTCTCAGAAAAATTAAGCGTTTTGGGCGAATTAAATATCGAAGCCGAATCCAATGGCGAATTTATTATTGATCCTGAGCGGCTGCTTTTACAGTATGACCACAGTAATTATTTAACTGTCGCCGCCGGCAAATATCATTCGGCAATCGGGTATTACAATACGGTTTATCACCATGGCAAATGGTTTGAGACGGCAGCGACCCGGCCTCGCATCATGGAGTTTGAAGACAAAGGTGGAATCCTTTCCATTCATAACATCGGCGTGAGCGTCAATGGACAAATCCCTTCGCGCAAATTGGGATTGAATTACATTTCGCAGCTTGGGAACGGAGGATCGCCGCATTACGTGCGGCAGGATACCGGACTTGCTCCTTTATCGGTGGAGCCACGCAAAGGGAAGTCTTATTTATTGGGCTTGAACGCGCGTCCCGCTGCGATCAACGGATTACAAATTGGAAGTTCGGTCTATCGAGATTCGTACGAACAAGAAGGCACGGCCAGGATTCAAGGCACAATTCTTAATTCGCATGTCGTATTCCAACATCCGGGCTTTGAATTTTTGAATGAATTTTTCTGGCTGCGTCACTCTGAAGCAAAGAATAATTCAAACTGGGATTCAATTGCTATCTATTCTCAAATTTCTCACCGGATAAATAAATACCGTCCATATTTTCGTTATCAGTACATGAACATCAATAAAAATGACCCTTTCTGGGGAGATGTCGGACGTCTTCATGGGCCGAGTGTGGGGCTACGGTATGAGCTAAGTGATTTTGCCGCGCTCAAACTTGAGTTCGAACGGCTAAATAAACCAGCCCGTGGTACTACCAATGGAATCACGTTACAGCTTTCATTTACTTTTTAAGGAAGGAGGTCAGGAGAAAATGAATTGGATCAAAAAAACACTCATTTTTGTGACGTTAATTGTTAGTACGTCGGCGAATAGTAAAAATGTAACTCCCGTTCTGTTCCCTCCGGTGGCGGAAGACTCGCTCGCGATTATCGTGAATAAATCAAACCCCATTGATAATCTTTCATTCGCTGAATTAAGGAAAACTTTTCTGGCCGAAACCAGAGCGTGGAGCAATGGACGTCGCGTGACGCTGGTCATGCGTGAACAAGGACAGCCTGATCGAAGCTCGGTCTTACGGCAAATTTATCGAATGTCTGAAGGTGATTTCAATCGTCACTTTTTGCAAGCCGCATTTAATGGATTAGCTGAAGGCCCGCCCAAATCGCTGGCCACCGCTGATGGTGTCCGCAAGTTCATTTTCAACGTTCCCGGAGCGATTGGGTATGTGCGAAGCAACGAAGTTGATGAGTCAGTGAAGGTCGTAAGAATTGATGGACTCGGACCTGATGCGCCAGGATACAAATTAAAAATAAGCGGTAAATAATGGCTATATCTTCTTCACTAAAAAAAATTTATGCGCAGCAAAAATTTACGATTTGGTTTGTCGCCTTTTGTTTGTTAATGCTGATCATTGGCACAGTAAATATGAACTCGTTGAGACGTACCAATGAGTCCACCAGAGCAATGTTTGGCATTGTGATTAATGATTTGGCGTTGATTGGAGAGATACAGGATCGAATGCAGGAGGTCAGAAGGCAAGCGTTGTATTCGTTGACTACGATTGATCCAAACCTGCAGGTGGAATACGCGGAAGAATCGCGAGCATCCGATGCCGCCCTCTTGAAATTAATTGAGAATTATACAAATTCAGTTGTTGGAAATATCAAAAATACAGAGCTACCCGAAAAATTAGCAAGTGATTGGAAGGCTTATTTAGCGACTCGCAATGAAACTATTTCACTAATTCTGGAAGGTCGAAATAAAGAGGCTATCGCGCTCGATCTCAAAGAAGGAGTGCCGCACTTTAATCGGATTCGTGATGATTTGCAGCAGATTAAAGAATTGTCTAAAGAGCAGTCGTCGAAACAAATAAGCGCCGACGCCGCAACTTCGCGTTCGTCGTATGTAGAACTGCTGGTCATGCGCTTTATAACACTGATTCTAACTGCCTGGGCAATGTTCGCAGTCCAACAGCGACTGATGAATGCAGTCCAAAAAAAAGCGGAGCAGGCCGAAGAATCACGAATCTTTTCGGAAGCCATTATCTCAAGCGCGGGGGAGGGAGTTGTCGTGTATGACCGTGATCTCAATTACGTTGTTTGGAATCAAACAATGGAGCGATTCACGGGCATTCCGGCTGCCGAGGTACTGGGAAAAAATGCGCCGTCGATCTTTCCCTGGATGATCAACGAGGGTATTGCTCAGCAGCTTCAGATGGCCCTAAATGGTGAAACCGTCTTTAGTCCCGATCTCTTTATTGAGCAGCCCGGAAAAGGCGGACAGTGGCGTTCTTCAGTGTATTCGCCGCAACGTAACCGTAAGAACGAAATTATCGGAGTCATTGGATTAATCAGCGATGTGACACAGCGAAAAAATGATGAGCACGAGTTGCAGGCTAACGCGGTGCGTTTGGAACAAAGCAATCGGGAATTACAGGATTTTGCGTTTGTGGCTTCGCATGATTTGCAGGAACCGCTCCGAAAAATTCAAGCGTTTGGGGATCGCCTGAAAACTAAATATGGCGCAGCTCTGGATGAGACAGGGCTTGATTATTTAGCGCGCATGCAAAATGCGGCGGCGCGGATGCAGGTACTCATTAATGACCTGTTATCGTTTTCGCGGATCACGAGTAAAGCTAAGCCGTTTGAGCAAGTTGATCTTCAGGAGGTTGCAAATGCGGTCGTTTCTGATCTTGAAATCCGCATTGAACAAACCGGAGCGCAGGTGGATATTGATCCGCTTCCAATCATTGATGCTGATCCGACGCAGATGCGGCAGTTGATCCAAAATCTGCTGAGCAACGCGCTGAAATTTCAACAGGCTGACATCAAACCGCATATTAAAATAACAGCTGAACGCGTCAACAGCGATGCAAATTTATGCGAGATTACGATTTCAGATAATGGCATCGGGTTCGAAGAAAAATATCTGGATCGAATCTTTACTCTTTTCCAGCGTTTGCACGGGCGGAGCGAATACGAAGGAACGGGCGTCGGACTGGCCGTATGTCGCAAAATCGTCGAACGACACGGTGGACAAATTACAGCCCAGAGCGCCCCGCACCAGGGCGCAAAGTTTATCATTTCCTTGCCTTCCCAGCAGTGGAAGGATTCTGTCTCAAATTGACAGGCACGCCATAAAAATAATTTTCTTGATCTGGAACGCCTTACTCGTTATGCTGAATTAACCCCACTTCATTAACTCCTATTAATTTATAGTAGAAATGCGTCAGTCGGTCCCACATAAAATTTAGCTAATTACATTGGAAGGTTCCATACCCCTGGCACCGAAAATAAATTTTAAGCAACCCAAACGAATGACACGTGCTGCTGATCCAAGACCCAGCCGGAAACCTGCAGTTCCTGTGAAAAACAGCATCGTTACATTTGAGGTTATTTTGCTATGCCAGATAGTAGGTCTATCAGAATAGTTGTCGCCGATGATGATCCCGATGATCGGATGTTCATGCGCGAAGCGCTGGAGGAAATTCGTCTGGCGAACGACTTAAAATTCGTCGTTGATGGCGAGGAATTGATGGAATACCTGCAATGTCGTGGAAAGTATTCTGATCTATCTACGGATACTCGTCCGGGGCTGATCTTACTGGATCTGAACATGCCGCGCAAGGACGGCAGGGAAGCACTGAAAGAGATCAAGGCCGACCCTTTGTTACGGCATATACCAGTCGTAGTCCTGACTACCTCAAGAGCAGAAGAAGACATCTTCCGAACGTACGATTTAGGTGTCAGCTCCTTTATCACAAAACCAGTACACTTTGATGGTTTAATTGATGTGATGACGGCGATTGGTAAATATTGGTTTGAGATCGTTGAATTACCAATGGGTGGGAGATAGCGCGATATGAGTGATGGGCAGGTCAGGGTTTTACTGGTGGATGACGATGAAGACGATTTCATTGTTACGCGTGATCTCTTGATGGAGTGTGATCGCCATGCCTTTAACTTAACCTGGAAAAATAATTACGAAACCGCTCTGGTCGAAATGGCTTCCCGGCAATTCGATGTGTGTTTGGTTGATTATCTGATGGGTGCGCACACCGGACTTGAATTGTTAGGCGAAGCACTTCATAGAGGATTTACGGCCCCAATTATTTTATTAACCGGACAAGGTGACCGAGAAGTAGATTTCAAGGCCATGAAGGCCGGAGCCGCTGATTTTTTAATCAAATCGCAGCTAACCAGCTCGTTACTCGAACGCTCTATTCGTTATGCGATCAAGGATAATCAAACTCTGAAGGCTTTACGAACCAGTGAAGAACGGTATGCGCTGGCTTCGCGTGGGGCCAATGATGGTTTGTGGGATTGGGGATTAATTACCAGTGAAACTTTTTATTCCTCTCGCTGGAAAGCCATGCTGGGCTATAAGGAAGATGAGATTGGAAATATGCCGGAAGAATGGTTCGGGCGAATTCATCCGGAGGATTTTACAGGCTTCAACGAGAAATTGGCTGCACATCTGGAAGGTCGCTCGCCTCATTTTCAGCACGAACATCGAATGTTGCATCAGGACAGGAGCTATCGATGGATTCTGAGCCGTGGCATTGCTATCCGTGATTCTTTTGGCAAAGTCTACCGGATGGCCGGATCGCAAACGGACGTCACAGACCGTCGCAGCGTAGAAGATCGTCTCGTGCATGAAGCGACTCACGATAATTTAACCGGGTTACCGAACCGCTCTGCTTTCATGGAGCAGTTGCGTCGATCTTCACAAAGGGCCAGGATCGACTCGAATTATATTTTCGCAATTTTGTTTCTGGACTTAGATCGGTTCAAAATTATCAACGATAGTTTGGGGCATCTGGCAGGTGATAAATTATTGATTGAAATTGCTCGTCGGTTAGATAAGGCACTCCGCCCAAGTGATATGGTCGCAAGATTAGGAGGCGATGAATTCGTCTTATTGCTGGATCATCTGGATCAAGTAACCGACGCGGCGTACGTGGCTGAGAGAATTCAAACGGTTATTTCAGCTCCCATGATAATTAATGAGCGTGAAGTTTTCACTACTGCCAGTATGGGGTTAGCGCTTTGTTTAGGAGATTGCGAATCAGCCGAAGATTTATTGCGAGATGCGGACACGGCCATGTATCGGGCGAAAAATAAGGGCAAAGCGCGGTATGAAATTTTTGATTTGGTAATGCGAGAAAATGCGATTCGCATCATGCAATTAGAAACCGATTTGCGTCAGGCCATCACCAATGAGGAATTCGTTCTTTATTATCAACCCATCGTTTCACTGAAAACGAAAAAGCTCACAGGATTTGAAGCATTAGTTCGCTGGAACCGTCCTGACAAAGGCCTGGTTGGCCCGTCAGAATTTATTTCATTCGCCGAAGATAACGGATTGATCAATCCAATCGGCAGTTGGGTCTTGCGCGAATCCTGCCGACAAATGCGAGAATGGCAGGATAAATTTCCTCACGCCGACGCCTTAACCATCAACGTGAATATTTCAGGCAAGCAATTTTCGCAACCGAATTTTATGGATGAAATTGCGACGGTTTTGCGAGAAACCTCGCTGGCGCCATCGAGATTAAAACTGGAAATTACCGAAAGCGTCATCATGGAAAACGCGGACTCTGCCGCCGCCATGTTAGCCGAACTCAAGGCATTGGGCAGCAAGTTGGCAATTGATGATTTTGGGACGGGATATTCTTCGTTAAGCCATCTGCACAAATTTCCAATTGATACTTTAAAAATTGATCGCACCTTTGTGGGCCGCATGGATGTGTCAAGTGAACACGCTGAGATTGTGCGTGCCATCTTGATGCTGGCTCATAATTTGAAGATGGATGTCGTCGCGGAAGGAGTTGAAACACTGGCTCAGCTGAACCAATTGGACTCTCAAGGCTGCGATTTCGCACAAGGTTATTTTTTGGGCAAGCCATTGTCTGTTGAGATGGCGGATGCCTACATTGTCAACCAGGAAAAGTCCGCACAAAATAATTTTGTCAGTGTCGGCGGTAACTTCTGACCCGAACTTATAGCAAATTTCTTATGGGCGCGACCAAACCATGAATCATTATTTATTCGCAATTGTTCAATTTAATTATTTTCGGGAAAAAGCAGTTTTTATTGCATAACAATGGACAATCACTGCAATATCCAATGGAGAATGCCTGATGTCGGTTGGCGCACTCATCTGCAAACCGATATAAATTATTCGATTCTGATCCGCAATCCGCCTCTGAACATTCTTGGCATTCCGAAATTTTCTAGTGGAGTCCGCGCCACGACAAATTGTTGATTCAATAAATTCTGAACCGCAAAAAATCCTTCAAAATATTTTCCTAAACGCCGTGAAACTGTCGCATCAAGTAACGCATAACTACCCAGCGGCAACGTATTCCGATCATCATCAAACTGTTGGCTGGAAGCGCGAAATTGCAAAGCGGCATTCACGTATCTCGGATCGTCATAACTGGCCTGCATCGTAAATTGCTGGCGCGGGACTTGTGGAATTTGTAATCCTATCAGCGTCAAATCCTGCGGCGCTCGTTTCACAATCGCATCTGAAAAAATGTATCCGCTCGAAAAACGAATTTGATTCGTGACTTTCATTTCGACTTCGGCTTCGATGCCGGATGATCGCGTCCGTCCTAAATTTCGGCGTTGTCGCGTGATCAAAGTCGGTGTAGTCGAAATCGTAAAATTCGCAATCGGGTTCACGATTTCCGTGTAATAACCGGTCAGGCGCGTGATCACGCGTCTATTAATATTCCAATTCATTCCCGCTTCGCCGCCGGTTAAGCGTTCAGCGGTCAACGTGTTATTGGATTGTGTGAGAGTATCTCCAACGCGGAAGCTTCGATATAATTCATTCAATGTTGGCGCACGAAAAGCGCGATAGCCTGACGCGCGTAAAATTACATTTGCGACAGGTTTGAACTCCAACGCAATTCGCGGATTGAAGGCATTCACGCTTCTCGGCGCAAAAAATGTAGGTGTCACGATTCCAGTCGCGAGCGCACGAGAAACCGAAGCCGCCGAAGAATCGCGCCATTGATCGAAGCGTCCGCTAATTACCAAAGCCCAGCGTTTACTGATTGAAATGTAATCCTGCGCAAAAAATCCGATGCGTCGCTGACGTCCTCCGGCGCTCACAAATGTCGTTGCGCGATTGTTCGCGAAAACTGTTTCGTCACTGGTTCCGCGTACGCCACGAATTTCAAATCCAGCAAATAATGTATGAATTCCATTCGTCGCATTCGACCAATTCATTCGCAGTCCGGCATCGTGTACCGGAGTGGATTGTTGCCGAGCCAAAGTTTCTGTCGCACGATTCGCTGCGACTCCCGTAAAAACTTGATGATAGCGTTGCTGATTGCCATACAGCGAAATCGTCCAGTTGCTTTTGTCCGGCGTGAGAAATTGACCGCGCACGGCAAGCGATTCATTGGCAGTGTCATTCGTTTGCAAAACGGTTCCGTTTTTTCTGTTCTGATCGTACAAAGAACCGCTCAAAAAAATCGCATTGTTCTCGTCGAATTCAAATCCAGTTCGCAAAGTCAGACTGCGATGATTTGACGCCGCTCGTGTATCCGCGATGCCACGAATGGTTGGGGAAATAATAAAATATCCATCTGTTTTGAAAGCCTCGCCATACAATGCCAAATTTAATTTTCGGATTTTCGTTCCCGCGAAAAATGAAGCGTCCTGCGTATTCAAATTCCCCGCACTCGCCGAAGCACTGAGCGTAGGTTTATTCACACGCCGCGTAGTCAAATTGATCGCACCACTCAGCGCGTCAGAACCGTATAAATGCGAAGCCCCGCCGCGTTCGACTTCAACCGATTGAATGGCTTCACGCGGAATTCGATCCCAATACACCCAACCGCCAAACGCATCATTGAGCGGAATATTATCGGCGATCACAGCGGTACGACTGGCTCCACTCGCGCCTGCGCCCCGAAGCGAAACTCCCTGCGTAGTCGGATTCGCGACCAGGGAACTGGAACGCCGAAAATTGCTAAAGCCGGGAACCTGACGCAGCAAATCGTCTACGGTTTGTGCGGCGGCGGATTGAATTTGTTTGGGGGTGAAGGAAGTGATGACTGTGGCTTGGCGAGTGGTGAGAAAATCAGCCGTGCCATTTACACCTACGATGTATGCGCCGTCACTACGTGCTGCAATTGTAAGTTCAATCTTAATATATTCGTTTGAGTTAAGAGAAATTTTTATACTCTTAGAAAAATCGTTGAATCCAGCTGACTGAACCGTTAATTCATAAGTTCCAGGTGATAAGTTGAGGAACTTGAAATTCCCTTGAATATCTGAGTACGTCTCAATAGTGCTACCTACACCTGCTTTTAGTCGGATTGTTGCATTTGCGACCACGGCTCCATTTGGATCAAAAATAACGCCTTCAATTTTTTGTATCTTGTCATCAACAATAGGGTCTCCTTCGTGATTTATTCCAACTTTTAATTCGATATGCAACGACTCACGAGTAACTGGGTTGATTTCAATTTGTCTGGTGAATTTTTCAAATCCTATCGATTGAAACATCAACTCATACTTGCCCGGAGGCACAGTAGAGATATAAAAATTGCCTCGCCCGTCCGAATGATATTCGCGGCGCAAATCATTTGCATCTTTCAAAATAATCGTTGCATTAGGAATCGCTGCACCTGACGGATCTACGATTTGACCAGTGACTTGCAGGTCTGGACCTTGTGCAGCGACAAGCACAGTTGCGCTTATTAGCAATGAAGTAATGGTGAATAATCGGAAGATATTAAAAATTGATTTAAACATTTGTGATCTTTAAAAATAGAAATTTGATTTAGGTATCACTTTACTCAATGCTAATTCCAAAGCGCAAGCGCAGCCCCTCATTTTCGTGATTCGCGAGATTGACCAGTATCGGTTGCAGATATACTATCGGCAGGCTTACGTCGAGCAGCAAGGAACTATAATTTATGTAGCCAACGCAAGAAAATGTTTGATGAAGAAATATCTGTCACCCGTTTCACGGGCTAGAAAATCATCGTTCTAATCCTGCCTAGCGCTCACGCACTAGGCTACAGGCTTGCCACCTGCTTTGCAGGCTCTGTTCGGAAACAAGGCAAAATTTTTACACATCCTTTCAAAAAATTCAGGAGTTTAAATGTATCAATCCGATTTACTCAAAGATAAAGTGATTCTCGTGACCGGAGGCGGCACAGGTCTCGGCAAATCAATGGCAACGCGTTTTTTACAACTCGGAGCGAAGGTTGCCATCACCAGCCGCAAGGAAGAAGTCTTAGCCGCGACTGCCAAGGAATTAATCGAAGCCACGGGCGGCGAAGTTTTTTATACGACTTGCGACGTGCGAAATCCTGACAACGTCGAAGCGATGATGGATACTGTTTGGAATCACTACGGTACAATTGACGTGCTGGTGAATAATGCCGCTGGAAATTTTGCTTCGCCAACCGAACGCCTTTCACATCGCGCCGTAGACGCAGTACTCGGCATTGTTCTGCACGGAACCTGGTACTGCACTCTCGCCCTCGGCAAAAAATGGATTGCGGCGAAACGCGGCGGTACGATGCTGAATATTTTGGCGACGTACGCTTGGACAGGTTCGGCGTATGTCGTGCCTTCAGCCACGGCAAAAGCTGGCGTGATGGCGTTAACGCAGTCGCTCGCGGTGGAGTGGGGAAAGTATGGAATCCGTATGAACGGCATCGCTCCGGGGCCTTTTCCGACACAGGGCGCGCAGTCTCGCTTAAGTCCGACGGGCAGTTTTATGGAAGGCGCGATTGCACATAATCCATTGGGAAGAGTTGGTTCTCACGAGGAGCTTGCGAATTTGGCAACTTATTTAATTTCAGATTTTTCTGGCTACGTGAACGGCGAAATCGTAGTCATTGACGGCGGCGAATGGCTGGCAGGCGCAGGCGAATTCAGCGCGCTCGGAAAAATGACAGATGAAGACTGGGATAAATTTGCAGCGCAGGCGAAGTCGCAAAAGTGAAGTAGCGTAACTAGCCATGGTTGCGACAGCTTTTTTGCCGTAGCAAAAAAGCTAATCTCTCACTTGACTCAGATTTTGAACGCAGCGATAAAACAGGCAAGCTTGATAAAATTTGAGTTGTCGCCAAGTCTATGATGGAGAAATAGATTCGCCTTTTGCAAAGGCGGTCACAACCATGGCTGGATTGCGATACGGATTATGCGAACGATTCAGCTCAATTTGTCGTATAATCATCAGTAGACAAATTACGCCGCGTTAAGGCGATTATTTTTATGGAAAAACAAAAATCTCCTTTTGATTTTAGAAAAAAAGAAAATACAACTGAAACAACTTCCCAATCTGGCGGAGATGTCTCCAACTGGCATGAGCAAAGCATCTCGCGTCGTGAGGCGAATAAAAAACTGGCGAAAGGCGTTGCATGGGCGGCGGGGATCGGAATGGTCGGGCTGACGGGCTACAAACTTTTAAGCAGCGACGAGACTGATGTTGACCGTGAATCGTTAGAGCTTCAGCAAAAAGAAGGTTGGAATGTTGGCGCGGTGGATAAGCCGCTTTCCTTCGATCCGACGTTTACTTCTGCAACTGCCAGTGTCGCAGATTCAGATTGGAAGCAATACCTTCAACCTGCAAAATTAATTTCTGCTTATCAACCGAACGACAGCAAGTGGCAACCATATTTCGTTCCAACGTTAATTCAATCTCTTAGTCAGGAAACGTTGAAATCGCAAATGAAAGCGGTGCGGACTCCGTTGATGCAACAGACGTATGAGCAAGGATTGGCTTTGCGTGAATTGTTATCGCAATCCGCCAATGCCAATGAATCGCTGATCGTTTCAGAACTTGAAGGCACTTCCTCGGTTGCGCTCGGAGCAGCAATGGCGGATTTCGCTACGATCATTCCGGGATTCGATAATTGGCCGCATCCGTTAGGCGTTACGCGTTCGCACGAAACGCTCGGCGCAATGATGTATTTCGCGCAAGAAATCGAAAATAAAAAAGCAAATTTGAAACCGAATGCTCCCGCACTTTTGTTGCTGGATTCGCAGCGATTGAATCCCTATACGGATGAGGAAAATCAGTTCGATAATCGCTATATGGCAAAAATGCCGTCAGCTGCTGATTTGAAGCAACGCGGTATCACAAGCGTTCTTTACGTCGTCAGAGATGAATCGCGAAAAGTGGAAATGGATGACCTGAACGATGTTTTTGTGGATTATCAAAATCAGGGAATCAAGTTATTGCCGTTTCTGAACATGTCACAATTTAAATTGGCGGATGGCACGCAAGTGGCAGCAAGCTCAGAAGCCACCGGACAAACAAATCAGGTGAATGAACGCCGATATTATTACGGCGGATCACCAATGATGCACTGGTGGTTTTATTCGCATTATATGTATAGCCCGTTTCCCGGAGCGTACACGTCGTATGGCGGCAACCGCTACGGTTATTCACGTCCGACGTCACCAGCCAGTTTTGCGCCTGCCGCATATCGTCCGGTGAGTCGCCCGACAGTATTCAGCGGAACCCGAGTCGGCGGAGCCAGCGGCGTTGGTCGCGCCCGTCCCAGCGGCTTCGGCAGAACCAGCGTCCGCGTGAATTCGAGCGGTAGTGTGACCGGAGTCAGATCAGGACGGTCGGGATCGTTTGGGAGAAGTGGTGGGGGATGGTTTGGCGGTTAGTACCCAGTTTTCTCCGAACCCAAAGGAATTATTTTTATGTATTGCCCTAACTGTGGAAAAGATAATTCAGCAACGAAAAAATTCTGTCCCTCCTGTGGATTGAAGCTCCAGACAATCGCGCAAGTTTTGACCGTGGAGCACTCTGAAAATCGAGAAGCTGACAAGCAGGTAAAATCAAGAAGGATGCAGAACGCAGTCATGACAAGTTTCTCGTTCATATTTCTTGGCATCATCATTAGCCTGATTGGCAGGGACGCGTTTGAAAATCAATTAATTACTGACCTTGGCGCAATCGTAGCAATCTTCGGAATGGGCTTAGTTGTTTATAAAGGAATTCAAAATTCCAACATGTCAAAGCGTTTACAAAATTCGCAAGCAAATTTATCTGCTGCACAGACAGTTGAATTGTTACCTTCGCCGACCGAAATGCCGAATAGTATTACGGAGCATACGACCAGAGAACTCGATCTTGCATTTGTAAACAATAAGAAAATTTCACATCAGTTATGATCAGTTGGAAGAAAGCCGAAGACAAGCTCTATAAATGGAGTGTAGCCGCTATCAAAAAGTTTGCCAGCGAGCATCCTGATGAGGAAATTTGCTTCGTGTCTTTCGATACTGATCCTGTTTACGGTTATGTTTTGCTCGCTTTCGATACCTTAGAAAATTCCATTAAATCTTGTCGTGAACTTGAAAAATTTGCGGTTGAAACGCGAGCCACGAACCTGACAAAAACCAGATCATGGGCTTGTGCTAAATACCAGATCAGCTTGCCTGTGCTAAGTATCTTCAATACTAACTCAGGTGATTTTAAGTATCCGCAATATGCTTCGATTGAATTCCCTGAATGGCAAACACTTGCGGAGAGCGGGGAGTATCCAAATGGTAGAGAGCATGAGGATGATTACCTTGAAAGCAAAGTACGAATTTTGATCTGGAAGGTGAGTGAAAGATTAATTGCGAAAAACTGCTTTCGCTCGTTAAATCTTGCGACTCCGTTTATGATCGGCTATGGCATTCATGATCAGGAAGAAGTTATTCTTCGAATTCTTAATTGGCCTCAGCCTATTTAAAGCTGAGTTTGTTCGACAAATTAGAGATTACCACTGACTCAAACTGGAAAGTTTGAGCTACTTTTTTTGAGCAACCCCGATGATTTTTATTTTTCTTCTCGGCACATTCGCCTTCTTATTTTTAATGATGGTTTTACTGGCTGCTTTGTCTGGCGGGATTTATTACGCCAACCGCAAAGACCCGAAAATGCTGGACGAAGGCAGGCGTTCGTTCATTGGCATGAGCGGTGAAGAAGATACTTCGTACACCGCATTTCTCGGCGTGCAGCTCGTCATCCAAACCTTTGGCAGCGACGAGCTGCGGGCGAAATTGAAACGGCTGGTAGACGAAGAAGAATACGATGCGCAGGGCAAACGTCGGTTTATGAAATCCGTCGCGTCGTTGTTGCTGGAAAATCAGTACGCGTGGGAATTCGGGTACTGGGATTACAACACCGATGCCGGAAAAGCGATTACAAATTACAATCAATGGGTCAATGAAATCGAAGCTTCGATGGCGACTGAGCAGGATGAAATGAGTAGCGAAGTTGATCGCTTGCGCCGTTTCTCTGATGGTAAGGAATTCGCTATCGTCACACTATTATTGTTGATTGATTCGCGTGATGATGCGGTTGAAGATGATGTCGGCGGCTACGAATTTCGTCCGACTTATCAGCAACTGGCGATGCCTTTGAAATCGTCTATTGAAATTATTCCTGAAAATGAATATTGGACAACTGCGAGTTTCGAGACTTTGCTCGAAGGCATTCGCGGGCTTGATCCACGGGCGATTGAACGCGATTCGTTCTATGTTTATCCCGGTACGGAACAGGACGGCTTAACTTCGATGGATTTGCTGGGCGATGCTTCGTGGAAATATTTAACGGATCATCCGCTGCGATTTAGTTAAGAATGCAGAAGCCCGCACGCAGTAAGGGCGCCAGTACTCCACTATTCCTTTCTGTTGCCAAATATTTTTCTAATGTGAGGGCGCCCTTACTGCGTGTGGGCTTCTGCAATTGAATCATGAAGCTCATTTTTCTACACGGATTACCCGCCGTCGGCAAGCTCACGATAGCGCGCGAATTGGCTGCTTTGACGGGGTTTCGTATCTTCCATAATCATCTAACCGTAGATTTATTGCTGAGCATTTTTGAATTTGGCAGCAAGCCGTTTATAAAACTCCGCGAAGAAATATGGCTCTCCGTTTTTCGTGAAGCTGCACAGCAAGATCGTTCACTGATCTTCACGTTTTGCCCTGAAAGAACCGTGAGCGAGCAATTTATTCAGAACACAATTGAAGCCGTCAAAGCTTTTTCCGGTGAAGTAATTTTTGTAGAGCTGACTTGTGCAAAAGTAGAATTAGAAAGACGAATGGTGAATCCTTCGCGGCTGAATTCAGGAAAAATAAATTCGTTAACGCGGTATCAGGAATTGTCGGCTCAAGGTGTTTTCGAGTATCCTGCAATCGTTGGTCGTTCATTCGACACAACAAATTTTTCACCTTTAGAGACGGCTCAATTCATTCAAGAAATTTTGTAATTCAAATGCGGTACAGTACGAGGAGCGGTAGCGACTTGGTAAATGCCACGAGTTACCAAGTCGC
>JAYTCQ010000308.1:0-3041 GCA_043736395.1 Blastocatellia bacterium | reverse complement strand
GGGCAGCCTCAGATTTTACTTGTCCTTCGATCCGTACCAGAACTTTATCTGTGAAATCAATCCAGACATTCCCGGTCATTTTTTGAATCCAATCGTTTTCTGATTCAAGCTGAATTCCACTTCGTGTCTTATATTCCATCACGATAGTTTCGCGTCCATCCAGCGTCACCAATCGCGGCGTCGAGAATTCGCTGTATTTGAAAAAGAGCGTTGGGTTAATGGATAAATAAAGATTTTTGCCCTGTACCATTCCTGCCAGACCTGCACTCCAATATCCGCGTGGTTGTTTGGATTCAGATATGTTTTGTTTTTCCTCTTCATTTTTGAGAATGGCTTCGGTCGCTTGCTTTCGATCAACTCCGATGCGGTCAACAGATACATTCGAACCGTTGGCACTCATCTGAACCAGCGCGTGCTGTCCTTTCACGGGATACGCTTCGTAGTCTTTATATTCTTCAGTTCGCAGCCTTGCTTTTTTATCGAAGGTGCGACGAACCTTGCGC
Source organism: Blastocatellia bacterium (assembly GCA_043736395.1). Taxonomy (GTDB): domain Bacteria; phylum Acidobacteriota; class Blastocatellia; order RBC074; family RBC074; genus JAFDVL01. The sequence continues at coordinate 2,538 of JAYTCQ010000308.1, read as the reverse complement.
AACATATAGGTGTAATCACCTAAACGCTGGTGCATCAAAGCACCATTTTTTTCAGTGTCTTCAAGTAACTTAGTCACCGACAATTCCACTGATTTTGCAGAAGTCAGAGATACCAGCGCGAGTTCACTAACGCGATCTGTGGGCGAAGCAATGGTGCTGGCAATCGCCTTGATATTATCGGTTGGTTCTGCTGTGGAAGACGCTGTCCCTTTGACCTTGAAAGCTATGCTTTCCTCCGTCGAATTACTTCCCTGCCTGGCAATGGCGCGAATTCGATAATCTCCTGAAATCAATCCATTCGTTGGAATTCCGGCAGAGAACGAAATTACTCCACGATCATCGGCTTTTGGCAACGCTGGCGTAGTCGTCGCAATAACTTTACCTTCCCGCGAAAATTCAATCTGTAGAGAAGGCGAACTAGTGATGGGCAATTCAGGGTAAAGGTTCAAATAAAAAGGAATTTCTCCATTTTCCTGCACCGTGATCGTTTCAACTAACTCAGGAATTATCTTCAAATTTCCTGCAAAAAGTGGATTTTCTGATTCAACACTATCTTCTCCAACCTGATCAATTTGCTTGACCAGATAGAGGCTGCCAGAATTAATTCCAACCTTTGATCCGGTAACTGAAAAAGGGCGACGATTCGCGCTCAGGCGATTTCCCTTTTGATCGTGGATGACTGTTTCCAGAATGTAACTACCCGTCGGTAACCAACTGTGCCTCACCAGATTAATGCTTGATTGTTTAGCCTCTTCAACCTGAGCAGACGGGATTTCCAAAGTATAGGTATCATTATATTTTTGGACAATTTCGCCTTTCGCATTTTTTACTAAAATTAAAATTGCAAAATTTACTGGATAGGCTTTCAGGGTTTTATCTTCATTTTGAATCAGCGAAGACAGTGGAGCTTCCACCATGAATACTTCATGTCGTTCATTTGTTCGTACATCAAAATGCAAAGTACTCACACGGTAATCAAAATCATGCGGGACTTCACTATTATTCAAGGCTACTAACATTGGAGTTTCAAAAGTCAGCACAGGTTTGGTAGAAGCAGCCGGAACAGCAAAATAACCATTCCTCGTTTGTGCTTTCAAACCCGAGCGAGAAAGTTTGACCGTGACTTGCCGGAACTTTCCATCTAATTCTGATTTGGTTGGATTGTAGGTAACCGCATAAAAAATTCCCAGTTCTGAAACGGCTTGTTTTAAGACAGTCGAGATGTCGTTAATATTTTGAAGCACTGCGCCGCCAGTGCTTTCAGTCAATTCCGTTAAGGGATTTTGTTTGTTGAGTTCCGAATTCCGCCCTCTCGCTTCAAATGCCGTGAAGGAACTACGCGGATCAAATGCCGCAGTCCCTCCAGAATTTCTTCCTTGAAATGAACTGAACGGATCTCGACTTCCGACCGTCCCACTCTCAGGTCGTTGCGTAGCGTTCACCACAGTTGCTGTTTCCAAGCGGCTATTCATATTTCCAGTTGTTGCCATTGTCTGTCGGGTGTTAATGGCGTAAAAAGTTAGATTCGCCTGATTGGCATCACTCACCACATTTCGAAGAATTTCAGATAAGCCAGAGTTGCGAAAATACAATCCGTTCGAAAAATAAAAGACCATTTTGCGTCCGGACAATTTTCGATGATTCCGCGCCACGCTCAGCAATGGAAAAACCGGAGAACTGATGCCAGCCTCATTGAGCATCTTCTCTGATTGCGTCATCGTGTCGATGGTCATCTTCGTCAACACTGAATCGGAATTGGCCAGCGCCGTGCCGGAAGCAACACCAACTTCAGGTGATACCGATTTTGCGAGCAGCTCTTTCATCTTCAATTCAGAAACCTGAGCAAATGATTTTTCGGCGGTTCCTAACGCCTTCTCAATCGCCTTATAAATTTTATTTCGATCATTACTGTATTGCTCGATCAAATATAATTTTCGATCAATGACCATCACACGAACGAGCGTATCAGGACGCATCGCTGTATCCATAAAAGTTACGGCAGCCTGTCTGGTTGTTTCAAATCTTTGCGCATCCTGATGATCAAAAACCAAAGTCACCAGATTGCCTGATTTGAATTCGTCCTCAGCCGAAACAGGCGGCGTTATGTTATTGTTAGAAGTAGAATTTTTTACGTGTCCGACTGAATCAATAAACCGGAAAGAACTAATGGGTTGTTTCACCCCATCTTCAAATACCTCTAGCTCCTCCGGTTTGAGATCACGAACAATTTTTCCTTTTTTGTCATGAACTAAAACATCTAGAAATATTTCCGTAGTTTTGACAGTTTGCTGAATAGAAGAAGAAGGACTCTGCCCTGCCAGCGGAGAAAAGTTCAGCACCAGGCTTAAAACAAGAAATACGCGCTTCATAAATGCACACCTAAATAACTAAATGAAGAATCGCCTTTGATGAAAATTTCTGATCAGAAGAGAATAATTTCAGGTCAAAACTTCTGACTGGTAAATCTTTCTGCATGACAAAAAAAGCGAGTGACTTGAGAAGAAGGTCATCAAGTGGGTAAACTTTCGGTTGACTAAA
>JAYTCQ010000307.1:0-20798 GCA_043736395.1 Blastocatellia bacterium | reverse complement strand
GGCAATGAAACCTTGCGCGCCTTCGAGCAAAGCCGCGACCAGTGCGACGACAGCGACTCCGATGACAATGCCGACAATGGTCAGAATGGAGCGCAAACGGTTCGCCAGAATTGCTCCCACGGAAACCTTGAAAGCTTCCATCCAACGCCATAAACCCGACGCAACATCTGGCGAGTCTTTAGTTGGAACGAAATTTAATTTAGAAGTTCGGAGCATTTGAGCAGCAACTTTTATCACATATCAAATATGACATAAAATTGCTGCGATTTATTCACGAGAGTTTTCTTGTTTTGTGGCTGTAGTAGAAATCGTCTCGCCCAAAACACGGCGAGGACGAGTATGAACAAGGTTTTGTTCATATTTGGCAGGTCTAATATTCTGGTCAAAAAACTTCACAAGTTGCTTCGAAACTTCAGGACGTGAAGGCGTTGGGTTCTCAGAAAAAGCGAATTCATGTCCGCAATTTTTGACAACTAACAAACTGGACTGAACCTGATGGGATTTCAATTCTGCAAATAATCGGTGCCCTTGTTTCGGGCTGACAATTTTATCTTTATCACCAACCACGACCCAAAATGGTGGAGCCTGCCTGTTCACGTAATTGACCGGGCTGGCCCTTAGCCAATATTTTGAAGTTCCAAAACCTGACAAAAATCCCAGCTTATCAATCAACGACCAATCGGAAGTTGTCAGATCGGCAGGTCCGAAAAAAGTCGCGACAGCCTGCACCGCTGAGGATTGTTCGGGATAACCGCCATCCCCTTCAAATTCGCTGACGCCTTCGGTGACTCCCAGCAAAGTGGCTAAATGCCCACCTGCGCTTGATCCCCAAACTCCCAGGCGAGCCGGGTCAATATTATATTTTTTCGCATTGGCGCGAATGGAGCGAACGGCGCATTTACAATCTTCAATTTGCGCTGGAAAACGATGGAGTGGAGCCAGCCGATAATTAATCGAAAATACCGCATAACCACGCGCCAACAGATCAGGCAAATCCGCTCGTAACGGGGCTTCGTCTTTGTCTCCGGCAATCCAGGCACCACCGTGAATGTACAACAAAGCCGGCAGCGGAGAGTTGTCACGTGAGGTTGGAAAATAAACATCCATCCGAAGCTCGGTCTCATCGGTTTTACAATATGTGATATTTTTAATTGTCTTTCGAATGGAAGACTTTTTCGACACCGACTCAGCTTCTGATTGAGGTTCCTGAATTTGAATCGGCTGACCAACACTGGTTTGAGAAAGCTGATGAATAAAAAGTAAGACAAAAAATAAATACAACAACTGTTTCACTAACCCCTCCGATAATAATTTCACGCGACGAACTTTCACCGGAAGGATTACAGCATAATTTAGGGGAATCCTCCAAATAATTTTATAATTGAGAGACAAGGGGCAAGGGAGCAGGGTTCTAAGCTCACGCCCTCTGCACCCTGTTCCCTATCCCCTGCTCCCTATTTTCTAAACTCCATCGCCGTAAAACTCACGACCGAATTCGGATCAATATTCCACTGATCATATTTCAGGACTTCGCCGCGAACGCCTTTCATCGCCTGCATAAATGTATACACCGGAGTAAATCCGCACCACTTCAACGGATCGAAATCCGGCAGTACCAAATCTAACAATGCACCTGAATTTCCATCGCAGACATGCTGCAAACGTTCTTCGTCTTTTTCTTTCACTTCCAGCATTTCATCGTGTCCGACTTGCGCTTCAAACGGATCGCCGTAGCGTTCTCCAATGTGGGCTAAATCAATCCCCAGCACCCAAAATAATTTATCTTTGTGAACCTCCGCCATTTCGCCTAACGTATCAAAAAATCGGTGTACATTTTCCGTTTTTTCCGGCGGCTTGCCGGTCTGAAAACTCTGCAAAAATGCGCCGCACAGGATCGGTAAAATCTTAATGCGATTGCCGAGCATGTGCTGTAAAAACATCACTTGAAATTCAATGGAATGTTCAAACGAATGGCAATAATCCTCAATGTTTATTGAGTCTCCGGCGCGTTGTTCTAACCAATCTACTAATTCTGTATCCGTCTGGACTGTGCCGTACGGAGTTCTGAACGGCTTGCGCGTTAATCCGAATTTGTCCGGCTCGCCGTAATGCGAAGTCCCCAAAACTACAATTGTTTTTCCAAACAAATTTTCACCCATTCCGCGCAGCCGATTGTAGGCGGCAGCATAACATCCCCAACCGCCTTCGGGGCTGACATGCGGCGCAGCAATTCCCACAATCGGAGCCGGATTCGGTGGCACAATCGTCAACAAATAATTATCCAACGTAGATTTTAATTCGTACGTATCTTCGGGATACGCCGCACCCGCATGCGCCGCAATGCGGATTGGTTCCGCCGCAAATTCCGCGTGCTTGCGTGAACGCATTGCCCCAAATTCCGAAGTCTCAAGGAAGCCGGATTCCTGTAATGCAGAAATAAAATCATGCAGCGGATGCTTTGGAAAAGGGCGTCCAATGACCTGCGTCAACCGTTCAATGGCATCGGCTTCCGTGTGCTGTCCATCCAATAAATTCAGGGCTTGCACGAACACCGGGGGGATAATCAAAATGTCTTCGGTATAACGAAAAGGATCGCGCAAGAGGAGTCCCGGTTGCTCTTCATCGGGCGACGGGAAAACATCTAATGCTTGGCGGAGTTTCGGTAAAAATTCAGTCATAAAATCGCTTGGAAGAGACAAGATATTTTGAACTACTTATAAATGCAGATTCAAACGGTTTTTTCGACAAACGAACCTGCGTTCATTTTCGTTATCAGATAACGCTTCATTGACGCGTTATCTTAACAACGTACACTTCAAATATGCTAATGACCAAAAGGAAAACTCTACGCGAAAATTCTCTTCGTCTTGCTCAGGGAGCGATTTTTATCTCTAACGTATTCGTTATCTGCCCATCAACCGTGATTGACACAGGAATGATTCCTTTTCCCCGCAGAGTTTTGGGCAATAAAATGTTGACTTGATCCAGCCCTGCAAAATAGTTCTGATTTCCAGCATATTGAACAGGTAAGGACTGTCCACCGATATTCGCAACCACATTCGATTCATCCGTACGATAGCGAATTCCTGTGCCAAACAGGACTAAATAAACCTGCTCATTGTCCCCACCAAGATCAATCGCGTGAGGAATAAATTTGCCTCCGCTCAGTTCGACGACCGGGTCATAAGTCTGCACATCGCCTTTAATCCGTTGCACAACGGCCGCAGCAACTCCGCGACCATCTGAGCTGGCTGAAAATAATGCAGGAGCCACGGCAGAAAACTTCAGCTGCCCAACCGAAAAATATCCGTCAGCACGTTTGACATACACCGTAAATTCCTCGTCGGGGTTAACGGAATACTCAGGCAAAAGAAAATTAATTTGAGTCGGCGATGCATAGAATAATTGACATTCAATCGGGTAAAGATTGTTTGGGTAATTTCTAAATAATTGAACCTGGGTTCCTCCAAGCGTATAAGGCAAAGGCAAGGACGCTACAGGTTCAGTACTTTGCGCCAGGTTTAGTCCGAAGATTGAAGCAATTGCTCCACGCGCAAATTGTTTGGCATAACTGGCCCCTGAAACGATTCCCAGTGGCTGAGCTTGTTCCTGCAATAATTTCAGATGCTGCCCAGCGACCGGGAGATAAGCGATTCGCAATCCATTTATATTCGGCGCGACCGAAAATGTTACCGAACCATTTCCGGTGCTGTTTGTCGGCGCGGGACTACCCACCCACGAAGCACTGCTCTTTGCGTCCCATTCACAGCTTGTTCCATTGTCTTGTATAACATTTGCAACTACATTTCCTCCCTTGCCGGTCGTCTGTAAAATATTGTCTTTAAGACTCAGCGAACAGTCTGCTCCAGTCATTGCACTCAATGTCAAAACGAAATTTGTGCGATTCAAATCTGCTTCCGCGCTACCGATTGCGATGACATATAGTCCCGATTGTGGAAGAACAAATGACGATGTTCCGGGTGCTCTTACTGTCTCATAGTTGGGTTGCCCAAGTTGAATCGGAAGAACAAGTCCGTCCGGCGCGATTAAGTAAAGGTTTTTGTGCAAGTCAGTAGCGCTGAAATTTATGGCGATTCGCTGGCCCGCAACTCCTTGAAACGCGTAATAGCTTCCATGGTAAATGCCATTATCGGTACCATTCACCTGTGGATAAGGACATTTGCTATTCAATTTATTCTGTACAGTTTCGCCAAAAGAGATCGTGTCAATGTTGCATGTATTCCCGAGACCCGGTTGTACAATTTCGTAGGTTGCATTTCCTGCTGTAATTTTTGCAGTACGAGGAAGCGCACCGAGGTTTGCATACCCAATGGAAGCTTCAATGGTCGATCCATTATTTGAAACTTTCAACCAGCTACTGTCACTCTTTATTTCCGGACTCGGACAATAATTACCCGAAAATAAATACAGTAATCCGTACGAAGCTCCCAAATTACCTACGTCAAACCTCGCTTTGCTAATCGTATAATCACACGGAAATGCTTGTTTTACATTGTATTGGAAATAGTTGCTGGTTTGATTCGGGTCAAGGTACAACCAGATGATTCCGTCCCGCTGCTGGTTCCTCAGTGCCTCGCTTTTTACTGAAAATTTAATTACGCCTGATCCACTCCCAACGGAGGGAGGGGTTAATTGCAACCAATCTGGTACGGTACTCAAAGTACGCCAGGAACAATCCGGTGGAAGTGTAAACGCCATCTCACCAGCTCCGCCCGCGCTATCGAACGTGGTCTGGCGATCAAGAAATTTGCATTCGCATCCTTTGTAAAACCAAAGATTATACTTTCCCAAATCTTCGGGATTTACTCCGGAAACTTCGATCATATACACGCCATCGGTCGGCAACGTTATGAAGTTTGCGAATCCAATCCGGCGATAATCTATTGCCATTAATTTTCCACCCGGCGTCAAGATCGAGACACGCGGCTCAAAGTCATCCGAGAAAACTTCGATTCGCATTTGTTGTCCGGCTTTACCGTTAATTTTAAAACGATCAGCTTTCAATGCGGCATCGAAAATTGAATGACAATCATTCGATGTCAGCTCACGGCTATAAAAAACCCGTTCGCCAGTAGCAACTGTTTCGATGACGTTGCCACACGTCAAGCCTGATCCCGCTTGTGAAACCGCAACAAGATGCGTTCCAATCCTGACGTAACCGACTCGATTTTCTGTACCAGTGTTTGCCTCGACCGAATATCGAATCGTGCCATTCCCTGCACCACTAGTACCCGCGACAATCGTCAACCATGGAGCCAGGCTTTTTGCTGTCCAGCCACAACTGCCATTCCCCGTCACAATCACACTGATCGCTCCTTCATCAACACTCGGTCCGGCGAATTTCACTTCGTCATCAATTTTGTAAGAGCATCCGGTGCCAGTTAAGAAATACTCAATGTCGGGAAAATAATAACTAAACTGCCCATAAACATCTTCGCCCTGAGGATTCGCACATGAAGAGCTGCCGCCAGTCAACGTTCCGGTCAACTTTGGATCAGTGGCTGCGCCAACAAATAACCCGGATCCTGAAGAACCCGGCTCGGTAATTCCCTGATCCCATTTAACCGTTTGAAAACTTCCGCAGGCTTCAGCAGGAATTTCTGGCGGACAGGTAAAGCTCGTAGATTTTCCAAACGAAATTCTTTTGTAAGAATCCTGCGGATAATGTATTCCCGTCACGCTTGTTCCGACTGTATTTTTGTCTGTTGTCCAACCCGAAAAACGCACTCCGGCCGGAAGCGCACCACTGAACTTGAGTAAGGTAAAATCTCCAGCCATTCCGGTCGCCACTATCTGTGGACTGTACGGACCATATACAGGAGTGACGGTTGGGGAATCCTTAAACCAGATCGTCTGAATACTGGTCGCTTCAGTCTGACGATTCACACAATGATTTGCGGTCAATAAATATGGAGTCCCGCTATTATTTGTCGTGTTAACGAGCGTTGCTGAACAAGAGTAAATGTATCCAGCTCCAAAGTATTGAATCTCCGCGACCGCTTTCGAGGCTTCTTTCCATGCGGCGGGAATGTCAAGGTTACAGGCTCCAGCCGCATCTTCGAGCGCCGCTGAATTGTTTTTAATTAAAGGGTCTTCGTAGATATGCGCGAGCTCGGCTAACTTAAAATACGACTTCACTTCAGTTCCAGCCGGCACAAAAAATTCAATAATGATTTTCTCGCCTGATTGATTTGTACTCCAGATGACTCCGTCGTTATTCAGTCCGCGTTTCGTATAAATGCCGTCAATATTTAAAGGATTGCTCTCCGAGTAAATCATTAGTTGTGCCCCGTCGGGCAAATTCACTTCCGTTAGTTTTAAGCGAAGCGCTTTTGCTGATTGAGAAGTAATTCTAAATACCTTCAGCTTTCCACCTTCCACCTCATAATCATTAGCAAATTCTGCGATATTTGACGGAAACGTACGAATAATCCCGACCTTCTTCCGCTTGCGAAAATCTAAAGTTGTACCAGCTCTATTTTCAACAGTTGGAAAATGGTATTCCAATGCCTCGTTCAATTTCACGCTGGAAAATCGCTTACTAAACGGAGTGATATTTACTCTAGTCTGTTCACGCTTAGCTTCGATGCCCGGTGAATATCCTGAAACCGTTTTCTGTCCGAAAGAACTATTGCCCAATAGACAAAGAAATATTGTGCAAATGACGATTTGCGACTGTAAATAACGGGTAGAGTTAATCTTTTTCATAGCTTGAGGATTTGCGGAAATGAATGATTTTGCAGCACTCGGATATATATTTGAGACGAGTGTTATTGCGGCTGTGCGAAAGTTTGAGGCTAGAATATCCTACCACGATTTTGCGATTCAAAAAATATTTTTTGCCCTATCTACAGGTTCTTCGAAATTCCTCAAGTGTTAGCAATGAATGTGAACTATTTTCGTCATGGCGCAATCACCAAAACGACTCACAGAAAACCTCTGCTGACGAACTTATGCAAGTTGTAAGGTAATTGCCGCAGGTCAAAGCCCGATGACAATGCAATTGGAAAAGCAGTTTATATTTTCAGGCATTAGTGTCCGTTTATAGATCGAGTAAATTCAATTGCTTAGAAAGTACAATTGCAGAGATTTGGAACGGACACTAATGACTAGATATTTTATGTTAGTTGCTTCTCGACTCCACAACAATTTATAGTGATCGCCTATGCACAAGGCGTTTGGAATCTTTTTCGTATTCTTTTTTCTGGTTGAAGTTTCTGCCCAACCTACCGCACCAACTCCCCAATCTGAATTCAATATCTCGTTCGTCAACGTCGCCAAAGAAGCTGGCTTAACGCATAAAACAATTTATGGCGGCGAGCAAAAAAATAAATACCTGCTCGAAACGACAGGCTGTGGAGTTGCATGGATTGACTATGACAACGACGGCTGGCTTGATCTTTTTTTCGTCAACGGAACGAGACTCAATGGCTTCCCGAAAGGCACCGAACCGACGACGCATTTATACAAAAATAATCGAAGTGGCGGCTTCACCGATGTCACAAAATCATCCGGCTTAGCCCGCACCGGCTGGGGGCAAAGCGTCTGCATCGGCGATTACGATAATGATGGATTTGATGATTTATTCATCACCTATTTCGGCAAAAATGTCCTGTATAAAAACAACGGCAACGGCACATTCTCCGATGTTTCGTTGAAGGCTGGCGTAGCTGGAAAGACAACGCGATGGGGCGCGGGGAGCGCGTTTCTTGACTACGATAAAGACGGCAAACTTGATCTTTTTGTCGCGAATTATATTGACCTTGATCTGAAAACTGCTCCGACTCCTGAGACCGGGCCGTGCCTGTATAAAGGCGTGATGGTAGCGTGCGGGCCGCCGGGATTAGAAGGCGGAAAAAATATTCTATACCATAACGAAGGCAACGGAATTTTCGCTGATGTGTCAGAAAAATCCGGCATTTTGAAAACGAATGGGACATACGGACTTGGCGTTTTGACGGCGGATTTTGATGACGATGGATGGGTTGATATTTACGTGGCGGATGATTCGGCTCCGGCAATTTTGTATCATAATAACAAGAACGGAACGTTTACCGATGTCGCCACCGAAGCGGGTGCGGCGTACAGCGGAGACGGCAAACCGCAAGCTGGAATGGGCGTCAGCGCGGGAGATTTTGACGGTGACGGCAAGCTTGATATTTTCAAAACAAATTTCTCGGGCGATACTTCGACGCTCTACCGAAACATGGGAAAAATGATTTTCGATGATGTGACTTTTACCGCCGGAATCGGATTGAATACGCGCTGGCTGGGCTGGGGCTGTGGCTGGTTGGATTTTGATAACGATAGCTGGTTGGATATTCTTTTGGTCAATGGTCACGTCTATCCCGAAGTCGGAAAATTGACGACGGAAGCGGGCTACGCGCAGCGCAAGGTTTTGTATCAAAATCAGCGCAACGGAAATTTCAAAGACATCACTGAAAAAATCGGCGGCGCGATTCTTGAACCAACCGCGAGCCGTGGCTGCGCGTTCGGAGATTACGACAACGACGGAGATATTGATGTCGTCATCAACCCCGTCAATGCTGTACCGGATTTGATTCGCTGTGATTCAACAACGAAAAATAATTGGCTGACAATCAAAACGATTGGGACAAAATCCAATCGGAGCGGCATCGGCGTGCGCATCAAAATTGAATTTGAAGAAGACAAAAAAATTCGCAGCTTAGTGGACGAAGTCCGTAGCGGCGGCAGCTATTATTCGCAAAATGATTTGCGTGTACATTTTGGATTGGGCAATGCGACGAATGTAAAATCTATTGAAGTTACGTGGCCGAGTGGAACAGTGGATAAAATTTCAGATGTCGTCAGTAATAAAATTATTACGATTAAAGAAGGTGCGGTACGGTACGAGGAGCGGTAGCGTATTGAGATAAAAGTGTATCGTAAACGTCTCGTTTGCGATTCCGAATGAGCTACAAACGGGACGTTTGTAGTACGCTTTTCGATAAATTTACAGTTGCGTATTGTTCAGCTTAATCCGATTGCGCTACCGCTCCTCGTACCGTACCGCTGGTCGCCTACAAATAATTTAAAATGAAATTTCTTAACTTATATTTTCTGATTCCCTGCCTTGCGATTCTCGCCTTTTCTCCGTCAAGTTTCGCGCAAAAAATCTCCAAAAAAGAACGAATTGCTCAACAAAATGCTGAACTTCGTTACGCGCAAGGCATCAATTTTCTCAAACAAAATAATCCCGTCCGCGCCGAAGCTGAACTAAAAAGCGCGATTCAAATTTATCCAAATTTCCCAGAAGCATTCAATGCGCTCGGGATGGCTGTGAGCAAGCAGGGGCGCCACGATGAAGCTCTCGCGGCATTCAAAACTGCGATTACTTTGAATCCACAATTCACAGAAGCGCGCCTCAATTTGGGGATGATTCACGAATTAAAAGGTGAGTTCGATCTCGCGCTTGATGTCTATCGGGAGACCGTTCGACAGGAACCTGATTCGGCTCCGGCGCACAGTGCATTGGGGTTCGTACTGGCTCGTCAAGGAAATGATCGCGCCGCCTTTTCTGAATACGAAACTGCGATTAAATTGAAGCCCGATTTTCACGAAGCGCATTATCGAATGGGCGTCACCCGATGGCTGACACAAAATTATCCCGAAGCCGTAAAAACGCTGCGAAGGGCTGTCAAGATTGATCCAAATCATTTTGAGTCGCATTACTATTTAGGCTTGTCGCTGCAAAAAATAAACGAACTTCCCGAAGCCATCGAAGAGCTTCGCACTGCCATCAAAGTCAATCCAAACATCGCCGTCGGTCATAATTCTCTCGGCAATGCCTTGTTGGCAGACGATGATTTTGATAACGCGGTTCCCGCCTATCGCGCCGCTCTAAAAGTTGATCCGAATCTGCTGGAAGCGCGTAATCAATTGGCGCTCGCGTATGTCAATAAACGTGATGCCGAAAGCGCAGTTGCTGAACTGAAAACGGTGCTCAAACAAGACCCGAATAATCAAGTGGCGTACCATAATCTCGGTTTGGCGTTGATTCAAAAATCTGATTACAGCGGAGCGATTGCGGCGTATCAGGCATTGATTGCGCTTACTCCTGAAGCCGCCGAAGCACATTACAATTTAGGGTTGGCGTACAAATACAAAGACGATTTCGAGAACGCCGTCAAAGCCTTTCACCGCAGCATTGAATTACAATCCACGTTGCCCGAAGCGTATTATTCTTTGGGCATCACTTTAATGCAGCAATCAAAAATAGATGAAGCGATTGAGGCATTCCAAACTGCCATTAAAGTGAAGCCAGATTTTTCAGAAGCGATTTACACGTTGGGTACTGCTTACCAGCAGAAAGGTGATTTGGAGAGCGCAATTTCATCCTTTCGGGAAGCTATAAAAATTGCTCCGCTCAGCCCACAGATTCACAATACGTTGGGAACTGCCCTCCGGCAAAAAGGTGAAGCAGCTAATGCAAAAGTGGAATTTGACGAAGCGGCGCGGCTGAATAAACTAAAATCAAATAATCAGGCGGCGATGTTTGCGACCAATACTGGCTTACAAAAAATGAACGAAGGTGATTTCAAATCTGCGATAGATTTTTTTGAACGCGCAATAAAGCTTGACCCGGAGCACGCACCTGCGCATTATAATTTGGGACTTGCGCTCCAGAAGACCGGACATCTCGCCGCCGCGAAAGCTGCTTTTGAGCGTGCTAATAAAATTGATCCACATTTTAAATTGCCACGTTCTGTTGGCACTGGCAGATGAGAAAGGCAAAGCCGCCGATTTGGCTTTCATCACAGCCCACCCATTTATTGGTGCGGAATTCGCTTTGCTTTTATTATGCCTTGGAATCCAAAAGATAAATTTATCTGGGACTCATGGTTTGTGGTCGAAGGTGCAAACCTGCATGCGTTTTACCTTCAGGCAGATCGCCACGAATGCAACTATGACCCCGAAGCCCGACACAATTTAGCTTCCGTCGGACACGCTGTTAAAAACGGGAACGGCTGGCATGAACTCGGCACTTCTTTCACTAGAAGCCAGGATTGGGACGATGTCGCCATTTGGACTGGTTGCGTGATTTACTCAGCGGAATTAAATCAACATCTGCTTTTTTATACATCACGAAATTCCCGCGAAACTCCAGTTAAAACACCTTCTGAAGAACAGAGGCCGCAACATATCGGACTTGCAACTTCCACTGATTTACATCACTGGCAACGCGCCTCGCAATCGGTCGAAGCCCCGATTATTCCAAATCCGGGACATCAATTTGGATTGGACGGAGTCGCGTGGCGTGATCCGTACGTCGTCCGTTTTGACGAAAAATATTATGCTTTTATTTGTGCGCGTCTGGATCAGGAAGTTGAATGCGGATTGATCGCTTATGTCGTTTCTACGGATTTATTTCACTGGTCAGATAAGCCCGAATTCATTGATTGTCCAAGAGAATTTTATCAAATGGAAGTGCCGCAGATATTCTGGCGACCAAGCGGCACAGGCAAGCGCTGCTACGTTATTTTTTGCGCGCAGGAGAAAGATTGTTCAGTTGCCAGACGCCAAAAAAATCTAGCCTGCGAGACCGGAACTTACTACTTAAAATCTGAAGAATTTCCGCTACATTTTCAAGGCATCCCAACATTTAAGGAATCGGCGGAATTGTTGTCGCCTAATATTTACGCCGGAAAAATTATCGAACCGGAAAAAGACAGGACAATGCTCCTCGGTTTTGTTTGGGCGGACGAGGCGGGAAATTTTGTCGGCGGCATTTCCGATCCGGTCGTAATCAACTTTGCGGACGATGGTTCCATCAAGGCGATAGCGCAAAAGTAAAAAGAAACAAAAAAATTTATGAACACAAAACGAAAACCAATGCTGAGTTTTTGGCAAATCTGGAACATGAGTTTTGGATTTTTGGGGATTCAATACGGATTCGGTTTACAACAAGCCAACTTAAGTCCCATCTTCCGCTACCTTGATGCCGATGAATCCAAACTCCCCATGTTATGGCTGGCAGGGCCGATTACAGGATTGTTGATTCAACCACTCATCGGAGCCATCAGCGATGGAACGTGGTCACGCTGGGGACGACGCAAACCGTTCTTAGTCATCGGAGCCATCACCGGCAGCATCGCTGTTTTGTTTATGCCCTACTCGCCATCTTTATGGATCGCGACGGGACTGTTCTGGATTTTGGACGCTTCGATGAACACGGCGCAGGAACCCTACCGCGCGTTAGTCGGCGACAGGCTTAACGATCAACAACGAACGCTCGGGTTTTCCGTTCAGACGTTTATGATCGCCTTCGGACAAATTCTGGCGGGGTTGATGCCGACAGTGCTTTTGTACCTTGGCATCTCGGCAAAAACCGATGGTCACGCCGTTCCCGATATTGTGAAATATTCATTCGTCATCGGCGTCGCGGCAATGCTGCTTTCTGTGGCGTGGACAGCGTATACGACTTCTGAATATCCGCCCGACAACCTCGAAGAATTTAGACAAGCGCAAGCGGCGAAAGGCGGCGCACTGCAAAAAACCATCCTCGCTTTCAAGGAAATTTGGGAAGCCATCATAGAGATGCCGAAAGGATTAAAACAAATCTGGTGGGTAAAGTTTTTTACGTGGTACGGACTTCCGCTCATGTGGCAGTACATGGGGCTTTCCATCGCGCGACATTGCTACAACGCGCCGACGCCTGATTCGCCGAATTTTGCGGAAGGTTCATCGAAGGCTGGATTTGCGTTTACGATCATGAACATCACGACTTTCGTGATGTCATTTCTGCTTCCCTCGATTGTGAAAAATTTGGGGACGCGCAAGACGTATGCGATATGCTTGCTGCTCGGCGGACTGGGATTTATTTCGATGCTCTTCACCAACAATCTGACCGTGATGCTAAGTGGAATGATTCCGGTGGGAATCGCCTGGGCAGCAATTTTGACGGTTCCCTTTATTATGACAACGACGATTGTGCCACCGGCGCGAACGGGCGTGTACATGGGAATTCTGAACGCTTTTATTTGTATCCCGCAAATCTGCGAAATGCTGAGCGTTGGATTCTTCTACAAGTCACTGCTCGGCGATGATCCGCGCAATGCGATTGTCCTGGCAGGAATCTGTATGATTTTAGGCGCGATTGCATGTCTGTTTATTTCGAAAGACGTGGAACTCGTTAAGACGGAAGCCGCTTAAATTCTTTTCAGTACCGCGACCGATGGGGAGCGCAGTCTTGGCAACAAAACACAGCAGAAAAAGTTTTACGGTATTTTACATTTGCGATTGTCGAATTTCCATTTTTCATTGGAGGATTCCGATGACAGTGTCTTGCGCAATGACAAATTACAAATGACAAATTTTCAATGGAAAATAAAAATTCACCTCACTTCTTATCTGCTGAGACTGCGCTCCCTACCGGTTGCGATACTGATTCGATCGTTTCAAATGAAAATTTTTATAACATTACTATTCCTTACTTTCACGCTTCAAGCTCAGTCCACAGAAAAACTTTATGACGAACCGTTTCGCCCCCAATTCCACTTCACTCCAGAAAAAAATTGGATGAATGATCCAAACGGACTCGTATATTACAAGGGCGAATACCACTTATTTTATCAATACAATCCCTTCGGAAATTCGTGGGGACATATGAGTTGGGGACACGCCGTCAGCTCTGACATGATTCATTGGAAACACTTGCCTGTCGCGCTGGCTGAAGTGAATGGCGTGATGATTTTTTCGGGCAGCGCCGTTGTGGATTGGAACAATTCGAGCGGACTTTGCAATTCCACTGATCCAAAAGATAAATCGTGTTTGGTGGCCATTTATACAGGGCACGTAGAAACTCCCAGACACGAATCGCAGCACATCGCCGTCAGCAATGATCGTGGACGCACGTGGACAAAATTCGCAGGCAATCCCGTGCTTGATATTGGCTCCCAGGATTTTCGTGATCCGAAAGTTTTCTGGCACGAAGCGTCGAAAAAATGGGTGATGGTGGTGTCACTTTCCAAAGAACAAAAAGTGCGATTGTACGGTTCGCAGAATTTACAAAAGTGGGATTTGCTCAGCGAATTCGGCGGCGCAGGCGTAGCTGATAAAAGTATCCAATGGGAATGCCCTGATTTATTTGAGCTGCCAATCCTCGGACAGCCGAATAAAAAAAGTTGGGTGATGATCGTCAACATCAATCCCGGCGGATTCGCAGGCGGTTCGGGTGGACAGTATTTCGTTGGTAATTTCGACGGAAAAACGTTCACGAATGACAATCCAGTTGAGACAAAATTATTTGTGGATTACGGCAAAGATTTTTACGCAGGTGTGACTTTTTCAGACGTACCCAAAACTGACGGACGCCGCATTTTATTGGGTTGGATGAGCAATTGGGAGTACGCCGGAAAAGAGCCAACTTCTCCTTGGCGAACAGCGCAATCATTACCGCGCGAATTAAAGTTGCGCTCAACGCCTGAAGGCTTGCGATTATGGCAAACTCCGGTTGATGAATTGAAGGTGCTTCGCCGCCGGACTTACCGTGCGCCTCGCCAATTGAAAATTGGCACCAAAATCAATCGCGTTCAAAAGCTGCCACTCACCGGCGATGCTCTTGAAATCGAAGGCGAATTCAAATTCAGCCCAAACTCAGGAATCGTTATCAAACTGATTTCAGGCAAAAACTCTGACACGATCATTCGGTACGATTCCAATTCGCAGAAGCTGTTCATTTATCGCAACAACTCTATTGATGTTGAACCGGATTTCAAACGCAATTTTTTTGGCGTACACGAAGCTCCACTCTCATTGAAAAAAGGTAAGGTTAAGCTGCGCATTTTGGTTGATCGCTCTTCGGTCGAAGTGTTTGGCAACATCGGCGAAACGGCAATGTCAGATCGTTTGTTTCCGCCCGATAAAAACTTTCGCCTTGTAATCGAAGGGTATGGAGGTCTAACCAGTTGTGATTCGCTTAATGTTTGGCAATTAAAATCCATTTGGAAATAATGAATACCGAGTGCCTGCGCACTGCAAGGAATCGTCAGCCCAGGAATTAAACGATTTACATGACGTGATGCGTCACGTACGAAATTCGAATCGGAACCCCGCCACTAACTTTGACGCGAAGCAGAATTTGAAAATACATCGGCAGCTTCGGCGTCTCCCCTTCATCCGCGATGTTAAGGTGTGAGATTAAATCTTTGATATATTCCGGTTGCGTTACATATTCGGCAGCGGCCTGCGTCCCGAAAGTATGAATCCCCGCCAAAATCATGATCCGATTTTTTTCGCTCAACCCCTGAATTAAACTGACGACCGCATAGTCTTCGGAAACCTGACTGGGAGAATTCCCGGCATGCTTGCCACGATAAATTTCCTCTTCGCCCGTTTTCGGATTGGTATTGACGATGGCGTTTACATACTGACCATCGTTGTCCTTCACCCAGCGAAACACAAAATCCTGTTGTTGTGGTAAATCCAGTAAAAACAGATTTTCAGCGGGAGAACCAAGCACGACAAGATTATCCACTTTGACATCATCCCAGGTTAATAACAGGCTCCGTTTGACGCGAAACGGATGATGCATTTTCGCGAAAAAATCCCCCAGGACGAAGACGCCCATCACCTCACCAATGCCCGTGTAATGATCAATGACAGGATTTTGATTTTGTCCGATGATTCCCTGCGATAAAGAGTGAATTTCATGCTGACCCTCAATTATATCAAGTGAATTGAAGAGCTTCATGCTGTCATACGTGCCATGAAAGATCGTCGTGCTGAAAACGACCAGCATCGGCTCATGCACATTTAATAATTCTGCCCACAGTGGAAGCACCGAATGTCGTTGAAACGAAGCATCCACGAGTTCTTCCACCTCAACATGTTTCCCGGAACCGTCGTGTAATTCTTCATTCCCATTTCGCGCATACGAAAAAACCGGCGCGTATTGTCCTTTGGGTAAATCTATTCGAATCTTGTCGCCTTTACCTTCAGTCGAGTAATAATCCATCAATCTAGCCCGGAGCCGTCCGGCCTGTACGCGGACTACTGAATCAATCCGAGGATCATAATCACTCCGTCGTTTAAAAACCTCGGTGGCAATGATGTATTCCTTTAATTGACTCTCTGGATGGTGAATGGCTCGCTCGCAAACAAACCGCAGAAATGAACGTAAACTTTCAGAGCTGTGTAAAACACGTGCGCTCAAAACCTTTTCGAGTTCGGCTAATTTTTCCTCGGTTGTGACGTTCATGAGAAATAGATTTTGACGATAGATTTACAACACTTACAAATGGAATTTAGTGTAATAATTTTAAAGTTTATACCTCACGTAACCTTCAAAGCAAGCGCAGCTCTCTGCTCTTAAATCAACTCTGGAAAATTAATCCGACAGTTAATGATTACAAGGTAGACGTTACATCGAGATGTAACGTCTACCTAACATCCCTTTAAAGGAAGGAACTTAAAAGAAGTAACGTCAAGATACCCTCACTTAACGCCTCAAACCGCTCACGTTCCAATAATCTGCTCCGCTAAACGATACCTGCTCAGAAAAGTAGAAACAGTTTCGTAGGTTTTATAATTCCCCCAAAAATTGTATCGCAATAGAAGAGTTGCATCACTTTTTTTTGTAGAACCTACGAATTTTCAGTTTAGATATTAGAACGATCTTCAGGCATTTCTGATCTGAAGACATTTATAGCTTTCCTGCTGGGATGATTTTTTCAGTTCTTTCGTGCTGAAAAATGCTATCCAATTTTAGAAACATAATTGAATCGTTTGACCCGAAAGCGGAGGATATTCTTCCATCCGGCGTTTTGTCGAACCTAATTATTTATGAACATTCTTTTCCCAGGAACGAACAATAGGAGAATTCACATGAAGGCTTTTGAGAAACTCTCAGTTATCGCCTTATTCCTACTGTTATCTGCGGTTTTTTCGAGCACTACCTTCGGGCAGGCAGTCTATGGCAGTGTTTTTGGAACTGTCACCGATGCCTCAGGAGCTACCGTCCCGAGAGCGAAAGTAACTATCACAGATATCAGCAAGAATACCAGCACCACAACGGAAACCAATTCCGATGGAAACTACAGCCTGACACGTTTAGTGCCAGGTACATATCGTATTAAAGTCGAAGCCGCCAGCTTTAAGTCAGCAGTCCAGGACAATGTTACGGTTAACGTTGATACGGGAACTTCCGCGAATATCCAGTTACAGACTGGTGCGATTACGGAAGAAGTCACGATCACTGCCGAGTCAGCTTTATTGAAAACTGACCGCGCTGACGTGGCAACCACATTTGAATCCAGACAGGTGACTGATCTGCCGATTCTTGATCGTAACTTTACTAAATTAATCTTACTTACCCCCGGAACCCAACAGCTCCAGTGGCAACACGCCGCGAGTGAAAACCCGCAAGGCTCAACCCAAACCATGGTGAACGGGCAAAGCTTCAGCGGTACCGGATTTCAATTGGATGGAACTGACAACCGTGATCCGATTCTCGGCATCATCGTAATCAACCCAAACTTTGAATCTATTGGCGAAACCAAGGTAACCTCACAAAATTACGACGCTGAGTTTGGCCAAGCCATCGCAGGCGTCGCTTCAGTTTCGACCAAGTCAGGAACCAATGACATTCACGGCGCGGCATTCCTGTTCCGCCAGAACGATCAATTCCAGGCGCGTAATCCGTTCTCGCAAGCACGTGCCGATTCACTCACTAGCAAATTCATTCCCGACACACTGAAGAATCAATTCGGTGGAGCCATCGGCGGAGCGATCATTAAAGATAAGTTGTTCTACTTTGGCGATTATGAAGGATTGCGGAGCAAAACTGGTGGTACTCGTTTGCTGTCCGTTCCTACTGCTGCTGCGCGCGCAGGTAACCTGAGTGCGTATGGAGTGAATATTTTCGATCCGGCAACTTCTGTATTTAACAGTGCTGGAACTTTAACCGCACGAACACAATTCGCGGGCAACACCATTCCAACCGGTCGTTTATCAGCTCAGGCGCTCAATGTGCTTAAGCTGATCCCACTCCCTAACGCGCCAGGTCGCTTGAACGGGACGACAGATAACTATGTCGCATCGGGCATTGAAGGCTTTGATAAAGATAGCTTCAATGTTCGCATTGATTATCGCACTTCTGAAAAGCTGAGCATGTTTGGTCGCTTCAGTTTCGCAGATTTTGAGCGCATCGGACCAACAGCTTTCGGAACCGGTGGCGGTTCGGAACTGGTTTCTCTCGGTGGTTCATCAAAAGTACGCAACCAAAGCGTTGCTTATGGCTTTGACTACACTTGGAGCCCAACACTGGTCACAGACTTCCGTTTCGGATTCTTCCGTTACAAAGTCAACGTCTTACCATTCGACTTCGGTAAGAGTACAGCCACCGATGCAGGTATTCGCGGACTGAACAACGACGCGTTCAGCTCAGGGCTGTTTGCCGGCTTCATTAGCGGTAACGGTGGTACCGGCGGTACCAACTTCGGTTCAGGCCTCGGTGTCAATCGTTGCAACTGCCCGTTGGATCAGGACGAAAATCAATTTCAGTTCGTGACCAATACAACAAAATTTGTTGGTAACCATACCTTTAAATTCGGTGTGGACGTTCGACGAGCATTTAATTTACGCGTTCCAAGCGACGTTCATCGTTCAGGTGAATTGTCATTCAACAACGAACGGACTGCCGGAACGACAGGTGGTACAGGCCTTGGTTTAGCAACATTCCTGCTTGGGGATGTTACCAATTTTGGTCGTTATATCAGCTCCAGCACGGATGCCCGTGAACGCCAATGGCGTCACTTCTATTATGGTCAGGATTCCTGGCGTGTAACTCCAAAACTGACTGTCAACTATGGACTCCGCGCGGATGTCATCAATCCGCAATCCATCAATAAGGCCGGTAATGCAGGCTACTTGAGCCTCGAAACCGGACAAATCAGCACTGTTGGCGTTGGTAACACCGGACTGGATGGCAATGTCCGGAACTCTGTCAACATTGCCCCGCGCTTGGCAATTGCTTATAAAGCAACCGAGAAACTGGTAATCCGCGCAGGCTATGGTCGCAGCTACGACATCGGCGTGTTCGGTTCAGTCTTCGGACATTCCGTTACGCAAAACCTGCCAGTGCTGGCGGTTCAACGTATTGACAATGGCGCTTTCAATCGTGCCTTTAACCTTGCGGATGGTGCTCCCGCATTTACGCAATTTTTCGGTCTTAACAAAGCACCGAAAGACCCCACTGCGGTGGTCAACACTTCCCTGCCTTCCAGTGGGCAATTCTTCCTGCCGAACAACGTGTTCGCGCGAGTGTTGCCAGACAAAATGCGTTTGCCAAGTGTGGATGCGTATAACGTAACCGTGCAATACCAGTTGACCAGCAAAATGTCAGTGGAAGCTGCTTTTGTTGGCAACAAAGGAACGCACGTATTTGCGGGTGACGGCCCGGACATTAATGTTAACCAAGTGCCGATCACTGGTTATACACCGGGACGAAACGGCACCTTAGCGAAACCCTATTTCCAGCGTTATGGTTGGACACAGGACATCGCTTTCTTCTGCAACTGCGCTGACAACCGCTATAACTCGCTGCAAGTCAAACTCGACAAGAGATTCTCAGACGGTTATTCGGTTCTGGCACATTACACGTATCAGGATCAAGCACAGGACGACGGTGGTTATTTCTTCTATGATGCAAATCTAAATCGTGGGCCAGCTGGCTGGCAACGCGATCATGGATTCGTCCTGGCGCAAGTCTACGAATTACCATTCGGTAAAAATAAGAAGTTTGGCAGCAGCTGGTCAAAAGGCGCTGATTTGGCTTTTGGTGGATGGCAGTTTAACTCCAACACTACGATCCAGAGCGGTCAACCCTTTGACAACTGCTTTGACACGAACGGGATTTCCGATACCGGAACCTGCCGTCCAAACATGACTTCCGCACCAAAAACCGGAGCGACACGAAACGCGGATGGTTCCTATAAATTCTTTAGTGACCTGAGTGGTTTCACTCGTCCCGCCGTCGGAACATTTGGTAATCAGAAGCGTAATGCGCTGCGTGGGCCGAATTACTGGCGCACGGACGCTTCACTCTTCAAGAAGTTCAACTTCACGGAACGGGTTTTTGCCGAATTCCGCATCGAAGCCGTGAACGTCTTCAACCATGTCAATCTGGGTAACCCCGATGGATTTATTGGCAGCTTCAATGCTGGGGGAACACTGGTTCCAAGCGGCGGCGCAGGTGTCATTAACTCCACGGCATATTTCGGAACTGATCCACAGCGCAACTTGCAATTCGCGCTGAGAATCAAATTCTAAATACGGAACCTATAACCTTGAAGGCATTTCGGCGGACTTGCCTTCATTCCGGGGGAGACTGGTAACACAGTCTCCCTTTTTCTTGTAGAATAGAATTTTGAAAATACAGGCTCAGCGAAAATGATGGGCGTAGCGTAACCAGCCATGGTTGCGACAGCTTTTTTGCCGTAGCAAAAAAGCTAATCTTTCACATTACTCAGATTTTGATCGCAGCGCTGAATCATGCAAGCCTGACAAATAATTCGGTTCCCGACAGATTTGCGGTAGCGTGAAAGATTCGCCTTTTGCAAAGGCGGTCGCAACCATGGCTGGTTACGCTACGTGCCTGCCGCTTTACGGGTTGAAATCTTTATGAAAAAAGTTTGCTCAATAATTTTTATTTTACTGTTTCTTACTTTTTCAACTTTCGCGCAGACGCCTGCTAAACCGAAGCTACCAGATGCGATCATCAACGAAGCGCGTCAACTGCTCGCAAACAATCAATACCG
>JAYTCQ010000306.1:0-21276 GCA_043736395.1 Blastocatellia bacterium | reverse complement strand
CAAAGTGAATGAATCAATTCAATCACTTGCTATTCTGTCCGCGCGTTACGATAATCTTTACTTCTGATCGTAATCTTCAAAACTAAATTCATCACGGAGAACACGCATGTCAACTTCAGCATTTTCTCGCAGAAATTTTCTTGGTGGTTTCGGCATGGCAATGACTGCCGCTTCCATCGCCCCACGTTTCAGCTTTGCCGCCGATCCGCTCACAATGGGCGCCGGCAATCACAAATATGAATGGGTGAAGGACTGGGCGAAATTGCCTCCCGGCGTCAAAATCGGCGGTACGCACGGCGGCGTCGTAGTGGATTCCAAGGGGCATATTTATTTCAGCACCGACGGCGAAAAATCCATTATGGTTTTTGATCCGGCTGGAAAATATTTGCGTTCTATCGGAATGGAATGGAAGCCCTACGACGACGGTCAAGGCACGCACGACATGCAAATCAACAAGGAAGGCAATCAGGAATTTATTTATCTGGTCAGTCTCTTCCGCAACAAATTTGCCAAGATCACGACCACCGGCGAAGTCGTCTGGGTCAAAGGTCATCCCGACAAATCCGGCGTATACAAAAACAGAAGTGAATTCAAACCAACCGGCATAACTGTTGCGCCCAACGGCGATTTTTATGTGACGGATGGTTACGGCGCGAACTACGTGCATCACTACAGCGCGAATGGCGACTATGTGAATTCGTGGGGCGGCAAGAGTACTGCTGCGAAGGAAGACGGCAAATTTAATACGCCGCACAAGATCATTATTGACAAGCGCGGCGGTGAACCTACGGTGCTTGTCACTGACCGTGCGAATCACCGTCTGCAATGGTTCTCGCTGGACGGCAAACACATTAAAACCGTAGACGGAACAGAAGGTGATGTGCTTCGTTTGCCATCGGTTTTAAGTATCCTCGGCACTGATTTAGCCATCGGAGATTTAGCGGGAAGAGTTACTATTTTCGATAAAGATAACAAGCTGGTCACGCAGCTCGGCGATGGGCCTGATCCGAAAAAACGCGCGACCAATAAAATTCCACCGGAACAATGGGTAGATGGTCAATTCATTGCGGCGCACGGCTTAAGCTGGGCTCTGAATGGTGATTTGTATATCGGCGAATGGAATGCGTTCGGGCGGCTGGTGAAGCTGAAACGGGTGAAATAAATTAGGGAACAGAGGAAAGGGAGCAGGACTTGTACAAAAGTCTCTGCTCCCTTTTCTCTTACCCCTGCTATTTAAAATTAACCTTCACCGCATTCGTACTCTTGCCATCAATCAATAAATTCACGTCTGCATCACCTTTCCCAACCAGAGTTTTCGGCAAACGCAAATTGATCTGATCTACGCCGACGTAAAAATTTTGATTCCCTGCATACATCACCGTCACGGGTACTCCTCCAACGGTAGCGGTCACATTCGCCAGATCACTGCGCAGGCGGATTCCTGTCCCGTATAACACCAGTACAATTTCATCAGCTCCAAAATCTATCGGCACCGCGACGAATTTAGATGTCGCGGCATCCCATCGCGCAACAGGTTCGATGAGCTGCACGTTGCCTGGTTTGATTCTTACAATTTCGGCGGCGGCGAAGCCTTGGCCATCAGAAGACGCAGCAAACACTGAAGGCGCGACAGCAGCGATCTGCACCGTCCCACGCGCGACCGTTTTGCTGTTATTGATCACAGTGACAGTTGCCATTCCCGGAGCGCTGCCTGGCGGAATTTGATAATTGATTTGCGTTGCCGAAACATAAAATAATGGCGCGGCCCGTTCGACTCCCAAGCCGTCTCGAATCATTACATTCGTTCCTGCCAACACCGTTGGCAACGGAACTGCCATCGCTCCCTGCGAAGTCGTGGATAATCCCTGACCGAATAAAGAAACAATTGCTTCCTGCGCGTTGTCGTGTCCGGTGAAGCTCGCGCCTGAAACTGAGGTCGCCAGCATCGAAGCAAAATTGTCTCGATACCATTTTGCAATTTCACGCAGAGCTTGCGGCGGATTCGTTGGCGCGGGTTGCTTGAGGACTACATCCGTGCGATTGACACCATGACAATTTGCACAGGAACGCATCTCGCCGGGGGCAAATGTGATCCAATATCTTTCGCGCAGCGCGGCTGATCCATCGGGTTTATTTAGTTGCCAACTGAGAGCACGCCGCGCAGGTACAAGCGCGGCTACGCTGCCGTCAGCGGCAATTTTCACGCTGCCGAGCGGATTGTCAGCTGCTGTCAGTCCATCTCGCATGACCTGTGCAATCGGGCGGCGTCCGTTGTTGCTACGCGATCCATAATTCGTGTAACTGCGGATTAAATCTCCTTGCATGAATTGCAGGTGTGAAACTTCGATGGTTGGAGTGCTGCCGTCACTCGTTTGTTTTGCGCTGCCAAAAACTTTCAAATTGTATTCCTGTTGTTTGTCGGCGCGACGCGTGACATCGCGGGTGACAATCAATGAAAGGTTACGGTTTTTCAGGAAATCGCGGAAGCCATCAATGCCTGCCTGACCGCCTAATTCTTCGCTGAGAATTTGCGTTTCAATGGCAGGCAAAGGATCGGCGTGCTTATTCGGACGCGGGCGGGCGCGAACTTCAACGGGATCAAGCTCCCATAGCACACCGCTATAATTCACCTGTGAATAGGGCTGATTGTCCCAATACGAAATGCTTTCCGTGATGCCGTTTGGAATAATTTTTTCGACCGGAGCGTAATAACTTCCGTTTAACTGCAACCGCGAAAGATGAAAATCATACTGCGAAGAAAGAATGCCGGACGGAGCTGTATCCGCCACTGCTGAAGTCGTGCGAACCGCAATCAAACTGCCATCACTAAGCGGCGTTGGATTACGGAAATGTCCGATAGGATTACTCGCCGCAGTACCGATTTCACGTGTCATCGGATCAGTCACATAAACCGTCTGCATATCATCAGCATTAACATTTTCGGCTCCATTTAAGGCGACAATTTGTCCGGCAGCGTGCGTCCCAAATTCCGGCGCATACGTTCCGTAAAAATATCCGGCTCGCAAAGGGTCTTCTTTCATTTGATAAATTCTGGTTGCGGTGCGGCGTGTTTCGGCGGGAATAAATTCAGGTAAGCCGGAACGCTGCGACGTAAAATAATTCAATAACTCATGGCGTCCAATGTGATTAAGCGTTTCCAGACCTGAACCGTCTTCGTTCACCTGCCACGGAATAAATTGATTCATGCCGTGACCATAACCGCGCGGCAAAGTTCGTGATTCGGGAAAAATTTCAGTATTTGTTGTGAGCTTTGCTGCGCTGTATTCTGACGCGTAGTTATAGGCTCCAAAAGTTGACGCGCCATCGTCGTTTTGCTGATCACGTTGCAGATGATCCCAGCGCGTGAAGATGACGCGGCCATCCGAGGCGACAATTGGAGTGAAATCCCCTGAGACGGAATGATCGAGAATTTTTAAATCCGTCCCGTCAGGCTTCATTGACCAAAGGCCTGTGTTCGTTGGCTGTGATTCATATTCATCAAGCTGCGGGTATAAATTTTGACTACCATTATGCGGACGATCTGTCGTAAAAATAATCCGGTCGTCGGTGCCGTAAATTGGTGAAACATTGTTGTAGTTTTCAAGCTGCGGCAATTTAGTAATTTTAACGACTTCGCCTTTTCCGATCCCGCTGACTTCGTAAATTTGCCAGTACACCGGATCGAAATTATTTTTCGTCGTACCCCCGACCACCATTGAAAATAAAGCTTTCGCGCCTGACCAGTGAACGCTCGGTTCACGCACGGCGATGTCTTTTCCAGCCTGTGTTCCAAAGCCCGCTTCGCTCGTCAGATTTCTGAGTGCGCCATCGCTGTAACGAATGTATAAATCACCTCCGCGCGGGGCCTTAAACGTACTCCCCAAATGATTGCCAAACGTGGCATTGACGGTGGTGAAATCCGCTCCCAGCGGTGGCTGCGTGACAAACATGATCGTAAGAAAATTCGCCGGAAGCATGGCGCTGGTGCTTAACTTAGGAAGGTCAATCAGCGCCAGTGTGATAAATAAAATTATTGCGATGATAAAAAGTTTAATACTACGGGTGGGCCTCATCAGTTCTCCAATTTATTTCTGTGATCAGAAAAGTAATGTGTGAGTGCGAGCAGAAATATCCACTCAGCAGAAAATGCTTCACATCCGTGAAACTGAAAAATTGAGGTGAGAAAGTGGGACTTTTTTGCAGGGATAACTTACTTGACGCTGCGCAGTATAGGCGGATTCAAAAATATGCGCAAGGCTGGAGATTCAGCAGGCAGGCACAGCTTTCCCGATACGCGCAGAATAAATGTTTGCGCGGTGTTTATTTTCAAATTAATAGCGACCCGGGTTCTTGCTGCCGAGACAAACGCCAACTAATTAATTCTTTCTTCGATTAGCAACCAAATCGAGATTCATGGTGCCTGTTCCGTTGGTTAATTCAGATACTCGACCGTATTCAATTAAACTTGGAGCTTCGTACTCTTCTTCATGATTTGTAATTTGAACCGCTTCTTTAGTTGTGTTTTCCTGTGGGGCTAGGGGAGTCATATTTTCCTTCTTTTTAGGTTGTGTGAGCCAGTGAATCACTGGCAGTTGGTAGTAAAGAGTTAAGTGGTTCTAACATTTCTTCTTTGATAAAAGTTTTTCGGAACCATAATTCGACACCAAAGATCATCCATAGTGTCCACGTATAATTCATGTATCCGTCATCATCCACAGCATACAGTTGTGCCGATTCCCGATAAATTTTCGATGCCTGCGCCGCATTGATCCATCCCATTTTAGCAACCGCCAACGAATTAAAAATCCGCTCTCCATCCAGAACTTGATAAGCTTGCGGGGGTAGATGAGAAAACTCCGCTTTCGTTCGACGCGTTCTAATCTTTTCAGGAATTAATCCTCTCATCGCCTCTCGCAAAATAAATTTTAATTCGCCTTGCCGCGAGCGTTGACGTTCAGGAAGTGCCAGCGCAAATTCGACAATTCGCCGATCATTCATGGGGTTCCGTGTCTCAATCCCAAATTCAGCATCGTCATGATTTTCCAGCTCGAACCGGAGTGTCTGCCATCCCCCTGTCGCTGAATCCCATATATCCTGCCGCGCAAAACTTTTAAATCTGGAAGCCTCACTTCTGTTCCTGATTCGTTCGTTCAGGGCAATTCGTCTGGCAAATTCCGGCTCAATTAAAGTTGGTTCAGTTGCACCACTTCGTATCAATCTGATCAGACGGCGAGCCGGAGCCGAAATCATTGATCTCAGCAACGGATTGATTCCATATCGCCTGACATCGCGTATTGAAAAGGAATCGCCGCCCGATTGAATTTCACGAAATAATTCTAAAATTCTTCCCTGTCGTAATAGATCGGCGATATGAAAAGTGCTACCCGCTAACCATTCATCGCCGCCGACTCCTGTTAGCAAAACCTTTATTCCTTTGTTCTGTGCCAACTTTCTGATGGGATCAAGGACACGACCGTTTGGAGGGCTGGGGAAATAATTTCCTGACCTGAATTGCGCTTCTGTAAATTTAATTTCGTTCGCATCTATCGAAGTATTTTTTATCTTCCATTGCTCGACTACGGCTTGGATATATTCACTTTCATCACATCCAAGTCCAGGAAAAACCAGCGAGAAAGTCTCGAAATTATTTTCTGGCAACTTACCTTGCCGAAATAGTGATTGCGCCAGCCCGACCACCGAGGAAGAGTCCAATCCACCGCTGAGATGCGCACCGACTGGACGATGCGAACGCATTGAGGCGCGCAACACTCGCGTAAAAATATCCAGAAAATGTTCAGTGTATTCTTCGTCGCGTCGGTAATAAATTTCTTTGCTGTCAGGTGGTTCCCAATACTTAATTTGCTGGATGTCATCTGAGGTTACTATCAAACAATGCGCTGGCGGGAGGCGATAAATATTTCGATAAAGGGTTTCTTGCTTGCTGGTTATAGCGTCTATCAGGAATTCTCCGATCATTCCTTCATTCGGCTTTTGCGGTACGATTTCATTCGCTAAAATTTGGCGCAGCTCGGACCCGAACAGAAATGTCCCATCGTTCGACCAATAATATAAAGGCTTCGCCCCGAAAATATCTCGTACGCAAAAAAGTTGACGTTTTCTTCCGTCCCAAATCACCAAAGCAAAATCGCCAATGATCTTTTCAGGACATTTTTCGCCCCAGCATTGATAAGCTTGCAGGACGAGTTCTGCATCCGTATCCGTACGAGGAAAAAAGCCTTTATTTATTAGCTCCCAGCTAAGTTCTTGACGGTTATCAACGCGCCCATCCATCACCAGACAAAGCTCTCCTGATTGATCGGATAGCGGTTGTTTCTCGGTTAGGGATTCCGTCGTAGTGTGCAACATCTGATGCGCCAATCCGATAAACCCTTTGACCCAATAATCTGTTCCATCAACCCCACGATGCGCACTGGCTTCGACCATGAGAGCTAACTGTTGTTGATTAACAAAGCTGCCATTGCGACGATAAATTCCAGAGATTCCACTCATTAAAAAATACTCCGCTACAACGCAGCAATTTTTACTAATCCTTTTGCAATCAATTTTTCGATTAAAATGATTATGTCTCGTAACAGGATTTCTTTCGTTACCCTTAGATTCATTAACAAAATTTCGCAAGTATCCAGAATAGAGTTCCCTTTTACGAGCGAATTCCACACACGAGAACCTGTTTTATTTAACCCGTAATAAGTCTCATTGTTAAAATCTAAAATGACTAATTCATCAGCGACATTACTAACCAGAATATTAGTAGACACACTAATCCTGGTATCAAACGATACATTCATGCGTTCACCTGCTTATAGCTTAAAAAATGTTTATATCTACTTCTGCTTTGGACAAAAGTAATTTCGTGGAGTGATTATTTAGTAAGGCAATACTTATGAGGTTCATAAGTAAATTTTTACAAAATATTACCAATTGTTTAATTAAGTTAATGATTTTGAGGTAAGTCGGAATTACAAATTAAAGCTACCCGACACCCTGACCTGAATAATTAACACACACTTATTGATTGTTCTAATACTCTTTAAAACAAACGACTCTAATTTTAATTAGATAGAAAATATCCGCTTTCAAAACGGAATGAATACTACCTTAACAAGATATAAAATAAAAGAGCCAATGAAAATATTTTTTATTTAGCTTAGGTGGCACAACTCTATCTGGTCTGGCTAAGTTTCAAGAGTTTCACGCGTTTGTTGCTGCCAAGATTGTGCATAACGTCCATTATTAAGCGCTAATAATTCATGATGCGTTCCTGATTCTACAATTCGACCTTCGGACATAACGTGGATAATATCTGCCTGCATGGCGGTCGTAAACCGATGCGTAATGATCAGAGCTGTACGGTCTATGACGAGAGAGCGAAACCGCGCCATCCAATCGACTTCAGCCCAGGAATCCATCGCGCTGGTCGGCTCATCAAGAATAATAATTGGAGCTTTTCGCAAAAAGGCACGTGCCAAGGCAATGCGTTGCCATTCACCTCCACTTAGCTCTGAGCCTCCAAACCATTTACCTAGCATCGTTTCATATTTTTCAGGAAGACGTTCAATAATTGAACCCGCACCTGCTGCGTGCGCGGCACTTTCAATGTTTTCGGCAGTTGGCTGATTGGCTAAGTCTCCGAGGCTGATATTATCCGCGACCGTGCCGTAGTAATTCACTGGTTGCTGAAAAAGTACGGTGATTTGTTCACGTAGTTTCTCCGGTTCCAGCATTCGTAAATCAACGTCATCAACCATTATCACCCCATCTTCAGGATCATAAAACCGGCATAGCAACTTGATTAAAGTACTCTTCCCCGCTCCGTTTTCTCCCACGATGGCGGCGACCTGTCCGGCTGGAATGGTAAGATTGAAGTTACGTAAGGCTAATCGTTCACTGCCCGGATATTTAAAAGTTACCTGCTGAAAAGTAATTCCCGTTTGCAGGTTTGCAGGCATTGGAACAGGTACGTCCGGCGTTATTAATTGTGGTTTCAGGTGAAGGAATTCAAAGAGATTTTCTAGGAAAAGTATATTGCTATAAATTTGTGCCACGCTCCCCAGTAACGTATGCATCAGGCGTTGGCCCTGACTGAAAGCCTGATAAAACAGAGCCAGATTTCCCAGTGAAAGTAATCCCGCGCCAGCCTGCAAAACCATCCATCCCATCACGCCACCGGTAATGGTCAAAGCCAAGGCGCTGGCTATTAATTCGGCGATTGCCTGCTGGCGTAAAATGATGAAGTGTTCATGGCGCAATCTGCCACGGATTGTTTGATAAACTTTTCGAAAATAATCACCTAGAGAAAACAATCGAAGCTCTGCTGCCGCTGCCTGATCTATTAATAACCAATCGTAATATCGGGCGCTTCGATGAGCGGCAGTATTGCGTTGTCGCCATTCGTGTTCTCGCAAAGTCGAATGAACAACTACGATCAACGCGGGCAAAACACCAGCAATCAAAATCACCGGAATCCACCAGCCAAAAGCGAGTAAAACTCCCGCCATCGCAATAAAAGTTAATCCGCTTTGGAGCAGGTTCCCCACATTTTCGAGCAAAGCTACGGGACGATTCAGGGCATCGTTCTGCGCCCGATAAAGGCGATCATAATAATCAGGCAGGTCAAAAAATGCTAAATCCAAGGCAACAGCTTTGGCGTGAATCAAACCACTGATGTGATCCTGAACGCGTTCAGCCTGCGCGCTTCTCACCCACTTCGCCAAACTATTCAGTAATTCACTCAGCAAAAAAACGATTGCCAGGGCAATCACTAATCCCAAAGTTTTTTTAAGATCCAATCCGCTATTTCCATTTTTGATGGCGCGACTCAATTCATCTACCACATCACGCATCAGATACACTGAAGCGACCGGCAGGAATCCTTGCACAAACAAAATGACGACCCATGCAATTGTCCATTGCCGAGCCGCGGCCCAGATCAATTGCCACGCCTGCGGCACATAAGGCAGTTGCTGGTTTAATCGTTGGAGTTTGGATTTGACCGAAGAAAAAATATTATCTTTCACTCAAAATTTTGGTAGTACCATCAACCCTTTTTAATTTTTAACGGCGGCTATGATGGCTGCTCGCACTTCAGGCAACAGTGCCAGCTCCCGAGGGTAGCTCAATCGATAAAACATTCCGGTCTCGGCGAGGCGGCTAAACAAATTTGAATTATTCATCAATGTCGAGCGATCTTTAATATCTAATTGAAACGTGTGTTGGACTAATTCCATAAACGCTTCCCGCGCACTCAATTTAATTAGCTTGATTTCGCTTACTCCTTCATCGGGTTCATCAATGACAAAAATTTTAGTCAACGGAAGCCGGGCGGAATCTATCGAAAAAGAATCTGGCGGAAGCACTAATCTTTTCTTTCCGGTGTAATGCGCGACATCGGCAACCTCGACCGATTGAGAGAAAAGCGCATTCAGATTTTCATTCCACAATCTAATCCCTGGATAGCTGGGAATGCCGTAAAAGTTGCATTCTCCTTCACGTAACAGCAAACAATCATCCGTCAGAACCTGAAAATCATTGGCGTAAAAGCTGGCCGTTAACGTAGATTTTCCGCGACCGCTCAAGCCCAGAAAAGCAACGACATTTTGATCAAGAACAACTGCGCCAGCGTGTAAAACGACGTGTCCCTGCTGATTCAACATCATTGGAATGACCGAATCTATCAGCAGGTGGCGAATACTTTCGAGTGGAATGTCTGGCTGTGGATAACAGCGAATTTGATTGTCTTCGAGAGAGATAAAATAATCACCAATCTCATAAAAACGTAAAATATATTCCGCATCTTTTTTGGCATACGAAATCCAACGTTGCCCGTCAGGCAATTCGTGATGATGAAACCACTCATAATCTGGAAAGCTGTAATCAGTTTCGGGCAGATATTCAAACGAATATTTAGCCACCTGACTCTCGGAGGGGATCAATTCGGGAAAGGGGATATTACTTTGCAATCCCATCTCGCAGAGCTGGTAATTTTCCATAAATGGCGCAAGTTAACTTTAACTAAATAAGACATTTCTCTGAATTCATCTTAAACGATGTTATTTACTCTATTGCAGGCAAGAAAATCAAGCGTCGCTAAAAGTACCATTGAATCATTTCCTCAAAACTAAAAGCTTAAAAGTTAGCTCTTTGGCATTATGCAAAAAAATGTTAGTCTTAGCCTCTACTGAAACACGTTCATTGGAATATGCAACAAGGAATGCAGGGTGCCTGGAAAATCCTACTACTTATTGCTGTCAAGACACGTTGGGGGATATGTCTAAATTATCTAAAAAATTTAGACAAGGAATGGATTTTAGTATGGTCAAATGCACAGCTTGCCAAAGTGATAGAGTTTATCGAGGATACAGGCGCGCTCCTCTACTCCTTAGATTAATGCGTATCCATGAATATTTGTGTGAAAATTGCAACCTACAGTTCAGAGCATTTTCTATTCTGGGCCCACGGACGCGTAAACGAAAAAAACATAAAAAAGAAGAAACTGAAAACCAAGGATTTTCAGTTCAATATACAGCACCAAAAATAATTACCGAAACAGTTATTAGAACGGTTGTAAACCAACCGATTACTATCCAATCAGCAACTACTAACACAACCTCACAAATGTCACCAAATCCAGAAACACCAAAATCATCTTCCACCATCAAAGCAAAGTGGGAAATGCCCGCCGAAACGTTGAAGGAACACGAAGATAAACAAAAATCTAAACGATCAGCTCGCTCCCATCAAGTTTGTCCACATTGCGGTTCAACGGATACAGAACGCCGTCGCCGTAAGCTGTGGGAGAAAGTTGCGTTCTCCTTCACCGTAATTCGCGCATATAGCTGTCGCATCTGTGGCAGTGGGTTTTACGCCCGTCGAAAAAACCAAGACGTAGAAAAACCTTAATTTATCGAATTGTGATCGGCAGCACCCATTGCCCGTAAACAAATATTCCTTTGCTCGTTTCTTCAGATAATTTTGCGAATGACAAAGTTACTTCGTATTTTTCGTTCGCTTTCAGTTTGATCAAACCGCTGTCTGGTATTTTACTGTTAATTTTTGGCGTCCGGTCCTCTAATTTATACTCCCTGCAACGCTCGTCGCGAAGATAAGCTCTCCATCTTTCATTCATTAACCATCGCCCACGACTCATTGAATATTGCGGTAAATAAAATTCCGCCGCTTCATTGGGAGCCGTAAAAACAGCTTTCGCTTTCGTCTGATTTCCTTCGCTCCAGATTTCTGAAACCGACAATTGAACCTTACTGTCAGGCTGATAATCAGGCGTACAGGATTTTAACTTCGCCTGCTTTTCCGCTTCCGTTGGCACAACAACAGGCACCGGATTCTGACGACAAGCCGCAAAAGTTAGCAAGAAAAATAGCAATATCAATTGTGTTCTCAGCATAAAATCTATTCTTTCTAACACCTCAAACCCGAAACCTGACACCTACCTCACCTTCTCACATACGGACGCGATTGCACGATGTAAATCTGCTTGCCAACGGTGAGCCATTCAATGTCCTGATCGCGTCCGCCAAAGGCTTTTTTAATTTGGATCGCAGCCTGCGCCAATCGTTGCACTAAATCATCACTCAAAACAGCGCGATCTGTTTCAATTTTGATTTCCTTGACACCACCATTTTCGTCGAATTTCAACATCGTATCATCGCCGGAGCGCGTCAGAACTTTCGTTATTTTTTTTGATGGATTGAAAATTAATTGTTCAGCAACTTTTTTCCCTTCGACCACACGAATGCCAAGTCCGCGTTTTGCGTTGATATAAACTGCTTTCTTATCCGTCTTATCAAATGGATTCGTCGTAATCATTACGCCAGCAGAATCCGCATTAATCCCTTCCTGCACCAACACCGAAGGATAAACGCCGGAATGATTAATTCCGGCACTTTCGCGTGCCTCGTACGCTTCAAAATTCCACAGCGAAGCCCAGACAGTTTTGATGCCTTCCTCCAGTGCCGCGTCACTTTTGATGTTCGGGACACTCGTGTAAAGTCCGGCTCCGCTAAAGTTCGGTAAATCTTCAGAATTGGTCGAACTTCGAGCAAAAACGCCTGTTTTCGTTAAATCACCAAAAAGTTTTTTTGCTTTCGCGTGAAGTAAACTCTGAAAATTAGAATTCAACTTTCCGTTCTGAATCGCTTGTCGCATTTCGGATAAACGTTGCTTGCGATACGCCGGATCGTGATTGAAGCGATCATTGCCGAGCATCGAAACTATTGCTTGATCAAGCTTAGTTTCTTCTAAAAATTGTTGGTAATAAAAAAACGGAATGCTAAAGCCGGGAGGAATCGTGAAGCCGCGCAAATATAGTTTATTTTGTGGCGCGTATAATTCCCCAAGGTTGGCGGCTTTGGCTCCGAAGCGAGCGACGTTCTTCGCGCGTTGCTCTTTGATTTCACTTAAAATCTTGAATTCCAGATCAACGACGGGCGTTAATAAATCTGAACGCGCCGCCAGTTTTTTCCCAGCTTCAGAAGTTTCTTTTAAGTCCGCCGCACGCAGTACAAATCCGTCTTCACGCGTTTCAAAATATACAAATTTCCCGATCAGTGATTTAAAAGTTTCATCGGCATTTTTGATCGAAGCGTTCGGAATTCCCCATCCCGCCGCCAACAAATTCACATGCGAAAGCGGAGTCGAAAAGCTTGATGTAATCACACCCGACAATGGTGTCAAATTGATCGGAGACTCTTTAAAAATGATAATTTCGTTGCGATCAATGATCGTATCATCTGTTAATTTGTCTACCACGCGCAGCACGCCAACCGCACGCGCCTGATGCAACGGCACATAATCCCGCGCTGCGCCAATGTCGCTAGTGCTGAGAATCGGTATTGCCTGTTTCGCCAGTTTTTCAGCTATTTTTTCCTGTGCTTTGGAATTTGGTTTATAGGCAATCGGCGCAAAAAATGAAGTCGAAAGATTTTTGTGAGCGTCCGCAATTATTTCCGCCGTAGCCTGATCGCCTTCCCATAATTCAAAAGTAAATTTTCCGGGCTTCGTTTGAAACGCTACTGTTCCCAATACAAAGCGGCGTTCAGCTTCGAGATAGTTGTGACGAAAAAATTCGTTGCCGCGCTCGAGAGAAAGGTAATTCGCGTTCACGAAATCTTTGTGAAAGGAATACAACTTGGAATTGACGTAGTACACTTTATTTTTGTTGGCGCGATCAATCACGAACATCAAATGCGGCAGCGCGTAAAACCTGCCTTGATAATAAATGCGCGCCAATTTATCAAAATCGGATTGCGCAGTAATGGTATTCAATGAACGCAATGCATTTGATTTTGCGGGTACGGTACGTTTTAGTTTGGTCTGCGCCATTGACGGCGTGACGATCAGCAGCAATAAAAACAGGGTGAGGGATTTCATCAAACAAGCTCCTCGAAATGACTAAGTTCGAAAAACAACTCCGCACAGAAATGCGCAAGCTGGGCGTACAGAAAAGCGACCGGATTTTAGTCGCCGTTTCTGGCGGTGCTGATTCTACCGCATTGTTGGACGCGCTCGCACGCTGGAAAGGAAATTTGTGCGCCGCGCATTTAAATCATCAACTACGCGCCGAAGAGTCAAACGCAGACGAAGCCTTTGTTTGTAGTCTCACACGAGCTTTAGAAATTAAAACAATCATTGAACGCAAAGATATTTCAGTTGCTGCGGAAGGCAAAAATATTGAGGCTGTGGCGCGACAAATTCGCTACGATTTTTTGTTGAAAGCAGCGCAGACTTCGCAGGCAAAATTTATTTTCACCGGACATTCCCGCGACGATCAAATTGAAACTTTGCTGATGCGCTTGCTGCGCGGAACCGGAGCCGCTGGATTGCACGGCATTCATCAGGATCGAAATTTATCGGAAGAAATTAAATTGTTACGTCCGATGCTGAACATTTCCCGCGTTGAAATTTTGGCGCACTGCGAACATTACAACCTTGAATTTCGCACTGACAGTTCGAATGATTCGTTAGATTTCACACGCAATCGCATTCGTCATGAGTTGATTCCAGAGCTAAACAAATACAATCCATTTTTCGGCGAAGCATTGGTGCAAACTGCCGAACAAATCAGCGCGGATGATGATTATTTACAAACCGAAGTTGAAAAAATATTTCCAGGTTTAGTAAGTGAAAATGCTTTGCTGATTGCGCCGTTGATTGCACTGCCAACCGCTTTGCGCAGGCGCGTCATTCGTGAATGGATCAAGAAAAATCGCGGTGATTTACGCAGAATCGGCTTCGTTCATTTAGTTTCTATCGAAACTTTAGCGTTAGAAGGTGAAGGTAATTCTTATGTTGAATTACCTGATGGATGGAAAGTTTTGCGCAGCGGGAAAGTTTTGAAACTAGAGTGACTGGAGCGCGAGCGTC
The DNA here is from genome assembly GCA_043736395.1 of Blastocatellia bacterium. GTDB lineage: Bacteria > Acidobacteriota > Blastocatellia > RBC074 > RBC074 > JAFDVL01. Next base: position 6,876 of record JAYTCQ010000306.1, on the reverse strand, counting down.
TCGCTTGCCCCGTTTGCCAGCGAAGAGATGCAAACGCAGTGGCGAGCAAGTAGACTAAAGATGAAGAAACCTCCTCGCCACGCTTGCGCGAGCGGCGTTGCACGCGCTCGCGCAGCCAGCAGGATGCTGGCGCTCCCAGTTTATTCAACGCGATACGCTTTGCCTTGCCAAACCACTGTCACCATTTTCAAATCAAAATAGGCTTTCAGTTCAGGCGTATCTTTCAGCACTTTTTTGTATTCATCACTGTTACGCTTAAGCCTGATTTCAGGCATTCCAGACGTTAGCTGCGTATCTACCCATCTGTTATTTTCAAAACGAAAAATTTTCCCCGCAACATTTTTTAGCGGAGCGGATTTTGCAGCTCGCCCGACACTTGCGCCAGCCGCAGCAGGTGCTGCGAGTTTGTCTGATTTATCGTCACGTTCGGCCTTTTCAGCATCAGCAAATTTTGCTCTTTCTTTTACCTTCTCAGCTTGACGTTCTTCAGATTTTGCAAGCGATTCAGCAGCTTTAACCATTGGCTTAGGTGCGGAAACAATTCCTGGACTCATCTGAACGTTTTGCATCTGATTCTGATTAGCTGATGGCCCGTGCGGCGTAGGTGTCGGCAGCGCTCGCTGAAGCCACTCGCTTCGTTGTAACTGACCTTGCGGTATGACAACATCTTTACTTTCTGCCGTGACTGCGACTGAAGTGTCTGCCACCGGGGCTGGAGGACTTTGCGGCGCTTTATCCCTCGAAACTCCATCAACTTGGATAGATTTTTTTGCTTCTTCCGTTACCGGAACAGCAGATTTTGCAGCAGCACCTTGCGCCGGAGTCGCTGATAATACGAAAGTGGACGGTGCTGGATTTGCACCTTTAGCGGCGTCCCGTTTTGCCGTTTCTTTCATCTCAGTTAAGGAATCATTTGCTACTGATTCAGCACTTGCAGGGGCGGATACTTCTTTCGATAGTCCAACTGTCTGTGTCGTATTCTCTCGTTGAATAGTCACCATCGTGAAGAGCAAAATCGCAGCCGTAGCCGTTCCAAGTCCCGCTAGCATTCCAAGCTTCCATCCCGAGAACCACTCGCTCCATTTCGTGCGGACGGGAGCAATAGTCGGAGCCACAACATTTTCTGCGGGCATCAGTCGTGACAGCTCTACGACTTGATTTCGACACGCAGCACAGGCCACTAAATGCTCTTCATACAACGTACTCGCTGTTGACTGGAGCGTGTGTTCGAGATACGCGCTGGCCGTATCAAAATCGAAGCCTTCGCACACCGTTGTAGTGCCTTGCATTTTGATGTGAGCTTTCAGCCGCGTGTCAAATTCCGGTTCCAAATTGTTACTATTCGTATTCACTATAATTTCAACTATGAATTGTGGCAGTAGCCCGCGTGTTAACAAGGGCATTTTCCTTGGACATCTGCCCTTCCTAACGGTCGGGCTTCTGCCAGTGCCATTGATTGAACGAATCATCTCACAAAACTTGCGCAAAATTTATGGAGCGCGTTCCGTTGCCGCGCCTTTCGATTCGCTAATGATTTGTCGGACATCAATTTCCGACCGCGCCGCTAAACCCAAACATTCATTAATTTCCGCGCTGCCAATTCCCTGCTGCCGCAAAAATTCTTCTGTTTTTTTGCGGACAAGCTGCTGCGCTTTGACCAGCCAACGGCTCATCGTAGCCTCGTGCGCATTCATCAAAACGCCGATTTCCTTGAGCGTTAATTCATCGAAATAATAATAACTCAACAGCAAACGATCTCGTGTTTCAAGCGTTGCGAGCGACTGCGCCATCGCTTTTTCTGTCGCTTTTCGCAAGCGATCCGTTTCGCGCGCTTCGAGAGCTTCGTCAGGTTGGGCAAGTTTAATTTTAATTGAAGAACTGTTCGCCAACCGTTCAAATTCCTGCGTTTCCTCGACCTGCTCAAACCTGGAAGTCTGCCGCGTACGATCAATGAACGTTTGATAAATTAATGCTCGCAGCCATCCGCCTAATGAGCCGCGTCCTGAATAATGAGCGAATTTTCCCGGACGCTGTTCGCCTGTTTCGCGGACGCCAAAAAGATCGCCGTACACTGTTTGCGTCAGGTCTTCGGCTTTTTCAGAATCCTTCGTCAAAGTACGCGCCGCGCCCATCATCATTGAGCGATGGATTGTTTCAAAATCCCGCCATGCCGGATCGTATCCGCTCTCACACGCGAGGGCTAAACACAGGTCTGACGCTTTCAGTTGTGCGATGAATTCTGCTGTTTCTTTTTGACTTAATTCCGCCGCATATTTTTTTATGCAGCTTTGCACACGCGCTGAAAAAATTTCTTCGGTGACGTTGTAACGCGGCGAAGCGACCCTCCACAAAGCGGCGATTTGCTGAACGAATTGTGATGCAAAATCTGCGTTACTCATTGGGACAAAAGGACACTCGTTAGCATTCTCAAAACGTGCTAAAGTTTACCACTGACATCAACCACTGACCACTGACTTATGCGCTACGTCAACAATCCACCAAATCCATATTTAACCGACACCGTCGAATGGATCGGCGAACCGCCCGAAGCCAAGCTGGAAATTTTTGAAGAAACCGAGACGCGCTCCGTCATCAATAAAAACAATAGCCCTGACATTCCGTTTGATTATTCAGTGAATTGTTATCGTGGTTGTCCGCACGCTTGCACGTACTGTTTTTCGCGTCCGAAACATGAATTTTTAGGTTGGGGCGCGGGTACGGATTTCGAACGTAAAATCGTCGCGAAAGTGAATGCGCCTAAAATCTTACGCGCCGAATTCATGAAGAAAAGTTGGAAGGGCGAAACGTTAATTTTTTCGTTCACTTCTGACCCGTACATTCCACAGGAAGCAACGTACCAGCTCACGCGCCAATGTCTCGAAGTCTGTTTAGAGTTTCGCAATCCCGTGGGAATTATTACGAAATCGGCGTTGGTTCGCCGCGATAAAGATTTGCTCGCGGCTCTTTCGCGTGAAGCCAAAGTCGAAGTTTTTTTCACGATTCCATTCGCGGATACAAAAACTTCAAAAGCGTTGGAACCGTTCGCACCGTTTCCCGATGCACGATTTTCAGCGATGAAAGATTTAGCCGAAGCAGGGATTGAAGTTGGTCTCGGCATCGCCCCGATCATTCCCGGTTTGAACGAATCGCACATTCCCGAATTGCTGAAACGCGCTCACGAAGCCGGAGCCAGAAAAGCATTTTTCTCCATGCTGCGATTACCTGGCAGCGTCGCGCCGTACTTTGTAGAAAAACTTGAGCAGGAGATGCCGGATCGCGCTCCAAAAATCCTGAAGCGCATTCGTGAAATCCGCGATGGAAAATTAAATTCCTCAGAATTCGGAGATCGCATGCGCGGCTCAGGAAATCATTGGGAGATGATCAAACAAGTCTTCAAGTTGCACTGCGAAAAATTGGGGATGAATAAACAGGATGATGTGAATCGGTGGGATTCGATTGAGAACAATGAAACAACATTTCGGAGACCAACCGCGCAGCAAAATTTATTTGACTGAGCTTCAATAAATTGATTGATAAATAGGGTCTTTCCGTAACGTTTTTTTCAATTCTTTACGGAATTCATCTTTGTCAGACATTTTGTAATTCTTCTCAAAATATTCGAAACCCTTTTCCCGTTCCCCTGCGTAAATATAATCCATAATCACCTGTGAAATAGACTGCACATAATCTTCTCGTGAAAAGTGCTCTTGATCTTCCACAAAGGAAAGATTCTTTTCTTGCGCATCTTTCAAGTATCGAGACATATTGCGGAGCAAGTATTTTGAGAAGCGGCGATTTGCTGGAATGTATTTACCGTGTGCCTTGTTGTATGCAAAGACAACTCTCGGAAATACTGAGCTGGCATGCGAAACACGAAAATAATCAAAGGCTATTACGGATTGTGTAAATTCGTACGTTCCATCTCCGTCAATATCAATTGGATGTAATTCATAGCCAATCCAATCCATACCATATTTATCACCGTCAAAAATCTTCCTGAATTTAGGAGATAGCTCGTAAATTTTGTACCCCCAGCAGCAGTGTCCTCCGCCTGAATATTCCATGCTAACAAGCTGCTTTGGCTTTTTAAAAAGAAACGGAAAAAGAGCTACATCAAAGTCTTGAGAAGACAGTACTTGCTCTAATTGATACGAGAGAAATTTCTTCCCATTCTTTTTCACAATTAATCCAAATTCCTTTTTCTTTTCATCGTAAGTCTTGCTGATTTCATAGCCCTCGTAACGAGTTAATCCTGCGTTTAGATAAGACTGAGAAAGAGGAACAATTTTTTCCGACGAAATAGTCTCTTCAACTTTTGAAACCTTTTGCTCAGATTCTGAACTAACAAAATTATTCAGAACTGGATCAGTGGATTCGGTTTTTTCCTGAGTTTTTTTGGATACATTTCTCGAACAATTAACTGACAAAAATATAACAGAAAGAAAAATGAGAATCAGTAAAGCTTTCATACTCGCAAAATATAACGACTTCAAATTTTTGTCAGGAGTGCAATCTACGTTACCGAATGTGGCTATCCGCAGTGCGAATGAAAATGAAAAAGTCCATAAAATCTTCGGACTCCAAAGACTCTATGGACTTAACAGACTCTACAGACTGCTTGCTGTTTAGCTTTTCTTCTTCATAATGCCCGCAAATACGCTGCAAGCTTTGACTGCGCCGTCGGTACTGATGGCTGCGCCACCTTCTTCGATGTAGGTGATGACGCCTTTTTTATCAATGACAAATGTTGCGCGCATCGCAATTTTCAATTTCTCGTTAACTTCGTTGTAGATGCCGTAGCTCTTCGACGCTTTATATTCAGGGTCGCTGAGCAACGGAAAGGTTAAGCCGAGTTCTTTGTGGAATTTGGTGTTGACGTCAATAGGATCGGTACTGATGCCGTAAACCTTTGCGCCGGATTCTTCAAATTTGGCAATATCAGCCTGATATGCCTTCATTTCCTTCGTTCAGCCACCTGAGAAAGCTTTGGGATAAAACGCCAACACGACGTTGGTTTTACCCTTGAGCTTTTTGAGCTGAACATTTTTTCCATCTACTCCAACAAGCATGAAGTCAGGAGCTTTGTCGCCGACTTTCAAATGCGTTTTGACTGCGGGCGGTTTGGCAGCAGGTTGTGCGGGTTGAGCGGGTTGCGCCTGACTAAACGCTGTGACCGTCAACAGAGTCAACACGGCAACCAAGCCGAATATTTTTCGTATCATGGTTTTTCCTCCAAAAGGTTATTTCGATAAATCAAGAATTGCACTATTTGTGCGTGTTGATTGTAGTCGAGTTTTTCTATCGTGTCTTGTGCGGGAAAATTATTTTTGCTCAGCCATCGCCTAATCGTTTTGTCTCCGCACGTTCGATAATAATCGCTAACGGCATTGCGCCAGATTCACTCGCTTTTGGACAATGTTGCAAGCCTTTCGGAATCACGATGCCTTCGCCAGCTTTCAATAAAAAATCGCCCTTCTCCGTTTGAAAAAGAATTTCTCCTTCGAGAACGAGAAACGATTCGTCTTCGTTTTCGTGCGCGTGCCAACGTTCAAATTCACCTTGAAATTTCACCAGACGAATCGCGAAATCATCCACCATTGCAAGGTTGATGGGCGAATAAGCCTGCGTGATTTCGTCGCGTTTTTGTTTGATTGAGAAAAGTTGAATATCCATCGGAAAACATTATCCACGAAGGACACGAAGTTGCACGAAGAACAGCTATTCCTTTTTGGTATTTCTTCGTGTGACTTCGTGTCCTTCGTGGAACGAGAAAAAAATTATTTCGAGTGGACTCCTTTTGGCAAAACGATTGAGATGTGATTGAATACTGGGTATTCGCTTCAGCAGTACCGAAACTAATTACAACTGAAAAAGTATGCCTATCATTTTCTACCAGTCAAATTTTTGCCCTGAATGCGGCAACCAAAACGAGCAACGTCGTTGGTGGCAGCATCGTTATTTTTGCGAGCATTGTGCCGAAAAATTGGGACGTAAATGGGATTGGCTGCCGCTTGCTTTTGCCATAGTTGGATTAGGGTTGGGAACGCTTTTCAACTACGGACGACGCGAAACAATTCGCGAAGTTGTGGTCAATCAATCCGCTCCGGCTATCGCGCAAGCAAATCTCAGTGGAATAGTTTCCGCGCTTGATGCGACGGCTCAATTGAAGCCAGCGGCTTATATCCCAAAAGGAAATTTTTTGTGCGGCGCCCGAACTAAAAAAGGAACTCCATGCAAGCATCGCGTAGACGTAGCCGGAATGCGATGTTTTCAGCACGAAGGCAAGCGTTCGTTGCGGTGAAAAATTTTTCGAAATTATTTTCGACTTTTTCCAATTCCCGATTCTCTAAGCCTGCATAACAAGCGTTGAGAATATCCCCTTTTCAATTCGCTCCCGAACATGTGGTAGTGCGTGAGTTCTACTATGCAGGAAAAGTGTGTTTACAAATGAAAGGTACAGAATTATGAAAAAAACATTTACCATTTTGACAACGCTCGGCATTCTTTTTGGATTAACCATTACCGCTATGGCGAATCATCCGAGACCGCTAAAAAATAAAGTTCCCGTCGCGCGTAAAAGACAACATGAACAACAACAACGCATCGGACAAGGCGTCCGCTCCGGTGAATTAACGAGAGGCGAAACTGTCAGACTCGGAAAAGAGCAACGTGAAATCAATCATGATATTCGTGACGCAAAAGCTGACGGCGTAGTCACAGGCGCAGAACGCAAGGATATTCATCAAGATCAAAATCAGGCAAGCCGCCATATTTATCGGGCGAAGCACAATCGTAAGGATCGGAATTAGAGACCAGCATGCAGAAGCCCGCACGCAGTAAGGGCGCCATTACATCATCTAAAATTTCGTAGCTACG
>JAYTCQ010000305.1:0-18021 GCA_043736395.1 Blastocatellia bacterium | reverse complement strand
CAACTCATCTTTTGACCTGCCCTCTCATTTGTTGGCTACTTCTTTTCCTTAACCTTTTCACTGAGGCCATACAACCAATCTTTCCTATTTCACCGGTTTCGTTACTGATTTTTAATGGGAAGGCTGATATTTCCAATTGATTCTTAGCGTTGACAAGGCTTTACCGTTGATCTCGCCAACTTCAATCATGATTCCATTAATTTGCAGATTGCCTTCCGTTACCTCGAACCTTGAATTTATGCCGGTCACAAATCGTGAAATGACGCCCTCAGTCTTCATTCCAATCACACCATCGTGCGCGCCTGTCATACCAAGATCAGTTAAATAAGCTGATCCGCCGGGAAGAATTTGTTCGTCAGCGGTTTGAACATGGGTATGCGTTCCGACCAGTGCAGAAATACGACCATCAAGATAACGCGCCAGTCCCATTTTTTCAGCCGTGGCTTCGGCGTGTACATCAACCACAATGATCTTAATGTCAGGATTCAGCGAAGCCAGGGCTGCTTCTGCTGCTCTAAACGGATCATCGCAGGGAGGCATAAACACTCTGCCCTGCAAATTTAAAACAGCAACTGGAAATCCTTTAACTTCGCCGATCCACATTCCTTTGCCAGGTGTCGTCGGGACATAATTATATGGTCTGAGCAGGCGAGGTTCAGTTTTGATAATTTCCAGCGCTTCTTTTTTATCGAAGATGTGATTCCCGGACGTCATCACCTCTACTCCAGCCGCGAATAATTCTTCCATTGAGCTTTTCGTAATGGAAAATCCACCGGAAGCGTTTTCGATGTTGGCGACTACTAAATCAATTTCGTATTGTTGACGGATGAGGCTGAGATTTTCTTTAAGTATGGTGCGTCCCGGACGGCCTACACAATCACCAAGCATCAATATTTTCATGTAAATCCTTACGTTGAAACTGATTGGAATAATTTGGTAGTTTACAGGGGCGGGACTGCCGGAGCAACTGCGTCTAGACGTAAAGATTTTTGAAGATAGGGATTTTATCCACGAAGAATCACGAAGTAGGGAGTGGGGCTACGCGATTAAATAAGAGTGTTTTCAAAAGTTGATTCGGTTTTTGGTTTTTTCTTCGTGTCCCTTCGTGTTCTTCGTGAATGATTTTTAACGCGCTCGCAGCACTTCTGCACGATTGGCACTCATAAGTTCGAGAGCAGCGGATTGCACTTCATCTATCGTGATCGCATTGATATTAGGTTTTTTGAGCAGGATATGGTTAGAGCTTAGCAATTTATTTGCAGTTAACATTTCAGTTGAAGCAAGCGCGACCACGGGAGTTCCAACTGCGGCGGCGAGATGCGCCAGACCTGTCTGATTCGTAATCAGAACGCTGAGCCGGGCGAGTGCCGATGCGACTTCAATGAGCGGCGCAGATTCAAAAGCAAGTGCCTTTTTCGACGGAAGGTTTTTGACCATTTGCTTGGCGATTCCGCGTTCATTTGAGCCGGCAAAAATCAATGTCCTTGCATCGAGAAGCTGTGTCAGATTCATCGCCGTAGTCAGAAAATTTTCCTGCTCCCAGCGCTGGATATTTCTACCACCCCCCGGATGAAATCCGATCAGCAGCCCGGATGAATTCAGTCCCGCTTGCTTAAATCGTAAATCTAATTGCGCATCAAATCTACGATCCGTTTGCAGTTTTGGTTCTGTATCAACGGCGAAAGCTCCAATTTCGCTCAGTAATTCCAGATAAATTTGCGCTGTATGCTTTTGGTTCGAAGTTTTTCTCAGCACAGATTCTTTGATTTGCGCGAATAATTTTATGCGATGATCATTATTTCCACTTTGCGCCAGCCATCGCGCCAATCCGCCTGGAATATTTCGTTGCAGTTCCAGCGTCAGATCAAATCTCTGTTGTTTTAAAAATCGGAGCGTTTTGAGCGTGTGCAGGGAAGTCCGGGGATTTGGAATTTTACCGTTGAAGGCGAGTGGTAAGACGCTGACCGAAGTTTGCGAAAGCATAAAAATATCTGCCGCCGCCGGATTCGCCGCAACCGTAATTCTTGAAGCAGGGAAATAATGACGCAAAGCTTTAAGCGCCGGAATGGCAAGGACAGTTTTCCCGATTCCGGCGACATGCGAGACGAAAATATTTTGATATTCAGTATTCATTCATCGAAAAAAAAGCGTTAACAGTTCGCACCTTTGCTACGTCTTTTCAGAAATGATTAACGGGCAGCGAAGATGATTAGTTCGTTCTACCTGCCAAGTTCAATTGAAACAAAAAACGAAAAGGAAACATTAACATATTTCTTTTTCTCGTGAACCAAGTGCGATAAAGTCTCGTACGTAACATAAATCTGATTTAATACATCAGGAGTCACACTATGAAATCAAAAATCTTTTTCTTGCTCGTAATAATTGGATTAATCGGGTTCGCCTTTTCCGAAAATAGCGTGATCGAAGCCGCTGGCAAAAAATCCGCTCCGGTTGTCGTCACCTTCAGCAAAGACGTTGCACCAATTTTTAATAAAGCCTGCGCGCAATGTCATCAGCCAAAAGACATCGCTCCTTTTTCGGTGATGAGCTATAAAGACGTTCGTCCCTGGGCGAAATCTATCCGTGAGAAAGTGATTTCCAGAGAAATGCCCCCGTGGCACGCGGATCCGCATTTTGGAAATTTCTCCAATGACATGCGCCTCAGCCAATCAGAAATTGACACGATTGTAGCTTGGGTAGATGGCGGCGCTCCTGAAGGCAATCCGAAAGATTTACCAAAATTGCCGAACCCGCGTGAGACGTGGGAAATTGGAAAACCTGATGTTGTCCTAACGATGGACAAGCCTTACGAATTACCCGCCAAAGGCGCGGACGATTACATTTATATTCGTGTGCCGACCAACTTCACCGAAGACAAATGGATTCAAGCTTCTGAATTTCGCCCAGGCAATAAAAAAGTAGTCCATCACGCCGTAGTCTTTGTCGAGTCACCTTCATTTTTCAAAATGGCGCAGGACGAAGCGCGTAAGAATGGCGGTGATGTGAAGAACCCGGTAACGCTGATTCAAGACCAGCCGGATTCCACTGAATTTCGTGATGGCACAGTTATTCGCACAAAACCCGACGCGCCGATTCTCGATGATGCATGTGGCGCGAAGAAAAATTCCGGTGGCGGTACAAACCTTTTATTGTCGGCCTACGCGCCAGGCAGAAACGCTGATGTGTATCCGCTCGGCACGGCGAAGATGATTCCTGCCGGGTCGAATTTAATTTTTCAGATGCACTATTCCAAAAATACTGGTCAGCCGGAATCCGATCTCACCAGTATTGCTCTCTCGTTTGCGAAAGCTCCGGTTGAAAAAGTTATCGAGACGATGCTGATTATTAATAACCGTTTTGCCGTTCCCGCAGGGGCTGAAAATCACGCAGCTAACGCCTGCGCCAATATTCGCCGTGATATTGAGTTAGTGAATTACATGCCGCACATGCACGTTCGCGGCAAGGCGATGAAATACGAGGTGATTTATCCTGACGGCAAACGCGAAACGTTAATTGACGTGGGACGCTACAATTTTAATTGGCAGACGTTGTACAAATTAAAAAATCCGGTGGCGATTCCGAAAGGTTCGCGGATTCAGGTTTCAGCGGTGTTTGATAATTCCGCGAAAAATAAATTGAATCCTGATCCAACCAAAATCGTCAGATTCGGCGAACCGACCTACGATGAAATGTTGGTTGGATTTGTGGACTACGCACGTCCAAAGCCTGTTGCCAAAACTGCCGTCAAGGTTGATCCATCAGTACTGGCAAAATATGTTGGCGATTATTCAATGGGGATGGGGCCAACGTTTACGATCAAAGTTGAAGCTGGAAAATTATTTTTCAGTGTTCCCGGGCAAGGTGCGATGGAAGCGACTCCAAAATCTGAAACGGAATTTTTCTTCAAAGATTTGGAGGATGCGGCAGTATCATTTGTGATAGATGACAAGGGTGAAGTGACCGGATTAAATGCCGAGTTTAGTGGGCAAAAATTAAAAGCCAAGCGCGTCGTGAAAGCTGCTGCGAATAGCGAATCGAAGCAATAACGAAACGTCCAACAAACTGAAGCTTGTTTGACGATTGATTTAGGTAACAAACATGAAACGAAATTTAATTCTCTCACTTACATTAGGGCTGCTTGGAGTCTCGTCAGCCTTGACATTCTCAACCTCAAGCGCAAATTTGGCAGCGAAAAATCCAACGTTCAATAAAGACGTAGCCCCAATTTTCAACGCCAAATGTGCCGAGTGTCATCGCCCCGGTGAAGCGGCTCCGTTCTCGACGTTGAGCTACAAAGACGCGCGTCCGTGGGCAAAATCCATTCGCGAAAAAGTGATCTCCAAAGAGATGCCGCCGTGGCATGCAGATGCGCATTTTGGGAACTGGAAAAATGATCGCCGCTTAAGTGAAGCTGAAATCAAAACCATCGTCGCGTGGATTGATGGTGGTGCAATTGAGGGCAATCCAAAAGACCTGCCGCCCGCGCCTAAATTCATTGAAGGCTGGAATATCTCCAAGCCTGATGTCGTGATTGAAATGCCGGAAGAATACACGCTGGACGCGAATGGCCCCGACGAATATCAGTACTTTGATATGCCGACAAATTTCACCGAAGACAAATTTATTCAAATGGTCGAAGCCAGGCCCGGCAATAGAAAGGTTGTCCATCACATTCTGGCTTTTATCGTCCCGCCGGGCTCGCCTTCGCTGTCAAAAGTAAAAAAAGAAATGCGTGACAAGGCGATTGAAATGTCGTTGAAGAACACACCATGGTTTCGCGATGGTCAATTGATTCGCACAAAACCTGACACTCCAGTTTTCGATAACGCTGCCGATACTCCGCAAGATTTACGTGGATTCAATAGCGTAGATGATTACTTAACCGCTTACGCGCCCGGACATAATCCCGACATTTGGGAACCTGGAATTGCGAAAAAAGTTCCTGCCGGTGCGACGATTCGTTTTCAGGTGCATTACTCAAAAGTAGCAGGTTCCGTCCAAAAAGATCGTTCGATGGTTGGGATGGTTTTTGCAAAATCCAAGCCTGAAAAATTATTGAATACCTACGCCGTGGCGAACATGTTTTTCAACATTCCAGCCGGAGCGAATCACCATCCGGTGACTTCGGAATGGACGTTGTGGCGTGATAGTAAAATTTATTCCTTCTCGCCACACATGCATTATCGTGGAGCCGCGATGGAATACCGCGCGACTTATCCCGATGGAAAATCTGAAGTTTTGTTGCGCGTTCCGAACTACAGTTTTGCGTGGCAGACTTCCTATTTCCTGAAGGAACCGAAACTGCTGCCGAAAGGAACAAAGCTGACAGTAACGGCACATTTTGATAATTCGGCAAAAAATAAATTCAATCCCGATCCGACCAATGATGTCCGCTACGGCGAACCGACATACGACGAAATGATGATTGGATTTTTGGATCATACTTACGAATGGCCTGCCGTAGTGAAGGTTGATCCTGCAGTGCTTAATGATTATGTGGGACGCTACGATGCCGGTAAGGGAAATTTTATTGAGGTCATCAAAGAGCAGGATAAAATCGTCAGTGTTGCGACTGATAAAACCAGATATGAACTCGTTCCGATTGGCAAAGATAAATTCCGAATGGTAGATCAGGAAACTGAAATTACTTTTATTCGCAATGCCCAGGGCGAAGTGGTTGAGCGGTTGAGAGAATCGCAATGGGGCGCAGGACGCATCAAAAAAATTAAAGAAAGCGCGAGCAAATAAAACCGGGTACGCAAGCATCCTGCTTGCTCCGTTTGCCAGCCCAGGCGTTGCAAACGCAGTGGCGAAGTGCTAACTGTCAGAATCATGTGCGCAATTCGCCACGTTACGCGAGCAGCGGTTTACGCGCTCACTCTGTGTTAATGCAAAGCTCGTTTCTTGACCATCCCGCCACTAGCATCAGCGATATGATGAATGACGACGAAAGCGGCTTCGTCCAAGCCTTCGACGATGGCTTTGATTTTAGAAATTTCCAGGCGAGTCACAACGCAATATAATATCTCCTGTTCCGTTTCGCTCAAACCGCCGCGTCCCAGATACACCGTCACGCCGCGATTCAGATCGTGTAAAATTGCCTGCCGAATCTCCTGACTACGCGCGGAGACAATCACGATGCCGTGATATTCCTCAATCCCGTAGATAATAAAATCCACAGTTTTCGAAGCCGCAAAATACGTCAGCATCGAATAGAGAGCGGATTCAACGCCGAGCAAAAAGACTGCGCTGGCGAAAATAAAAATATTCAGAATTAAAATAACATCGCCGACTTTTAAAATAGCGCTACTTTTGCTGATAAGCAGTGCAGCGATTTCTGTTCCGTCTAAAACCGCGCCGCCACGCATCGCTAAGCCAATGCCCGCGCCTATGAAAAATCCTCCGAAGATTGCCGTTAATAATTTATCGGGAGTAACATCAGGAAATTTGACGAAGGCCAAACAGAAGGAAAGTCCCGCAATGGCGAGAGCACTTTTGAGAGCGAAGCTTTTCCCAATTTGTCGGTAGCCGATGGCGATGAATGGCAGGTTGATAATGAGAATTAAAACCGCTAACGGGAAGCTCAAAGCGTTTGATAACAGCATCGAAATTCCTGTCACACCTCCGTCAATGAAATGGCTGGAAAGCAGAAAACCTTTCAACCCGAAGGCTGCCGAAAAAATTCCCGCCACGATTAATCCCAGATCAAAAATACTACGCGTCTTCGAATTCATTAGGAAATCATATTCTTTTATCGTTCCTTGCTCAAATAATTGACAGGCCGATCAAAACAATCATAATCAATTTCCACTGCATTCAAACCCAAAAAATTTTAGACGGAGGCTTTCAAAATCTTGCAAGCTCAAACTCAGGTCTCAATTCGCAAAGTCGCGCTCGCCAGCTTCATCGGCACGACGATTGAATGGTACGATTTTTTTCTGTACGGCACAGCCAGCGCTTTAGTTTTTAATAAGCTCTTTTTCCCGAATTATGATCCGTTGACAGGCACTCTCGCAGCGTTCGGAACGTATGCGGTCGGCTTCATTGCGCGTCCTATCGGCGGCATCGTGTGCGGGCATTACGGTGATCGAATTGGACGAAAATCTATGCTGATTTTGACCCTGCTGATTATGGGCGTTGCAACGTTTTTAATCGGGCTATTGCCAACATACGAAAGCATCGGAATTTGGGCACCCGCATTGCTGATTTTGCTTCGCGTCGCACAGGGTTTTGGTGTCGGCGGTGAATGGGGCGGAGCCGTTCTCATGGCAGTCGAACATTCACCGAAAGGCGCACGCGGATTTTACGGAAGTTGGCCTCAGGTCGGTGTGCCTGCCGGATTATTGCTTTCAACTCTGGTTTTCAAACAAGTCTCAAAATTGCCCGAAGCCGATTTGTTAAGTTGGGGCTGGCGCATCGCATTTTTAGTTAGCATTTTGCTGGTTGGCGTTGGAATGTACATCAGACTCGCCATTGTTGAGCCGCCTGCCTTTGCCGAAATAAAGCAAACCAAAACTGAATCGAAAATGCCGATTCTTGAAGTCATCCGGCAGCATCCAAGAAACGTGTTTTTAGCAATGGGCGCGAGGCTGGCTGAAAACGGCGCATTTTATCTCTACACGGTTTTTATTCTCACGTACGCGACTTTGCCTCAGATTGGATTTTCGAGTGCTTCGGTTTTGACGGCAATTTCGTTGGCCGCCGTCATTGAAATATTTACAATTCCAATTTTCGGTTGGCTTTCTGACCGGGTGGGAAGGCGTCCCATTTATCTATTTGGAGCAATATTCACAGGGGTTTTTGCGTTTCCGTTTTATTGGTTGGTCGAATCGTCAAATAAGAATCTGATGATGTTGGCTGTCGTCTGCGCGCTCGTCTTCGGACACGCGGCGATGTATGGCCCGCAGGCGAGCTTTTTTTCGGAGCTGTTCGGAACCAGAGTTCGCTACAGCGGAGCCTCCCTCGGCTATCAATTAGCTTCAGTGCTGGCGGGAGGATTGTCACCATTGATCGCGACAGGGTTACTGCGAAGTTACGGTGCCTCGTGGCCGATTGCATTGTTTGTGATTGGGATGGCGAGTGTGACGACGATTGCGGTTTTTCTAGCTAAAGAGACAGCGCATGATTGAAAAAGAAGTGATGAGTGATGAGTGGGAAGTAATGAGTAACCACTCATTACTCATCATTTTTCTTTCTTAAACCACGGATTCCCGAAATTCGTGTACGGCCCACCATCCACAGAAATTTGAATCAGAACGCGATAATGCGCAGGTGAGAGCATCTGCGTTTTTCCTTTGAGCTTCACTACTTTTCCATCTTTTTTGATCGGCGCGCTTTCCCAATGAATTGTGTAATAGCCTCCGAGGTCGCCGCCGATGGGGCCGATCATTTTTGAGGTTGTGCCGAACAGTCCGGTCACTACACGCGTGACGGATTTTTCTTTTTCATTATATTCCGTTGTCGCGCGTCCTTTGATGGTTCCTTGCGGGCTATCGCCTTCAATAGTGCTTTCGTATTTTGTCGCGCTGATTTTCTTGAAGGTCTCGGTCCCTTTCAGCTTTCCTGCGGGGCCAAGCGGAGATTCGGGAACGTTCCAGTCGAACTCCCACGCACCAAGAAAATAATCCAAATTCGGCAGCGGCATCGCATCCGTCGGTTCTGTCGGACGTGAAGGTTGTTGGAAGAGTAGGGCGAGTAAGATGATGAAAATCATAAGAAGGGTGGTCGGAGGTCAGTGATCGGAGGTCGGTTTTGTAAACGAAGGTCGTGAGTATAACGCGAAGCTGCCTTATAACCGACCCCCGCCCACCAATCACCGACCACCATTTAGTATTTTGCTATCCACAGTATATTCAAACCACGGGATGAACATTTCATCCCAGCTTTGTTCGCTCCAGAAAACTTCCTTGTTGGGAGCGGGATTGTAGCGGTTCCTGACCGAATTGTCATAATGCGCAATCGCTTGAATTTTGCTGCCAGCGGGGACTTTCATCGGCTCGGCGAGTTCGTAATGCAACTGCCAGTTAAAGTCGAATTTTGGCACGTTGAGCAAAACTTTTTGCGTTCCATCAGGAAGCACTAACGTGTATTTGATGTCCTTGCCGCGCAAGTGCATGTGCGGCGCAAAAGCGTACAGCGTGATCGCTTCGGGGATTGAAGTCTCAGCACTAATTTCCCAATTACCGGAATTCGGTGGGATGTTGGGAATCCTGCCGCGCACCTTCACTTCTTTGCCATTGACCATTTTTGTTTCAGCTAATTCTTTGCCTTCAATGAAAACATTGTCGGTCACGCCTTTCGTTAAGACTTCATATTTTACAGGCGTTTTTGCAAACCACAGCCCTAATTTAGAACGATCTTTTTCCGCTTTGCCGCTGGGCTGGTAATGCATGTTGAATTGAAAATACATGCCCGGCAAGATGCGTTTCGCCGTACCAGGATGATGCTTTTCAAAGCCCTTGCCGGGAGCTTGTCCGACTAATTTGAAGGCTCCGGAACGGGCGAAGGAATTTTGATCGAGAAAAACTTCTGAACCGCCTTCGCTGAGACCGCCGGTTGATCGCGCGGATTGGCTGTTGAGATTTGCGGCGGTTGCATTATCACGGACGGCTTTGCCGTTGACGATTTTCGTACCTTCTGGCAAGCGGACTACGTTAGCGATGGAGTGATGAACGACGGCAGAATTTCCCGGACGGAGTTCAACTTTTTCAATCCATTTTTCTTCAGTGAACGGAACCAGCACATAGAAATTCTGCATCGGCAATTCGCCTTCAGCCGGAACTTCGTAATCGAGCGGCATCTCAACAATTAAATCCGGTTCGCCAAACGTCCAGCCTGGCGTGTAGCTCGGTAATTTCGGCAAATCCTTGTCAGCACCTTTCGGTGCTCCGCCGTCTACCCAGGCGGTAATCGTCGCGACTTCTGCATCAGTCAAGCGGCGATCATTGCCGAATTTCGCAGAGTTATGCGGATCAGCAAACCACGGTGGCATTGTGCGCTTGACGACTTCTTCACGAATCGCTTTGCTCCACGGACGGACTTCCTGATAGGACGTGAGCGACATCGGAGCGACTTCGCCGGAGCGATGGCAATTCGCACATTTATTGAAAATGATCGGCGCGACATCTTTGGCGAACGTCGGCTTTTCTATGATTGCGGAACTTTTGGAGGTGAGCATCACACCAGTCGTTACGAGTGTTAAGAAAAGAATTGTAAGTAATCGTTTCATAAACTTTCTCACGGGTACGATAGGCGTCCCGCCAGTCGCGCGTACATTAATTATCCTCTACGAAATACCTAGCCACTGCGACAGGCGGGGACGCCTATCGTACCTTTTATTTCGATGCCGCCTGCGATTGCCGCAGGTTTTGCTTATCAAGCGTGTAATCTAAATATCCGATCATCATTTCATCCCACGTCTGTGGCCCCCATTTGACCAGCTTCGTTGGATCGGGATTGAATTTGTTGCCCGTCGAATTGTCGTAATGCGCTACGCAGACGAGCTTGCTGCCTTTGGGCGCAGCGATTTCTTCTTTGAGGGTGTACGTCAATTGCCAATTAAAATCGTAGTGCGGAACCGACAACAGCAGTTTTGAAGTGCCGTCAGGATAGACTAAATTGAAGGTGAAATCTTTGCCGCGAAAATGCATGTGCGGATGGAGACTGTCAATGTGACTGTCTTCTTTGAAACCAAATTCAGCTTTTGCTTCGTAGTTCGGATCGCCGGGAGGAATCGCCAGATTCGTTTGAAAAGCACCTGCTGTGATGACGCGTTTTTCGACCGGGTCTTTCGAGAAAATTAACGCCACGCTGGAGCGATCAGAACCTGCTTCGCCATATGTGGTGTAGTGAACTTGAAAAACTAAAAACGAACCTTTCTTCAGCAATTTTGCTTGTCCAGGACGTAGCGTTAACGGAGCTTCACCGGGAGCCCAACCGACTAAACGCCCGTCAGAATCTCCGCCTTGTTTTTGTCGCGCCATCGCCGGATCAATCTCTCCGGGCTTGGGTTCTTTGCCGGGTTCGGGATTGAGTACGTCTACGATGACGTGATGCACGATCTTGCGATTGCCTTGTTTGATCTCAGCAAATTGCACATATTTGTCTTCCGTTAAATTTGTCGGGACGGCAAAATATTTGTACGGAATCACGCCGCGTTCAGGAACGTTGTAGGCTTCAGTCATGGAAATCACGACATCAGGTTTTCCAATCGTCCAGCCTTCAGGAAATTTCGGATTCGGTGGCAAATCTTTCACGTCGCCTTCTTTGGCTCCGCCATCAACCCAGGAAGTGATTGTATCAATTTCTTTTTGCGACAGACGGCAATCATTTGAAAAAGTTCCGAACTGCGGATCAGCAAACCAGGGAGGCATTTTGCGCGTGACTACGGCTTCGCGAATTGATTTCGCCCAAGGACGAACTTCTTTGTAATTGAGGAATGACATCGGCGCAATTTCTCCAGGACGATGACAGACCTGACAATTTTTTTGAAGGATCGGCGCGATGTCTTTTGTAAAAGTGACAGAGGCAGGCGCTTTGCTGCGACTGGAACCTGTCATCAAAAATAGTCCGATAAGTAATCCGACGCTGGCCAAACTGATGCTAAGAATTCGTTTCATTTTGCCTCCGAAAAAATTGTCGAGATTGGGTGGAAGAAATTATCCACGAAGGTCACGAAGTAACACGAAGAAAACAAAAAAAACTTATTAATTACGACTAATAAATTATCAATTAAACCTGAATAAAATTCTGCCTTAATTTTTACTTCGTGTTACTTCGTAGATAATTTCTTCCACCCAATAAATCTACTTCCTATTCTTCAAATATGCCTTTGACTGTTCGCCGACAATCTCAACTAAATTTCCCATCGCGACATTGACGTCAATCAAATGTAAGCCCCAGTTGGCTTGGACTTGCCCGTTAGCGACGACATCGCCGACGATTTCATCGGTACGCGGATCACGAGGATTTCCATGCACTGTGACGGCGAGATAGGAACCTTTTTCGTTCTCGACGCATTTCCCGGTCAATAAGCCAGGCACGCTCACGAAGGGCGTATTCACAGGTTGTTCTGGCGTGACCCAGGGTTTGGTCGCCGCTGCCGATGAAACAATGCTTCCGCCGTTGCCGAGATAGGCTTTTAATTCTCCAATGCCACCACGCAGGTCAGCAGGATTGGTGCAAGCCGCAACCATTCCATCTCCGGCGACTTTTCCGAAGAGAGAATTCGCGGGAGGCGGTACGTCATTACGAAATGTTACGTACGAAATTATGCAGCCCGTTTGATTTGCCGAACGACACAGCGGCATATTTTTAAATGCGCCACCGACGTCTTTACCTTTGGGGACAGCGACGTTTGCGTCAAGTAACATCGCGGAAACGATCCGGCTTTGAATTGGCTTGCCATCAATTTCATTGCGGATCAATTGGAGCAAAACGCTGGAGCCTTGCGAATGTCCGATGAGGACTACACCCCGTCCCTGATTGTCGTGTTCGAGATAATATTTCCAGGCATCCAGCACATCGTTGTAACCCAATACGCGATCCATCTGCATTGGTTTTCCGGCTAAATTTGCACGGAGCGCGGTTAACGTTACCTGCCGATAAAGCGGCGCGTAAATCCGGCATTTTGATCCGAAGCGGGCGAGCTGATGTTTGACGACACTGTTTTCTTCCGGCCCCGCATTCATATCGCTGTTCGCGGTGGGATCATTCGAAACCGTTGGATACACATAGAAGCAATCAATCGCAGCTTTAGGATCAGCAACGAATTTTTCCTGTCGCATGATTCCATTGGAAGGAACGATTGTCGTCGTCAAATCTACGGTGCAAGCGTCTTGTCTGCCGGGACGACAGAGCCATGTTTCGCCTTTGCTGTAATCATTTTTTGCAGGTGATTGGGCTTGCGTGACAATAAAGGAAAGTATCAGAAATAGGGCAATGAAAAAGGGTCGCAGCATGGTTGTTCCTTGTTAGTAGTTTTCCACTTTGAACCGGATGACCGCGGTCAACTCCAACCGTTTTTGTTTGAGCATGATTCAATACAGTGAAGTGAATTCCGATCAAACTCTTCGCCAAATTTTTCTTTATAAACTTCATAAGCAGAAAAGCCGAAACTTTCTGCTTCTAAGTCCATCGTCGCTTTGGAAGGGTCTTTATCTACCATATTGTAATAATTTTCCCCCATCCCCAAAACAAAACAACGACAATAAAGAAAGCCATCGTCAGAGCCGTCTGTATATTCATGAATTTCTTCACGGTCAATTTTGTAGAGCCTCTCTTCTAAAGTATGGATGAACTTAGTTAGATCATCTTTACTTAGCGTACTTAGCAATTTCGTGTAGTTTTCAAGAATTGTTTCTTGCAGTTCTTCACTTAATTCCTGAAGAAGTTCTTCGTCATTAGTTTTTAAAGCAGTTACTCTTTTCTTATCAAGCTTTGGCGAAGCAGCCCAGGCGGATTCAATAATTTCCCAAAAATTTTGCTGAATCATTTGTTATTACTGATTGATTTTAAATGCATTACTTAATGCTGAGACGGTCGGAGCTATATCAGTGTTGATATAACTCCGACCATTATAGAAATCCCCGTAATCATTAACGACTGGAGGAAGAATCCGAAGCAGTTTGCGCCTTCGGTTGGTCAATCGGACGCGTAGCTGTGTACCATCCGATCATCATTTCTTCCCACGTTTGATCGCCCCATCGCACGGTCTGTGACGGATCAGGATTGTATTTATTTTTCGTGGAATTATCGAAGTGCGCGACGACTTCCAATTTTGTTCCTTTGGGTAATCTGATTTCATTTTTCGGCATATAAGTATGCTGCCAGTTGAAATCAAACTTCGGAACGTTCAATAAAACTTCAGAACGTCCGTCAGGATAATAAGCCGTGTAAGTCACAGACTTTCCTCGCACGTGCATATGTGGAGAGAACGAAGAAATGATCGTATCTTCCTTGAAAACTCTGGACGATTTTACTTCGTGATTATCAGCTCCTGGAGGAATTGCAAATTTCACATCCATCACATTTCCAGTCAGGAGTTCTTTGGTTGCTGGCGCTTTGGCGAAGACGAATCCAATGCTCGTACGATCTTTTCCAGGCTGACCATTCGTCGTGTAATGCATTTGGAAAACAATATTGCTTCCTTTTTTGATGAGGCGCGCTGTGCCCGGCTCAAAAACATTTCCTGTTTTATTCGGTGTGATTCCGGTCAGATGTTGACGACCATTATTGACATCACCTTCGCCGCCGGAGGCATTTGTTTTGGTTCCGCCAGCTTGCGCGTACGCGATGACGTGATGCACTACAGTGCGATTGCTGGGACGAATTTCAATCGCCTGAATCCATTTATCTTCGGTGAAATTGGTTGGCATTGTGAAATACAAATAGGGAATCGTGCCATCAGCGGGAACTGAATATTCTTCCGGCATCGTGAAGACGACATCGGGTTTTCCTATCGTCCAGCCCTGCGTGAAATTCGGTGTGGCAGGCATATCTTTGTCGTCGCCTTTAGGAGCGCCAGCGGCTACCCATGCGGTGATCGTGTCAATTTCTTTTTGTGAAAGACTGGGATCATTCGCCCAATGTCCAACTTTCGGATCGGCTGACCACGGTGGCATTTGACGACTGACGACCTGTTCACGAATAGACTTCGCCCACGGTCTGACTTCGGCGTAGTTCATTAACGACATCGGAGCAATTTCTCCGGCGCGATGACATTCAGCACAGCTCTTGTTGATGATTGGCGCGATGTCTTTGGTGTATGTGACAGTTGCTGTTGGAGCTTTAGAAGCAGCCATTGCAAACATCACAATGATGAATAATCCTAAGCTCAGAATTCCGCTTTTGCGAAGTTGATTTTTCATATTTTGCCTACCTTGCGTGAGTAACAATTCCAAAAGTTTTTTGCTCAAAAGAAAACTGAACGTCTTCTACTGAATACCGACCGAACGGTCGGTATTATTGTAAACCAAAATCAAGTCAGAGATAAATCATTTCGCTTCGTTTTTTGAAAAAATTGCATTTCCTAAACGAACGAATGGCCCACCGTCTTCGGATAATTCTTCGAGTACTGAAAATGAATGCGGGCTTACGATAGAAATTGTACGTTTAAGTTGCAGCGATTGACCTTTGAATTTCGTTGGTGGAATAGTGAATTTGATCGCGATGGGGCTGCTCCAATCGCCTTCGCTTGTCAGCTTCACACCGGAAGATAATTTTTCATCGAACTTCATTTTTTTTGTTGCTTCATCGAAAGTGATAATCGAAGTTTCTTTGTATTGCTTGCCATCCGTTTGCCCAGCGGTTGCGCCGCTCACTGATTTTCCGTCAGGACGTTTCGTGAACGTCACGATGCCTTCACGCGGAGCTGAGCCAAACGCGCTTTCGCGTCCGATGAATTTGAAATTCCATTCTCCAACAAAATAATCAATGGATTGTTTTTGCTGTGGCTGCGCGACGAGTACGCGTTGCGCGCGAGGCGCTGGTCTGGCTGGTTCCGAAGCGGCAGGCGCGGGAGCAGTTGCAGTTGCCCCTTCACCCGTACGTTTCAAATTAACTTCAAAAGTGATGGGATTGCCACCCAGATTAAGCGAGCCTGTGCCCTTCAATCCATCGCCTTGCAAGTCAAAATTATAATCAATCGTCAAGGCTCCTTGCGGGGTTTCGAGTTCAGCTTTAGCCGTGATTTTATTCCCGTCAACTTTGATGTCTTTGAGCGGCATTTCGCCACGCATTCCAGAGATGGAACCGGTATAACTTTCGCCGTCCTTTTTGAAAGTCGCAGTCGTTGGACGTTCGCCTTGTGGTGAAACTGTTTTGCCTTCCCATTTTCCATTAAGATTGCCGGATTGGGATAATGCGAAAATTGCGAACAATTGAATTAGTAAAATTGTCAGGGATAAATTTATAAATCTTTTCATGGGGATGTTCCTCAAGTTCAGAGTCTTAGTTCAGAGTTCACGCTTCAGCGTGAGAACGCCAGCGAAGCGCGGCGTTTGGCACACTAAAGTGTGAACTCTGTACTAAGAACTCTGAACGCATAAATATTATTTTCCATCTACTGAAAAAGCGATCAACGCGTTGCCGGATTTACCTAAAATTCTGCCGTAGCCGGAATTCACATAGACCATTCCGTTGACGATGATTGGCGCGCCGGAATCAATCGTACCGCCCTTTGCCTGTTTGCCGTTGACGCCGTCGTATGCTTGCGCAGCCGTGTCAAAATCCCAGATGATCTTTCCATCTTTTGTGGCGTAGCCGCGCAGATGTCCATCGGATGTTCCTGAAAAAACTACACCTGGAATCATGCTCGCAGCGGCGGACTGCGCATTGCTGCAACGTTCTTTTCCCCACGCGCAGGGTACTGACGGCGCGGGCGTATTCCATAATTTTTCTCCGGTAGAAATCTTCACCGCGTAAAGTCCAGGCTTGCGCGTCGCAGGTGTTCCAATTGGATCAGCAATCGGCACGTACGCCGTTGTCGCATCTGCCGCAAAGCCCCATTCGATACCGCCGAGTGCAGTACCATCGCTGAGTCTTGTCTCCCAAATTTTCTTACCTTGCTGGTCTGGATCAAGGCCATAAAGCAATCCAGATTTTTGTCCGGCTAAAATAATTTCTTTGCCGTTCGGCAGTTTTCGCAAAATCGGAGAACTG
Source organism: Blastocatellia bacterium (assembly GCA_043736395.1). GTDB lineage: Bacteria > Acidobacteriota > Blastocatellia > RBC074 > RBC074 > JAFDVL01. The sequence continues at coordinate 1,362 of JAYTCQ010000305.1, read as the reverse complement.
CCAATATCGTAATCGGGTCCGGCATTCTGCGGACAATTTCCAACGCCGGGCTGACGACAATTCATGATGAAATTATCACCCGGAGTAACTTGTGAAATCCAGCGAATTGCTCCAGTTTTCAAGTCAAAAGCGATGATTGCATCATTACCTTTGGTGGGAACATCGGTGTAGGAATTTCCAGTTCCGGCGTAAAGAACTCCACGTTTTAAATCAAGCGTCGGAGCTGACCAAATCGCCGCTCCGGCGGGGCCGTAAAGTTGCGTTCCAGCAGAATTCTTTTTGAATGGTTCCGGCTTTTCCGTGATTGCGTATGTCTGCCAAATTAGCTTGCCGGAGTACGCGTCTACCGCCGCCATGCTGCCGCGAAATTTACAGCATTCATATTTATCAGGACGCGCGATGGCTTCTTCAACGGAAGAAACCGGAACGTACAAACGATCTTTGTAAAGCACCGGAGAACCTGTGATCCGCGCGACGGGGTGCGTATCCAGATTTAATTTCCAGAGCGTCTCGCCAGTCTCAGCATTGATCGCAAAAACATTACCTTTTTCATCGCCGAAGTATGCTGCGAATTTTGCTTTTTGTCCGGCTGGCAAAGCTCCTACAGAAATTGCAGAACGCACCGGAGAGCCAACATTAACAACCCAGTAAGTGCAACCCGTTTTTGCATTCAAGCTGATGACGTGACCGGAATTACTGGTCGCAAATAAACGATCACCGTAGACAGTCGGCTGTCCGATAGACATTGATGATGGATACGCGTACGCCCATTTTACCTTAAGGCGCGGCACGTCTTCAGCTTTCAATCCGGGCGAAGGCTGGAAGTGTGTATTGTCGTAATCGTTGCCCCAACCACTCCAGTGAGGAGCCTTTAAATTGATCGGAGCCGCCGGAGCTTTGCAGCTATTCGCCAGCAATTCAGGATCAACCGTACTGGCTGGATTTCTTCCAGTCAGGAAGACTGCAAGCGCACGAATTTCGAGTTCTTTCAATCCGCTTGCCTGCGTTTTCATTGAACCGGAGGTGAGCGCCATGATGACTTCATCCGGCGACTTCACTTGCAGCACAGATTTTGGCGGAGTGCGTCCGGTTGGGTTATCGTGACAGGTCGCGCAGCGTTGTTCATAAAGCTTCGCGCCATCGGGCGGAGCTTCTTTGCCAGCAGTAATCTGTGCCGCACAATCCAGATGACCGCTTAACAGCACTACTGCGAGTAAGAATAATTTAGTGAGTATCTTCATGTTTTTTGTTGGAAGAATGTACCTGAAAATTGTTGACGAACTTAAATCAGTTTGGAGTTGAAAGAATACTTCGACCTGAACAAAGGATCAAGGAGCATGGAGTACAAGCTTCAGCTTGGTT
>JAYTCQ010000304.1:0-30762 GCA_043736395.1 Blastocatellia bacterium | reverse complement strand
AGCGGCGTCCTCAATGGATTAGTCCCCTGGGTCGTACCAATGTTGTTGATGCCATTATCATTACTGGCTTGCGTGCTGCAAACGTTTATCTTCATCGTGCTTTCGATGCTTTACATCGCCGAGATGACGCATCACGAACATGAAGGCGGACACGGAGAAGCGCACGCGCACTAAATTTTATGCAGGATCAATTCCTGTGTATTTGGATGTTTGAATGATTGGTTCTTAATTGCAGTTTGAAACGTTGATGGAGCGTTGCCTTTCCCAAAAGCGTAATCGAATCCCTAGCGTCGAAATTATTCCTGAATCAATTGCGAACATCCTTTGTCACGGAAGCAAAATTGCTTCTTAAATTTACAATTATTTTCAAAGGAAAAATCATGAAAAAGTTTTTATTAGCAGTCGTCGGAATGCTCTTCACTGTCATGCCTGCGCTCGCGCAAAGTGGCGGTGGCGTCACAGATAGAGGTTATGGATATTTAGCCGCCGGTCTCGGCATCGGAATCGCCGCCGGAATCGCCGCTCTTGGTCATGGTAAAATTGCCGCCGCCGCGTGCGAAGGCGCAGCGCGTAATCCTGGCGCAGCCGGAAAAATTCAAACGATGATGTTGTTAGGTCTCGCCTTCGTCGAAACCTGCGTCATCTTCGCGCTCGTCATCATGTTTGTGAAGGTCGGCGTCTAAGACCAACATCACAGCAGTGGTATAATGAAAGGCGTATCTTCACGGATACGCCTTTTATTTTGATAAAAAATTACCGCAAAGGGACAAGGGGGCAAAGGATCAAAGAAATGGATGAATAAAAATATCATTCTTTCTTCTTTGATCCCTTGTTCCCTTGTCCCTTTTCAGTAAAAATCCTGACACCATATTTATGAATGACGCATCATCCGAAGTCGAAAAACTTTATCGTGAAATGATTATGGCGCGCACTCCCGAAGAGCGTATGCAGATGGCGTTCTCGATGATGGCGACGGGACGTCAAATCATTTTATCTTCGTTGCCCGAAGGCTTATCCGATACAGAAAAACGACGCCAACTATTTGAGCGGATGTACGCCGATGAATTACGCGCCGGAACGCTCGAAAATCCTTACGCGCAAACAAACGAATAGCGCGATCATTTCCGCTTTAGCCTGCTCTTCGCTTTCCTGAAAAATTAACAATTAGGCAGGTGATAATAGCTGCTAATCCTGTTGTACTGAGCACACCAAACGGCGATTGAAGATTCACGCAAAAAAAAGAGTAAATGATCACTGTGCAAAAAATCCACAGGATAAAAATTAAACTGGTATACAAGGCTCCGACTACGAAGCCCTGCCACATCATGATTATTTCTTTATCCGGTTTCATTGCCATATTTGAACTTTTATCGCGATGGAGTAAGGATTTTAATCGGATTGCGAACAGCAAAGGAGGATCGGTTTTGCGTCGCTAGTAAAAGTGCTAGTTGCTGTATTTTTTTCCGCGTCCGCTCAAATACATCCTCCATAAAAATGTGCATAAATTCCCCATTGCGTCCGATACTGTACAAGTTTTCGATGCCCGTTCCAGTTGCCAATTTTTGTCGTTCAGTTTCGTATTCTCTAAGAAAAACAGGATAAGCAATCGGCGTTCGCATCACACGACAGCCTTCGTAGCGTTGCCTGACATTAGGAATAATTGGTTTGAGATGTTCAATACAAAACTCGCCTAATCGTTCCTCATCCATTTGCCAGAATTCGTCGCCTTTCTCACAACCAATATCTACCGTGATAATGGTTTTATCTGTGGGAGCAAGCCAGGGCATGGAGAGAGGCGTTTCGGTCAAGCGGAAAAAAGGAAATTGCGTTTCGGGTGTCCACGTCACGACATCGGGCAAAAGTCCCCGCCCCTTCAAACGCAAATTAACGAAAACCATCGGGCGATACCGAAAACGTGAAAGATATTCCAGACGGTCAGTGCCTTCGATTATTTTACTCAGGACATTAATCGGCGCAGTGCTGATAACCGCTGCTGCCTCGATCTCGCGTCCATTCACACGAATGCCAGTAGCTCGGTTCTCCTCAACCAAAATTTTTTCAACTGGTGATTCAAGCTGAATTACGCCGCTTAAATCTGCCGCTAATTTTTGACACAAAGCACCGATGCCGCCTTCAGGATAAACGTGATAGACGCTCGCATTTTCGGGAAGTTCGCGGCTATAGCCACAAGAAATGGCACGGTGGGTTAGACGAGAAGCGAGCTTGAGCCAGAGCGTATACGGAATACTATTAGAAATACCATCACCAACCGCCGGGGAAAGATTTTCGGCTGTTGCTCCAGACCATGCTTCGGTTAAAGGAATCGCCACTTCATCGGCTAACGCGCAACCGTAATTCGTGCGAAACCACTCCGCTGCGGAAGCAGGTTTAGGATTTGAAACAGCTAGTTTTGAAGTTACGCCGCTGGTCACCATGCGCGGAATTCTCAGTAGTCCGAACGGGTAGCCATAAGATTTACCATCAAGCCAAACTGTTTCAGCGTAATGCTTAACCGTGCGGCATTTTTCGGAAATTCCAACCGCTTTTGCCAATCGATTGGTAATAAAATGGGCGCCGAAATCGTAGGTAAAACCATCTTCATCATGAAAACTTTGCGCGAGACCGGCAATTTTATTTCCAGCTTCAAAGAGCAGAACCGGAATATTGTTTTGACGCAAAAAATTGGCGGCAGTCAATCCGGCCAAACCGGCACCAAGAATTACGACTGGCTTATTGGCATTGTGTCTCATAAGTTTTCCTTCAAATCAGGACGCCTGAGAATCGCATTGAGCAATGCGCCCCGTCCGGCGAGATTGTGTACGAAGTCAAAAATCGTGAATACTCCGAGTGCGAGCGTGGATTTCAAACTAAACAATTCAATAAGCCAATTCGGCGCGTTACGGTCGGCCAAAGCGTTTCGCACGGAATATGTCCAATTCACCGGACTGACTTGTGTAGTCAAGGTCTCCACTTCAAAGTCGGTTTTCTCGGCTAAGCGGCGTACTGTTTGCGGATTAAATAAATTCCAATGACGCGGGAAATGATAGCCGCCCCAATAGCGCTGCTTGAATATTCGGAAATCAAGCGAGTCCGTGTTATCGGTGACGATGACGACGCGCCCGCCTGGACGCAACAATTTCCGTACGTTCGCAAGCAGTTGTGGTGGGTCAGCGAGATGTTCAATCGTTTGAATTAAAATTGCTAAATCATAAGTTTCCGGCGGTAAATTAAGATTTTCGAGTAAGCCCTGATGAACCGTGAGGCTTTTTTGATGAGCCATTTTCACAGCACGTTCATCGGCATCGACGCCTTCTATTTGCCACGTTTGCTTGCCAAAATCTTTAAGTAATTCCAGGTGGAAACCATCGCCACAACCGATGTCAATAATTCGTGCATTGTCCGGCAAGTTGCGACACCAACTCAAAAGACGTTGCGCTTCGAGCCAGCGCCGAGCTTTGAAAACAAACCCGAATTCTGTTTTGGAAAATGCAAAGGCGTGATAACTAGCGGGATAAATGCGGGTAAATTCTTCTAATGCGGGGCGCGGATTTAGATAAACCAAACTGCACGTGCCACACTGCATAGCGGTAAAAGTGTCCTCACTGGTGCGGTACTCAAAATCTTCACCTCTGCCAACTATCTCGGAGTCCTCTTGATCACACAAACAACAGAATGATGCCACCATTTTAAGCGACACCTCATCCCTGTCAGTGACTGGAGCAAGAGCAGTATTCATTTTCTTCTATTCTGAAGTCGGTGCTCGGTATGTTCAGTTGTTTATTTGGCGGAGGCACAGCCGTGATGTTACCCAAACTATTTTGTCAGCAGGCTCTACCCTAAGAGCCGCGAATGCGTATTTTGTGGCTAAATTCTTTCAATTCTGAGTCGAACAAATCTGAGAGGAATCCGCTCATCTCACGGGGATTGTGATAGTGCTGTGAAGCCGACTTCGCCTTAATTTTGAGGAAGGAAAGTTACTGAGGTGTTGAATAAATCTGGTTTTCTTAAAAACGGATTTCCATGCCGTCAGCCGGATTATAGAAACTGGTGAGTTGACCATAACGTAGCGCTGGAAGGTGCGCTCGCTAAGGAAGAGGAAGTACCGCAGTCATCACACGTGTGCCAGTCCACGCAAAGACCAACTTATTGCCGACACGTGCCATTTGCGGGAAACCGTTTGAGCGCGCTGTGCCAGTGCCGGAAACAATCATCGCCGGATCAGACTTACCACTCGGTCTCACACGCCGCACGCGAACTTCGCCGCCGCCCGTTACCTTTTCCAACCAGCAGACCATTGCCGTCCCGTCCGCCAACATCAAAGTTTCTACGCGCCCCGCTGGATTGCCGTCATCAATCGTTATTGGTTCACCAAAACTCGCTCCCGCATCAGTGGAAAAAGCCAGCTTCACGCGCGGCTTGTCATTAACGCCGGTGTACCAGGCAACGGCTACGCGACGACCCGACGCCGCCACTGAAGGGCCGTTCACAGGGCAGCCATTGATTTGCCAGCCATCTTTGAAAACAGGCAGCGGCTGACTCCATTTGCCGTCGCGCAAACGCACAATGGAAATGTCACGAAGCTCCTGCTCCGAGCGGTCGCGGTACACAACGACTGGCCCATCAGCCGTTATCGCCGCCGAAGTCTGACAGCATTCGCACACTCGTGAATCCAACACAGCTTCGTCGGTCAGTGTGCCATCACGTTTGACCTTCAAGTAACGCAATGTCATCTCGCCATGTCCATGATCGTGGTCGCCTGCGCCAGGTTTCATTTCGCGTCCGTCAAGCCAGACTGCCGCCAGATTTCCATCTTTTGCCGCTAACAGCGAAACGAATCCGTGCTCTGCCTTGACCCCATCGCGATGGGGCACAAACGGCTTACTCCACGTTTTGCCACCATTGAATGAACGTGAGATTGTCACATCGTAATCAAACGTTCCTGTCCCGCTTTTTACCAGCCAATGCGCCGCCAGCGAACCGTCCGGCAGAGCAATCATTGAAGGAAAATCCGCCCAGTTCACGAACCAGTTCGAACCTTCGGCGATAACACGAGGAGCTGACCAAATATCTTTTTCCAACGTTGAAAACCGCAGCGAGAAACGTCCCTCGCCTAACCGTTCGATCCAACTCAAATGAACTCTGCCATCCGCCGCAACTGCCAGATTGGGTTGACCGCTGCCCGCTCCCGCTTGAAGCGGTAAGTCTCCCACCTGTGCAAATGACAAAAGAGGAAAGAAAACCGCTGCGAATAGGAGTAGTAATTTGTTCATAATTAAAGCCAAGTTTCGTGACGCTATAGCGAATTTCAAATGTAATCCTGATGTGTGAGATTATTCATCACCGTGTTTATGTTCAGGCGTAGCGTTTGGTTTTTCAACTTTGCCCGCTTTGATCATTGCCATAATTTTATCGTATTTATCTGCCGGCATCACGCGCACCAAGTTCATCATGCCCATCATCGAAGCCGTCCAGCCCGGTGCGAGTCCCCACGTTTCCGGCTTGGCTACATCGTCGTCCACAATCATCATCATATCCTGGGGGTAACCGGGAACTTTCTTCCGTTCCTCCTCGGTCAAGGCAACGGCGGTTTGCTGCTTCCTGACTAATGTCATATTGCATTTCGGACACGATCCGGCTTTATTCAAGACAACCTCCGGGTGCATCGGGCAAACATAAATTTCCGGCGCTTGTTGTTTGACGAGCTTCATATTGCACTTCGGACAATTCCCTTCTTTGTTGGAACGAACTTCCGGATGCATCGGACAGGCGAATAGCCCCGTTGGCATCGGGGTCTGTTGCCCGACTGCATTCGAAACTTTTTGTTCCGACGTTGTCATTCCCATGCCACGCCCCATGCCAGGACCAAAGTCTTCGCTGAGCGCATGACCTTGCCGCAACATGCCCATTCCTTCTTCCATCCCCAAACCTGTCTGTGAACCACTCCCGTGCGACATCGCCATGGGGCCGACCATCGAAACCATCTGATTCATCATGTGGTGTGGCATGTGGCAGTGCAGCATCCAGTCGCCTTCATATTGCGCAACAAATTCAAGATCACGCGCCTGCGCTACACCGACAATAATTGTATTGCCCGGATACCACGCCGATTGGGGAATGCGTCCGCCTTCCGTGCCGGTCACGTAGAACTGCACGCCATGCAGATGGATCGGATGATGATCCATCCCCATATTCACTAACCGTAAACGCACTCGCTCGCCTTTCTTGACGATCATCGGCGTCGTAGCGGGTGCGGCTTTGCCGTTCATCGTCAACCAGTTGAATTCCATCGAAAGCGAATTCGGTACGTCGTTGTTCGGCAGCAGCGCCCATTCCTGAAGTACGATTCCAAAGTCTCTATCTACACGCGGCGTTTGTGGCGTTTTGGGATGGATAACAAACATTCCGATCATTCCGAACATCTCCTGCATCGCGCCGTGCGAATGATAGAAGAAGGTGCCGTGTTGGTTGACCGTAAACTCGTAAATAAACACGCCGCCCGGTTCGACCATCGGCTGACTGATGTAAGGCGTACCATCCATCTCAATTGGAATCTCAAGTCCGTGCCAGTGAATCGTCGTCGGTTCAGGCAGTTTATTTTCAAAGATAACGCGCAGGCGGTCGCCTTCGACAACTTCGAACATTGGCCCCGGCACGCTGCCGTTGTAACCCCATGCCCACATCTTGCGCGCTGGCCCCATGTGAGTTTTGGGCATCAGCTCACAATGAATGACTTCAGCGCGCAGGTTGAAAACTTTGACGCCGTTGTCCATCGTATATTCCAGCTTTTTCAGATCAGGTGTCTGCACGGGCACATACTGCCCGGTCGCCTGTTTAGCCTGTTCGGCTAACATTTTTTCATGATCGTGTTCCGGCATTGCCGGTTGACTGGTTTTCGGTTTGTCGGTCTTTGGTTTCGGCTCCGGCTTTGGCATTTGGTGCCCTTCGTGTTGCGCCGCTGCCGTGCCATTCAACACAATTCCCGCCCCCAGCAAACTTGAACTCTGCAAGAATTTTCTTCGCATCCAATTCATATTTTCCATTTCGATTACTCCTAAAAATAATTACTTGATCTTAATCACGGTCATCCGCATTGCCTGGATTGCTATTTTCCATTGTCATTCCACCTGACGCATCAAGCGGGCCACTGAGAAGATAGCCTTGTAACAATGCGGCGTGCTGCCACGTGTTGACCAAAGCCGCAACATAATCGGCGCGCACTTGAAAGAGCGTCCGTTGGGCGATCAGCACCTGCGGATAAGCCGCCGCCATGCCGCGAAAATTTTTCAGATACATGTCATACGCGCCCTGCGCTTGCGGCACGATTTGTTTCTCATATTGCGAAGCGACGCGCGACGCATTCAAATAATTGCGAAAGGCAGAGGCAAACCGCGTACGCAACAATAATTCGACGCGTTGGACTTCCCTTTCTGCCACATCCAGCTCGGCGGTCGCGGAAGCAATGCCGCCCTGATTACGATTGAAGATCGGGATTCGCAAGCCAACTTCAACTTGCGCTTCCAGACCTGTTCGCTTCCTGATACTCGGAATTTCTCTTTCCAGTAACTCGCGGTTGTATCCGAATCCGCCGCGTAAATAGAGGTCGGGCGTGACTTCAGCTTTGGCACGCGAAATCACAGCCCGCGCACGTTCGACACCAGTCTGAGCGCGTTTGACTTCAGGGCTGTTCGTGAGTAATTGATTGAGTAGAGCCTCCTGATTCAACACCGGTAAATCTTTCTCTAATTGACCTGCCAAAGTCGTCGGCTTGAGCGCAGGATTCCCCACGACTGCCGCCAGTTCTGACCACACTTGCTCGCGTTCGTTTTCCGCCATCATCAGGTCTATTTCTGCCCGTTCAGCCTCAATGCGAATTTGCGCCACGTCTGGACGATCGGCCTGTCCGACATTCAATAATTCGCCTGTGACCTTGACCGCGTCACGAGAGAGTTTAGCCAGTTCGGTTCGCACTGCAACCAATTGCTGCGCCCCTAAGGCCCGGTAAAACAGCATCCTGACACCGTTAACGATGCGTTGTCGTTGCGCAACTGCAGATTGTTCCGATTGCAGTTTTTCCTGTGCAAAAATTGCCTGGCTTTTTTTCAGCTTGCCGCCGAGCGGAATGGTTTGTTCGATGAAACCCAGGTGTTCACTCTTTTCGCCAAAAGCGCGCAAGGCGAATTCATTGCCTGAATAACCCACAATTGGATTCGGCCAGAGACCGGACTGCACGCGTTTCCCTTCCGCCGCGCGAATTACCGCTTCAGCTTGTGCCATCGTAGGGTTGGACTTCAGCGCCATCTGTTCCAGGTCTTCCAAACGTAACACCGCACCAACTGATTGCCCTAATGTTTGAGTTGATGTTTGGGTTGACGCTTGCATCGAATTTGACAGAGCTGGAACAGGAGTTTGTGAGAATGTTTGCGCGCAAAGAATTATTATGAAAGTTGAAATAAAGGCGTTTCTTTTACTACAAAAAATCTCACGCCAAGAGCTAATAGACATTGCTGACTCCTAAAAAATATACGTATCAGAATCGTGACAATTCTGAGTTTCACCATTTTTGCTTTACGGGATAGCGTTATCTGAACTTTAAGACACACTTCGGCCTGGAGCGTAAATTAAAGTCGAAAACAAGTATTTATGAGGTAGGTTTTGTTACTTTTGTGATGAGACGTTGAGGTTGAAAAATGCGTTACCTGAAGATTTTCAGAAGCTGTCAGCACCGATAACTTCAGGACATCTTCCTGAGCAGGCAGAGCAGGAAACGTTGGGGCTACAGTAATTATTCCATCTGGGTATTGAGCTTCGCTGACGGCACAAAGACATAAATTATTACCGCCTTCTCCTACCTGAACATGCGACATGTCCATCCGGCATTCGCCTTCACTCGTACAACAATTTTCTTCATCCTGTCCGAGCGTCTGGCACAATAACGAAGCAACGTGGTAAGCATGAGCTGTGGTGGGCAAAACACCAAATGTCAGCAACAGCAAAATTGTAGTTAAGCGCGTAAGCATTTTAAAATCCAAGCTTAACTATAGCACCTCGGTTCAAGCCATCGCAAGTTTCAATTCTGTAGCGCAGTTTGGAAATTAATTACCGCAAAAAAGGAGTAGAACTTCATTGAAATTTTCTACTCCTTTTTTATTTTCACTTGTTCATCAGTTATTTTGAAGTCTTATTTTCTTTGTATGTATACAGCAACACTCCTAACGTATCGCCGATTTTGACTTTGTTTACATCAAGTTTCTTTTCGTTTGAATCAGGCAAACTATATTGCACGTCAGCAAATCTTGAGTTGTGACATTCCACACAGGATTCCATCGTCGCACGTACTGGGCGAGCTTCAATGTTCCACCCATCAGCATTGAAAAGAAATGAATCGGAAGATTCAAAAGCCTTCACTGCCATTTGCACTTTGGCAACAAATTCTTTGTTCGTAATTTCTGGATAGCTATCTAAGGAGTCCGCGTGTGTAACAATTACTGGCCCTTTAATTACAGGTACGATTGGAGATGGGCGAAAATAGGCAACTCCAGGTTCTAGCTTTTCTTTTTGCTCAAAGGATTTAGGACTCAGAAGAAAACCTGCCCAACGGCTTGCAAGAAAAACCCCAAGCTTCATTCGTTGTGTTTTCAGGTTATTGATTGCGAGAGCTTCTTCACTGCTTTCAGGGCTAAAAATATCGTTACTCTTCACAGCAATCAATGTTCGTCTTTCGTGCCGTGAACTCAATTGCGTCATCTCAAAAGGGGTGAGCCTTTCATATCCAAACCCTTTCTCCCAATTCAGAAAACGTGTTTGCATGACTTGATTTAGTTCATCGAAAGGACTGCTGGTATGACAATCAACAATGGCTGGTTGAAGTCGAACTTTTTCCTGAGCGTTCACTTGGGAAGTAAAATTGATATGGCTTACGGTGATAAAGCCAACGATGAGCGTGATGGCTAAAAATTTGAAGATTCTTTGATTCATATTGGTTCCTCCATTCACTGAACGGGAAAGCAAAAAATTCTTGCAAAGAAAAATCAAATGAAAAATCTACCTTGATGATTCCAATAAAAAAGAGAGTGAGAAACCTAGGCCTCTCACTCTCTTTTTTTGCTGCCACAAATCCTATTTCTTCTGCGCCGCCTTCATCGCAGGCAAATATAACGTCTCCGTATATTCCTTGACCATGCGTCGTGCACTGAAAGCAGGCGCGCCCTGCTTGATCGCCTCTTTCATGACCTGCACCCAACCGCGCGGAACACCGTCAGAATCCCGGTCGTAATACAACGGGACAATTTCTTTCTCCAATGTTTCATAAAGTGAAATCGAATCCGCCGTGTCGCGTTCGTCTTCGTTCATCTCAATCATCGGATCGGAGCCAATCATCCAGCCGTTCGTGCCGTGATAACCCTCGTACCACCAGCCATCAAGAATGCTGAAATTCGGGACGCCATTGAGCGCGGCTTTCATTCCGCTGGTTCCGCTGGCTTCGAGCGGTGGACGCGGCGTATTCATCCAGACATCTACGCCGTGATACAAATATTTCGCGACCAAAATATCGTAGTCCTCAACAAAGGCGATGTGTCCGCCCATTCCACTATCGCGTGCGGCTTCGTATAAATTGTGAATCAAGCCGCGTCCCGGATCATCGGCAGGATGTGCTTTGCCAGCGAAAACAATCTGCACCGGACGCCACGAATCCTGCAAGATATTTTTCAAGCGCGCCAAATCGCGGAATGCCAACAATGCTCGTTTATAAGTGGCAAAGCGACGCGCAAAACCGATTGTCAAAGCTTCAGGATCAAACAGCGTTCCCGAAGCCAACGCATGCGTCGCGCCCGTGCCGTCGTGCATCCAGCGATTACGCGCTCTTTCGCGCATAAAGCTCATCAGACGCGCTTTCATGCGCTGATGCAGGTTCCACATCTCATCGTCAGGAATTTCGTGAATGCGCTCCCAGAATTTCGGATCATCGTGATGCTTCAACCAATCCTGTCCCAGATATTTTGAAAATAATTTTCCCAGCTCCGGCGAGAGCCATGTCGGAGAATGGACACCGTTTGTCACTGAACCAATCGGAATTTCTTCGACAGGTTTTCCTTCCCATAAAGGCTGCCACATCTGGCGCGAAACTTCACCGTTGAGCTTGCTGACGCCGTTGAATTTTCCGGCGAGCCGCAACGCCAGTGCAGTCATATTAAAATTCGTACCGCCGTGATGATCGCTGTAAGCTCCGAGCGAAAGAAAATGTTCGCGGCTGATTTTTAGTTGATCCCAAAAACCTTCAAAATGTTTCTCAATTAAATTGAATTGGAATGTATCGTGTCCCGCCGGAACCGGCGTATGCGTAGTGAAAACAGTCGTCGCGCGTACCTGCTCGACAGCTTCATCAAAAGTCGCGCCGGCTTCTACAATTTCCCGAATTCGTTCGAGTAATAAGAACGCCGCGTGCCCTTCGTTCGCGTGATAGACGGCAGGATTCAGATTCAGGGCACGCAGCATTTTTACGCCGCCAATACCCAATAACATTTCCTGCAACAATCGCGTTTGACGATCTCCGCCATATAGTCGCGCTGATAATTCACGATCCCACGGCTGATTTTCTTCGACATCAGCATTCATCAAAACTAATGAACCTGAGCCCAGCCGCACGCGCCAGACGCCCACATAAATATCGCGTCCCCCCAGATGAAATTTCAGCGGCCCCGACGTGTCTTTCGTGAAGACCGGTTCCAGCGGAGCCATCGAATAATCAAGCTGTAAATAATGCGCTTCCTGTTGTCCGGCAGCCGAAATCCGCTGCTGAAAATAACCTTCGGGATACACAAATCCGATGCCCACAAATGGCAAGCCCAGATCGCTGGCTTCCTTGCTGTGATCGCCGGCTAAAATTCCAAGCCCGCCTGAATAAATCGGCAATGAATTATGCACGCCAAATTCAGCCGAGAAATACGCGATGGTGTGATCTTTATGCTCCGGATAGGTGTTCGGAAACCAATCGTCCTGACTGGAAAGCGCCCGATCAAAGGCCAGCATCACACCGTCGTAGCGACGCAAAAATGCCGGATCCGCAGCAGCGGCTTCAAGTTTCGCCGGAGCCAGTTGACGCAGCAATCGCACCGGATTATTTTGCGTTAATTCCCACAATGTTTTGTCGAGATACTTAAATAATCCGCTGGCATCAGGGTTCCAGCTCCACCACACATTGTAGGCAAGCTCTCCTAATCGTTGGATTCGCGCAGGCAAAGTAAAATTTTGATAGCTCATAGTTTCCTAACTTTTCAAGAATTGATTTCGGATTTTCACGCGTTGTGGGGCTTTCGTTGCTGGAGTCAATCAATCAGTCACTGATTAGTCGAAGAATGTACCGAACCACTGCCCAGCCGTCAACCTTTATTCAATTCAGCACGTATGGTAATTTCGGCTTTCACAAAAATTCTTATGAAACAATATCTTGATTATCTTTCCCATATTTTAACGCACGGCGTCCAAAAAGGAGATCGCACCGGAACCGGAACTATCAGTGTTTTCGGGCATCAAATGCGGTTCAACTTGCAGGAAGGCTTCCCGCTGGTCACGACCAAACGCGTCCACCTGAAATCAATCATTCACGAATTATTATGGTTTTTGCGGGGTGATACGAACATTCAGTATTTGAAAGAAAATGGCGTTTCGATTTGGGACGAATGGGCCGACGCGAACGGCGAACTCGGCGAAGGCATTTACGGTTCGATGTGGCGTTCGTGGCCAAATCCTGATGGATCGCACCTTGATCAAATTTCGCAAGTAATTTCGCAGATCAAAAATAATCCAAATTCACGCCGCCACATCATAGTCGCTTTCAATCCGACTTTCGCAGATAAAACTCCGCTACCGCCGTGTCATTCGTTTTTTCAATTTTATGTCGCGGATGGAAAACTTTCCTGCCAGTTGTATCAGCGTAGCGCGGACAGTTTTTTAGGCGTCCCATTCAACATCGCATCGTACGCGCTGCTCACACACATGGTCGCGCAGCAATGCGAGTTGGAAGCAGGTGAATTTATTTGGACAGGCGGAGATTGCCACATCTACAACAATCATTTTGAGCAGGTAAATCTACAACTCAGCCGCGAACCGTACCCGCTCCCGCAGCTTGTCATCAAGCGCAAACCGGATTCAATTTTTGATTATAAATTTGAGGATTTTGAAGTCGTGAATTATCAATATCATCCGGGGATTAAAGCGGCGGTTGCGGTGTAGGAAAAAAGACAAATCAAAAGGCAAATATCAAAAGTTAAAAGGCAAAAGTTGGATTCGGAAGCAAAGCCTTTTTAAGAATTTTTATCTGAATTTCTTAAATGAAGTGCCGCCCTTTTGCCTTTTAATTTTTGATATTTGCCTTTTGATTTTATTTCAGCAAGTACACCGCAAAAGATGCCAACCAATGCTCACCTTCATAATTCCCACTGGTAATATTCGGTAACGCAGATTTCGCATGAGTTTCTGCCGCTTTCAGTAAAATTTTCTGTGTTGGATCATTTTTCGGCAACGCTGCCGCAATGCTTTTCATACACCACGCACGACTCAAATTCAGTCCATCCAAATGCACGATTTTCGGATCACTTCGATCAGCGACAATGGCAGGCGTGAGCAATGAATTCGGTATGCTCGGCA
Organism: Blastocatellia bacterium; assembly: GCA_043736395.1. GTDB lineage: Bacteria > Acidobacteriota > Blastocatellia > RBC074 > RBC074 > JAFDVL01. The sequence goes on along the minus strand of JAYTCQ010000304.1, from coordinate 17,118 downwards.
GAAAACCAGTAAACCATTTTTTAAATTCCGCAGGCGTCAACACACGCCGCATCAAATCAGCTTCCATCAAACTCGCGGAGAAAAAATCTTCGCCGCCCGGCTCCCACGCGGCAGGATAATTTTTGTCGTTGCCGTAATACGTGCGGCTGCGTTCGATGATGATTTCTGCTAATTTTTTATCACCGACGGTGTTCGCGTAATCCAGCGCGAACGCTAAGCCGAACGCTGTATTCGGATGAACTCCGGTGCGAATCAGGTACGTTTGTTTCGGCAAAAAACTTATATATTTCGCCGCGAATGCCTCCGCGAGCGGTGCTAAATTCGCCGCCCATTTTTTGCCGTCGGCATCATCCCATCCGTGCAATTCTTCGGCGAGTTTCAGCAGCCACGCCCAACCGTACGTGCGCTCGAAACTCTGACGGCTCGCTTGTTTCAGATACGCAATTTCGCCGCTAATATTTTCCGCCGAAAGATTTTCATTTAATGCGGCGCGGATTTCATTCGCTTCGGGCAAGTTCGGAAATGTCTTCAGCAATCGCACCAGCATCCAATGTCCATGCACCGATGAATGCCAATCGAAGCAGCCGTAAAATGACGGATGCAAAGTCTTCGGACTCAGCACTTCGCCCTTGTCATTCATCACGTGATCGAGCTTGTTCGGAAATTCTTTGCGGACACATTTCAGCGGCAGTTTCGCCAAGCTGGAAGCCTGCGCCGCAGTCAGCGAAAGTGAATCATTGGATTGAGCCATAACAAAACCAGGAAATAATAAACCGATCAGAAGCACGTAAAATCTAAACATCAATTTTTCCTTTGCAAACAAAATGGTAAGCTCGTACGCGAGCAAAATTAACTATCATTTATCACGTGTCAATTATCAACTTATCATGCTTATTTCCATCATCGCAGCAATGGGCCGCAATCACGCCATCGGATATAAAAACACACTGCCGTGGCGACTACCGACAGATTTGCAACGCTTCAAACAACTGACGCTGGGGCATCATATTTTGATGGGACGCAAAACGTTTGAAAGCATCGGACGCCCGTTGCCTGGACGCACCTCAATCATCATTACACGGCAAAAAGATTTTCAGGCAAAAGGTTGTTTGATTACGCATTCGCTCGACGCAGCAATTGAATTAGCAAAATCTCGCGGCGAACAAGAAGCCTTCATCATCGGCGGCGGAGAAATCTACGCGCAGGCTTTATCCAAAGCAGATCAAATGTATTTGACGATGGTTGAAGCAGAGCCGGAAGCGGATGCTTTCTTTCCTGAATTTGATGAAAATTTGTGGGAGAACAGTGCGGAAGAAATTGTTGCGGCGGATGAGAAGAATCAATATACGATGAAATTTATTACTTTAAAATCATAACTACATTTTTCATTTCATCACGCCGCTGCGTACTCAGTATATTTTCTAATTTCAGGGCGGCGAAAGCCAAGAACCATATGTTCTTTCGGAATTCCTGCACGTTCCAAATCCGTAGCGATACCTTCTTCGGTTCCATCGCGTTGAATCCAGATTTTTCCATTGATGAAATCTAAATGAACCAGACATCCGTGAACCCTGCCATCTTTTTTCCAGCCTACTAGCATCAATAAATAACGATCATTTTTTCGATCAAAAACAGTTTCTAAAGCAATTTCACCGTGTGAATACGGCACCTTGGTTTGTTCGAGTAGAACTGACTCCATAATGTCTCGATAACGATCTAAGTAATCCATCGGATAATGACCTCGGGCAAAAAGCTCCCTCACTACATTCTCTGATACATCCATCGTAATGATTTTGAGCACAAGATAAATATTACGCGGCATCAGTGCTTCCTGCCAAATCAATACTTTGAGCCATAGGTTGTGGCTAGGGCTTATTCAAAGTCGCCAACGGCGACCAACAATATAGCCCAGTGAGAATCGCTGGGAAAAATCGAATCAAGTTCTCGCTCGCTGAAGGCGAGCAACAATTACCGTTGATTTGTTCGTCGCCTTCAGCGACGGAATCGTTTGCGCTTCTGACCCAGCGATTCTCGCTGGGCTATATTGTTCGTCATCTTCGATGACAAGAAGAAAAATCTGTCGTTGAATAAACCCGTCAGGTTGTGGCGAACAATCAACGAAAAACTTTGAGGACTGTAATTTTACTGATATAAAAGCTCTTTGGCTAGATGTCATTGATGAAAGCTTTCACTCAGCAACGAATCCATGAAACGTTACTTCGGAATTATTGCAACAGTTGGAATCGTCTTAATTGTACTGCTCGCTCTCAGCGCGGCAGGCACGGTGACGTTGGATCGTCCGCACGAAGATGAATACATGCCCAATCGTTCCAGTTACAATACCGGAGCGACCGGGACGCACGCCTTTTATCAGTTGCTGTCGGAGTCCGGCTATCAGGTTGAACGATGGCGCGAAAGTTACAACAATCTGAATCGTGCTGGCAGCAAGGCAAAAGACGCTTCGCTCATCATTGTCGGGCCTTATGGCGATTCGGCGACGAAAAAAGAAAAAAATGAAATGTATCAATGGGTCGCGGATGGAGGTCAATTATTAATCATCAGCCGTTTGCCAGAGGGGCAATTTGGAAAATCTGTGGTGACGGCAAGTAGAGAAAATAGTTATGAATTAAAAGGTAAAAAGCCGGAAGATTTAGTCGAGCCAAACAGCAACATTCTGATTTCACAGCCGACAGAATTGACGAAGAATTTACGTGGGCTGGCGATTTCAAAACTGGCAGCACGTTTAACGTTTAATCGAAACACCGTTGTTAATGAGCCGGATGAAGAAAATCTTTGGGATGACGAAACATCAACGCCGCCGCCTGTGCAATTGCCAACACCGGCCCCGAAAATATCGCCAAAGTCCGCTTCAAATACTCCGCTTCCGACACCCAAACCTACGCCAATGCCCAAAGTGCCAGATGTAAATGCTACGCCGTCACCTGGAATTCCAGGAGGCGTGCCAGGCGGGATCATCGTAGACGATTTAAAAACATTGTCTGCTCCTGTCGTTCATTTAGGTGATAGCGAAGGTGCGGTTTTAGCTGAATGCACTTATGGCAAAGGTCGCGTAATTTTCCTGAGTGATCCGTTTGTTATCGCGAATAATGGCATTCGACAAGGCTCCAATTTGAACTTGGCCATCAATCTGATCAACGCGCTTGGCGGCAATCAGCGAAAGATTTTCTTTGATGAATTTCATCACGGGTTTCAAAGTCAAGGGGATTCGATCCTAACGTATTTTCGCGGGACTTCGGTGCCTTTGATTTTTGCGCAATTCTGTTTTGTCGCCTTACTTCTCACTTTCAGTTACGGCAAGCGCTTTGCTCGCCCTTTGCCAATGCCAATGCCTGATCGTCATTCACCGCTGGAATTTGTTGGCTCCATGGCGAGCCTGCAAAAATCTGCGAACGCGCATGATCTGGCGCTGGAAAATATTTATCCGCGCTTCAAAACCAGACTTTGCCGCAAACTTGGATTGCCCGGCTCGGCTTCGACGCAGGCCATCGTAGCCGGATTAAAACGCCGCACGCAAATCAAAGACTCCGAGGTCGAATTGATGCGCATGTTCAATGAAAGTGAAGCTGTCCTGAAAGGCGATTCCGTTAATGATCATCAATTGGTTGAACTAATTGCAACGATGCGAAGAATTTCGGCTGAAATTAAATAGTGCTGATAAAAAAACTTTTCATTCCTATTCTGGCTCCAATCGTGCAAAACCGTCCGCTATCAGTGGCGATCATCGGTGCTGCGTCATTACTGGAAATATTGACCTGGGCTGGATTACCCGGCTGGCAATGCCCCTTATTATCTGTGCTCGGCATCCCCTGTCCGGGCTGCGGATTGACCAGAGCAATTGCGGCTTTACTTCACGGAGACTGGCATCAGGGGTTGACTCTTCATGCCTTTGCGCCTTTCATGATGCTGGCGCTGGTGCTGATCGGGTCTGGATTACTTCCTTCAAACATTAACCAAAAACTTGTTACTACAATTGAGGTAGTTGAACGTCAAACGGGAATTGTAGCAATCTCATTAATCGGGTTGGTGCTGTATTGGTTGTTTCGTTTGATTTTTCTTCACAAAACTTTTCTTCACGTAGTAACACAATAAAATCACCTTCGTGAACCTGAAAGGATTCTCTTTATGGCACTCATTTTGTCACTGTTGGTTTTAGCCGTCGGAGCAGGTGTTCTGGTCTGTTGGATTATGGTTTTGATTAAAATATTCAAAACTGAAGGCCCGCTTTATGGAATACTGGGAATCATTTGTAATCTTTACGCATTGGTTTGGGGCTGGATGAATGCAGATAAACAAAACATTCGCCAACTCATGATGATCTGGACAGGATTGATTGTTGTTTATCTTGCTGCCAGTTTCGGATTTATGATGATGACTGGTCCTACCCGATAAAATTGATAATTTGAACGGGGCGGTAATCACTGCTGCCCTTTTCAATCTTTTTTTAAAATAAAGTATCTTGGCAATTCACCCTTCTCCCATCTTCGCCGTCGGTTCTGAAAACCCCGTCAAAATAAATTGCGTCACGCACGCTGTCGCCGAATTCTGGAATGAATTCAAAGTCGTCGGTGCCAACACCGATTCACAGGTCAGCGCACAACCAAAGACCGAAGCGGAAATGCAGACAGGCGCACTCAATCGTGCACTTCAATCATTGGAAAAAATTTCTGACGCGAACTTTGGCGTCGGCATCGAAGGCGGGATTGTTGACACTGAATCCGGGATGTGGGCGTTCGCAAGCATTGTTATCATTGATCGAAATGAACGTCTAAGCGAAGGTCAAACCGGACGCTTCAAATTACCCGAAGGCGTTGCAAAGTTAATTCGCGAAGAAGGCTTGGAACTGGGCGAAGCGGATGACCGTTTTTTCGGACGCGAAAATTCCAAACAAAAAGAGGGTGCGATTGGCATTTTGTCCGACGGCAAAATTTCGCGATTGGAATTATACAAACCCGCTGTTATTTTTGCGCTCTTACCCTATATTCATTCAGAATATTACGAAATTTCTTGAATTCTTTGCCCTACCCGTTCATTCTTCTGCCAGCCCTAATTTTTAGCTGAGGTACACCATGAAAAAAAATAATTCTCGTACGTATAAAAAGGCATTTGCAATGTTTTTTTGTCTATTAATGATTGTCACATCTTTGCCAATTCCGGCTTCTGCCGATGAAGGAATGTGGACGTATTTCAATCTTCCAACCAAACAACTGAAGGAAAAATACGGTTTTGAAGCGACGCAGGAATGGTTGGATCATCTACGGCTATCAAGTGTTCGTTTCAATGATGGCGGCTCTGGTTCATTCATCAGTCCCAGCCTCGTTATCACGAATCATCACGTCGCCAGCGGACAATTACAAAAAGTTTCCACGCCGCAAAAAGATTATTTGAAGGATGGCTTTTACGCGAAAAAATCTGCTGATGAAATTAAATGCCCTGATCTTGAATTGAACGTTTTGATGTCCATGGAAAACGTCACAGCGCGGATTGCAGCGGCGATCAAATCTGACATGAATCCAGAACAGCAGGCAGCCGCGCGAAGGGCAGAAATTGCTCTCATCTCAAAAGAAAGCTCAGAAAAAACCGGACTCCGATCTGATGTCGTTTCGTTTTATCAGGGCAGCGAACAATGGCTGTATCGCTACAAAAAATATACCGACGTGCGCATCGTTTTTGCGCCGGAAAAACAGGCTGCATTTTTTGGCGGTGATCCTGATAATTTTACGTTTCCGCGTTTTGATCTGGATGTCACAATTTTCAGAGTGTATGAAAATGGCAAACCCGTCAGCTCGCAGCATTATTTGAAATGGAATTCCAACAGCGCGAAAGATAATGATTTGACCTTTGTTTCCGGGCATCCCGGCTCGACCCAGCGCAATATCACAATGGCACAGATTGAATATCAACGCGACATTCGCTACCCGCGTGTCCTGGATTTTTTCAAGCGACAATTGAAAGCGATGAACGAATACGCCGCACAAGGCACAGAGCAACGTCGTCAGGCGGAAGAAAGTATTTTTGGTTTTGAAAACTCGCAAAAAGCTTTCATTGGACAATATCAGGGCTTGCTCGACAAAAAAATAATTGCCAAAAAACAACAAGAAGAAACCGAGCTGCGAGCCAAAGTTGATGCCGATCCTGAATTGAAATCCAAGTATGGAAATTCGTGGGATGAGATCGCACAAGCGCAGGGCGAGATTGCCAAAATCTACAAAATTCTTCGTTATCGCAACATCAGTAATTCCACGCTGCTGGGATTAGCTTCCGGCATTATTCAATACGTTCAGGAAATGAAAAAACCGGATGCCGAACGCGAACCCGGTTTCCATGACGCTGAGCTGGAAAGCACGAAACTGCAACTGTTTTCACCAGCACCAACCTACCCCGGTCTGGAAGAAAAAACGATTGCGGCAGACTTGCAAATGGCGTTGGAAGAACTTGGCGCGGACGACCCATTTGTGAAAGCTACACTCGACGGAAAATCTCCGGCAGAAGCGGCGAAAGCTTTGATTTCAGGGACTAAGATTGGCGATCCTACGTTTCGCAAATCCTTAGCCGAGGGCGGAGACGCGACCATTGAAAAAGCCAATGACACGATGATTGCCTTTGCGAAAAAAGTTACGCCACTCCTGGAAGAGGTGCAAAAAATGGTCGCACCTTTTAGTTCTCAACTGGCGCGCGCCAACGAAAAAATTGGCAAAGCCAGATTTGCGGTGTATGGTCGTTCGCAATATCCTGAAGCAAATTTCACTCTGCGATTATCGTACGGAACAGTCAAAGGCTACCCGATGAACGGCACGATTGCGCCGTCGCGAACTACGTTTTATGGTTTGTATGACCGCGTTACCAGCTTCGATAATAAGCCGCCTTTCGACACAACGAAGCGCATTCTCAGCAGCGTCAATAAAATCAATCTCGCGACTCCGCTGAATTTTGTTTCGACCCAGGACATCATCGGCGGAAATTCGGGATCGCCTGTCGTGAATCGTAATGGCGAATTTGTCGGTATCGTTTTCGATGGCAATATTGAAAGCCTCGTTGGAAATTTCATCTACGACGAAACTTCGAATCGAACCGTCTCGGTTCACGCTGCCGCGATCATGGAAGCGATGCGAAAAATCTATGATGCGAAATCCCTCGCAGATGAGATTGAAAATCAAAAAGCGGTGGCGAAAAAATAACAAAAGTTAGTTTGTTTTTTTGACAGGATTCACAAGATGAACAGGATTGGATTCTTTTCCATCCTGTTCATCTTGGAAATTCTGTCTATATTCCTAACGAAATTCGAACTCAACTTTCCCCGGAGATCATTGTGCGTTTACTGAAAATTGCTCTTCTTTTACTCACCTTTTCTGTTATTTCTTTGGCGCAGGAAGCACCCAAACCCGATCCGATGAATGCTGCATTCGCAGGATTAAGACTGCGCTCTATCGGCCCATCCGTGACGAGCGGACGCATTGTAGATTTCGCCGTTGACCCTGCTGACCGCGCGAAATATTTCATCGCGGTTGCTTCGGGCGGCGTCTGGAAAACCGTCAATGCTGGCACTACCTGGACGCCTGTATTCGATAATTACGGCGCGTTTTCGATTGGCGACCTTGCGCTTGATCCGAAAGACACAAATGTTTTGTGGGTCGGCACGGGCGAGAACAACAGTCAGCGCAGCGTAGGTTACGGCGATGGCGTTTATAAATCTGAAGACGGAGGCAAAAGTTTTCGCAAAGTCGGTCTCGAAAAATCCGAACACATCGGGCGCATCGTGATTGATCCGCGCGACAGCAAAGTTGTGTACGTTGCGGCGCAAGGGCCACTCTGGTCAGCGGGCGGCGAGCGTGGTTTGTATAAAACTACGGATGGCGGCAAAACGTGGAAAGCAATTTTAGCGATCAGCGAAAACACGGGCGTGACCGATGTGGTGCTTGATCCGTCGAATCCTGATGTTGTGTATGCCGCAAGCTGGCAACGGGGGCGCCATTTTTATACGCTCATTAATGGAGGCCCCGAAAGCGCAATTCATAAATCTACGGACGGCGGCGCAACGTGGACAAAATTGCGTAGCGGCTTACCGCCAGGCGATTTGGGGCGTATTGGTTTGGCGGTCTCGCCCGTAGACACAAATGTTGTCTACGCGACTGTCGAAGCGTCAGGCAATTTAAGCGGCATCTTTCGTTCCAATGATCGCGGCGCAACGTGGGAGCGCACGAACCCCAGCATTTCGCAGGCGATGTATTACGCACAAATTATTGCCGATCCAAAAAACGTAGATCGCATTTATATTCCCGACGTAATTTTTCAAGTCTCTGATGATGGCGGCAGAACAAAACGCCCGCTCGGCGAACGTCTCAAGCACGTCGACAATCACGCGATTTGGATTGATCCGAACAATACAAATTATTATTTAGTCGGCTGCGACGGCGGCGTGTACGAAAGCTTTGATCGCGGCGCAAATTGGAACTTCAAAGCGAATTTACCAATCGCGCAATTTTACGACGTGACGGTTGATAATCAGTTTCCGTTTTATAACGTTTACGGCGGCACACAGGACAATAATTCATTAGGAGGCCCCGCGAAAACTCGCAGCACTGCGGGCATCCCAAATTCTGATTGGTTCACGACGAACGGCGGCGATGGATTCACTTCGCGTGTTGATCCCGAAGACCCGAATATTATTTATGCCGAATCGCAAAACGGAGGTTTGGTGCGCTTCGATAAACGCACCGGCGAACGTGTCAGCATCGTACCCGTCCCTGGCAAAGGACAGGAATCTGAACGATACAATTGGGATTCGCCGTTAATTATCAGCCCGCATTCGCGCACACGTTTGTATTTCGGCGGACATAAATTATTTCGCAGTGACAATCGCGGCGATGATTGGCAAGTCGTCAGCGGAGATTTATCGCGCGGACTTGATCGTGATGCATTGCCGGTGATGGGCAAAATTTGGGGGCCGGACGCGATTGCGAAACATCAATCTACGGCGCTGTACGGCAATGCTTCGGCGTTGTCTGAATCACTAAAAAAAGAAGGACTAATTTATGTCGGTACGGACGATGGCTTAATTCAAATCACTGAGAACGGCGGTAAGAGTTGGCGCAAAGTAGACAAGATCGAAGGCGTGCCGGAACAGAGTTATGTGCATCGCGTCATGGCTTCGCAGCACGATGCGAATACCGTATTTGCAATTTTCAATAATCATCAAAACGGAGATTTCAAACCCTATTTGATGAAAAGCATAGACGCCGGAAAAACGTGGAATTCGATCAGTGGAAATTTGCCGGAGCGCGGATCAACCTACGCGATTGCTGAAGATCACGTGAATCCGAATTTATTATTTTGCGGCACTGAATTTGGATTGTTTGTGACACTTGATGGCGGTACAAAATGGACGCCGATCAAAGGCGGATTGCCGACGATTGCGGTGCGCGACATTGCAATTCACAAACGCGCGAATGATTTAGTCGTCGCTACGTTTGGGCGTGGATTTTATGTGCTGGACGATTACACCGCGTTGCGCAATTTGAAAACCGAATCACTCGCGCAGGAATCAAATCTTTTCCCGGTGAGCGATGCGTTGATGTACATCCGATCTTCTGCCGCAGTCGGCAGTCAGGGCGCGTCTTTTTATCTCGCGCCGAATCCAGCGTACGGCGCGACAATTTCTTATTTTCTGAAAGAAGCCATCAAAACAAAACGGCAATTACGACAAGAAGCTGAACGCGCCGCCGAACGCAACAAACAACCGATTCGTTACCCCACCAAACAAGAATTATTGGAAGAAGCCGAAGAGGAAGCCCCCGCGCTGTTATTCACGATTACCGATGCCGAAGGCAAAGTTGTGCGTCGTATCAGCGCGCCCGCTACGCCCGGCATTCAACGCGTGACGTGGGATTTTCGCTACGCGCCTCCGGTCGTGCAACCACCGCCGCAAATACCTCCGGGCTTTGAAGGCTTAGACTTTGGCGGTGGCTTTGGAGGGCCACAAGGCGAATTGGCTATGCCTGGAAAATATACAGTGACGATGGCGAAAAAAGTTGGCGGCGTAATCGCTACGTTGCCCGGCTCGCAATCATTCAATGTAGTAGCTGAAGGCACAGAAGCGACGACCGCCACAGATCAGGCTGCGCTGGCTGAATTTCAGCGCAAGGTGGGGCGTTTGCAACGCAGTGTCAGTGGTGCAACCGATGCCGCCAACAGTGCCAAGGCACGCTTAATTTTGATCAAACGCGCCGCGCAGGAAGCGACTGGATCGAATCAAAATCTGCTCAATCAAGTCAACGCGTTTGACGATAAAGTTGATGAAATTTTGCAAGCCCTGCGCGGCGGACGTGAACTCACAGACATTCCGCCGCCTGCGATCAATCAGCGTGTCAGCACGATTGCGCAGCGCATTCGCATGTCAGCGCTGCGGCCTACGCAATCGCAACAAGACAATTACAACATCGCTTCAGAAGAACTGAAAACCGTGCTGACAAAGCTAAAAACATTGATCGAAAGCGACATGCCGAAATTGGAAAAAGCTCTGGATGCGGCGGGGGCTCCGTGGACACCGGGACGCTTGCCGGATTGGACGGACAAGTAATGTCAGAGATTCATATCGTTGGCTGGCGCCCAGGCTTAGAAAAAATAGGAATGACACGTTTGCTGAGAGAGCAGGCTGGGCTGCGGCTTAAAGAAGCTAAAGATTGCACAGATCGTGTTCTTGAAGGTGAAACGATTGTCTTGCCAATGTCCGATGCCAGTCAAGCGGAAAAGCTGGCCAATGAGCTAAACCATATTGGCGCGATAGTCGAACTTAGAAAACAATAACTTCCTCTCAGCTTTTTCTTTCCAGAAAAAGTGCTAGGCAATTGAAAAGGCAACATTATGAAAAAAGCCCTGTCATTATTGGTCAGTATTTTCCTCTTCATCGCGCTTGCACTTGCGCAAACGAAGTACGACATCAGCGACCGCGCCCGAAAAATTCATTTCTCCTCACTCGTGATGGACACTCACATTGACGTCACTCCGAATTTGCAACGCGAAGGTTGGAAGTTTGACGAACGCCACACGACAGGACATGTTGACTTGCCACGCATGAAAGAGGGTGGGTTGAATGGACTGTTCTTTTCGATCTATATGTCTGGCACTGTCACCGGTCCGAAAGCCGTCAATGATGCGCTGCAACGCATTGCGGCTGTGCATAAACTCGCTGCCGACGAACCTGATAAAGTGATGCTCTGCACGACATCGGCTGACATTGTGCAAGCGCACAAGCAAGGCAAGATCGCCGCGTTAATGGGGATGGAAGGCGGACACATGATCAATAACAGCTTGCCCGTGCTGCGAATGTATGCCGCGCTCGGCGTCCGTTATTTGACCTTGACCCATAGTCTCAATACGGATTGGGCTGACTCTTCGGGTGAAGCTCCCAAACACAATGGTTTGACTGATTTTGGCAAAGATGTCGTGCGTGAATTAAATCGGTTGGGAATGATGGTGGACGTCTCGCACGTAGCGGACAAAACATTCTGGGACGCGCTGGCAATCAGTCAGGCTCCGTTGATTGCTTCGCATTCTTCGTGTCGCGCACTGTGTGGTCATCCGCGCAATATGACTGACGAAATGATTAAAGCGATGGCGGCCAAAGGCGGTGTTATTCAAATCAATTACCTGGATAGTTACATTGATAATGATCTGTATTTGTGGGGACAGAAAACGCAAGATGCGCGACGCGAGTTGATGCAAAAATTTCCAGGCCGCGAAAATTTTGCCAAAGTCCGCGAAGAATTGGAAAAGCAATTTGGGGCTGCTCCAAAAGCCAGTTGGGAACGCATCGTGGATCACATTGATCACGCCGTAAAATTAGTGGGCGCGGATCATGTCGGACTGGGTTCAGATTTTGATGGCGCTACGATGCCGGTTGGCATGGAAGATTGTTCGCACTTACCGCAGATCACCGAAGCCTTGATGCGCAAGGGCTACAAAGAAGCGGACATTCGTAAAATTCTTGGCGAAAACACAGTGCGTTTATTAGCGGATGTCGAAAAGGTCGCCCAGCGATTGCGCAATACAAAATAAATTTTCAGCTATTGGAATAACGTTATGTTCTTGTCACGTACTCTTGCATTCATTTTTCTGTTTGCTGTCACCGTCACTGCGCAAACTTCACAACGTGAAGCCCTCATCAACCGCGCCAAATCGCTCGAACTCAAAACGCCTTACACGCCGCCGCCCGGCACTGCCGTCGAAAACAACGCGGCTGGCTTTGCCAAAATCATGTGTTCGGCAGTTTTTATCACAGGGCTTGATCCTGAATTCGCTGCCAAAAATGTAGGCGGTTTTTCGGCTCCGCTCAACGAACGCGCCGTCTATGGCGCGCCCGTGATTGATCGCGCCAACAAACTCGTACACATCAATTTGCCCAATGGCAGCAGGCGTACGGCGAAATTCATCGGCTCGCAAGGTTGTGTAGCTTTGCCGATGGGCAAGGATGCGTTGAACTTCACACCCGTCACCATTACTAGTAATTTGCCGGATGCCGCGAAACAAAAGTGGCCAATGGGTGATGTGCTGCCGAACGATCCGCTGCCGAAAGAGATCAACGCCGACAAGTTGAAACAGGCAATTGACGCAGCGTTTGCTGATGAAAAAGGAATGACGGCGGCGGTTGTCGTGACGTGGAAAGGCAAACTCATCGCCGAACGTTATGGCGCGGGAATTACGCCGCAAACGCCGCTCGAAAGCTGGTCAATGGGCAAGAGTTTGACGGCTACGTTGTTGGGTACGCTCATCAAGCAAGGCATTTATAAACTGGAACAACCCGCACCGATTCCCGAATGGCAAACCGCAGGTGACCCGCGTGCGAAGATTCGCATTGCTGACATTTTGAATATGTCGAGCGGCCTGCGCATTCGTGCGCCGCAAGACCCCGATTATATTGACGATGGTCACTATCCCGATCATCTGTATCTTTACACTGGCGGCGAGAATCTTTTTCATTACGCGGCGACGCGCAATCAACAATGGATGCCCGGTCAGGTCGGACGTTATCGCAACACCGATCCCGTCTTGACGAATTATCTGATTCGCCTCGCCGTAGAAAAACGCGGCGAAAATTATTTATCGTTCCCGCGCCGCGCACTGCTCGACAAGCTGGGCATGCGTACGATGGTGATGGAAACGGATTCGTTCGGCAATTTTCTGACACAAGGTTATGAATTCGCTTCGGCGCGCGATTGGGCGCGGCTGGGCAATCTCTATTTGCGTGACGGTGTTGCACCGAATGGCGAACGCCTGCTGACGCCAGAGTTCGTGCAGTTCATCCAAACGCTCGCGCCTGCGTGGAAGGCCGATGGTCGTTTGATTTACGGTGGATTCTTTTGGCTAAACGGCGACGGCGGCTACCCTGTGCCGAAAGAAATGTTTTATATGGCAGGGGCGGGCGGACAATACACGATGATGATTCCTTCGCACGATCTCGTAGTTGTGCGGCTGGGACATTATCGCGGCAGCGCAGAGGGAGAAAAGGCGCTCAAGCAGGCATTGGCGTTGTTGATGAAAGCCGTGCCGAAAAAGAAATAAGTTGACGACAGATGGACCGAAAGGCTTCGGCGCACACAGCGACCAGGAACGAATTCTGGAAGAAGCACTGCACAAATTCGTTCACTTTCATTTGGATATTGTAGCGAATTTAGCAAAGGCAAAATAACTATTGATCAAGTTGAATTCAGCTATCGTTTTTCAGTGTAGCGTGTCGGCATTAGAAGAAATAATTTTCAACCACTTAAAGTTGTAGCTTTATGTTCCTCCCGAAAATCGAACAATGGGTTAAGTCGAGTACGAAAAATATTTGTGCTGTATTCCTGATCGCATTCACTTTATTGAGCACAAGTAATGCGCAATCAGTTACTCCGCAAAAGCTTGCTGACTGTACTCCTGAAACAGAAAAATTTATCGAACAACGACAAGCGGAAATACAAAAAGAACTTGCTGCCTTACCGTTTATTCCGGCGGCAGGTTACTATGAATGTTACTCCGAAAGTGGCTATGGATGGTATTTAATGTGGTCCCCTAAGAATGGGTTCATCGCCTATATATTGCCAGATGTAACTTGTCCGGCAGAAGTAAGTTATGGAACCGTGAAGTATCATTCCAATAGACTATCGCTTGTGCCTGCAATTGAATTCGCGCCAAACTTGCGATTTCGCGTTGCCAAAGAATTTCGAATTATTCGCTTTCACAAACGACGATTCCTCGTTCCGGTTGGAAAGCTTCGTCAGTTCAATCGTGAACGGCGATGGAAGGTAAGAGACGGGGAAAGATCGTTTATGTCGCAGCACTCGTTTGAAGAACCTATTTGGCGAGTGTCTGGTCAACGGAAATAAAGATTCTTATGAAAAATACAAACAATCGCCGTGAATTTCTCCAAGCCGCCACCGCATCCATTATTTCCACTGGATTCGTCAAAGCTACACCTGCATCTTCGCCATTAAAAATCAGTGTTTTTTCCAAGCATCTGCATTTTTTGGAATGGGAAGCGATGGCAAATGCCGCGAAGGAAATTGGCTTCGATGGCGTAGATTTGACGCTGCGCAAAGACGGTCACATCGAACCTGAACGCGCCGAACAAGACCTTCCCAAAGTCGCAAAAATCATTCGTAAAGCAGGGTTGGAACTCACCATGATCACCGCCGGAATTATTGATGTGAATTCGCCAAATGCAGAATCAATCTTGCGTGCGATGAAATCTGTCGGCGTCAAAAATTATCGTTGGGGCGGATTCAAATATGACGACGCGAAACCACTTCCCGCTCAATTGGAAACGCTCAAAAAAGAAACCGCCAAGCTGGCGGAGCTAAATCGAAAATACGATGTCTGCGCGATGTACCATACGCATTCGGGAATGGAAGTCGGCGCTTCAATTTGGGATTTGTGGATGATTTTGAAAGACCTCGATACGAAGCGCGTCAGTGTAAATTTGGATCTTTGTCACGCGACGATTGAAGGCGGCGTCGGAGGTTGGTGGCGTAGCGCTCAATTGGTAGCGCCGATGACGCGCGGCATTGCCATCAAAGATTTCAAGTGGGGGCAAAATGCCAAAGGCGCCTGGGTTCCGGTGAAATGTCCGCTGGGCGAAGGCATGGTGAATTTCCAAAAATTCTTTCCGTTACTGAAGGCCTCAAATTTTTCCGGCCCAGTGCAAATGCATTTTGAATACCCTCTCGGTGGCGCAGATAAAGGTGACAAAAAACTAACGATAGAAAAAGAAAAAGTTTTTGCTGCGATGAAAAAAGATTTGACTGTGTTGCGCGGCTGGTTGCGCGAAGCAGGGCTATGAAAAAGTCTGTAGCGTCTATTGAGTCCGTTTAGTCTGGAAAGTCAGCCGCTTCTCTCTCGACTCTATAGACGCGATAGACGCGATAGGCTCTACAGACTTCCCTCCCCTCGAATTATTTTAATAACAGGTTCATCATTTTCTTGTGAGAGAGTCATCCTACCTTGAGATTTCGCGATAGTAATTCCAATCCCCCCAAAACAACGATTTGATTGGGCAATTTACTTATGAAATCTACCAAGACATTTTATTTTTCTTCTGCAACCGCACCAGCATTCGCCTTCGAACCAATTCAAAATACTCGCAAATTTATTACGCCGCACAGTGAACAGCTGTCCCCTAAAGTCGCCACTTTTTTGCGAACATCCGCGAAGCCGACTCCCTATTTAGTAATAGATTTGGATGTCGTCGCCGAGCAATATCGAGCACTCACAAACGCGATGCCATTCGCGGAAATTTATTACGCAATCAAAGCCAATCCCGCACCGGAAATTCTAAGCTTACTGCACGGGAACGGCTCCAATTTTGACGTCGCAAGTGTGAATGAAATCAAACAATGCCTCGCAGCGGGCATCACACCACAACAACTTTCCTTTGGTAACCCCGTCAAAAAAGCCGCAGATATTGCGTGGGCATATCAAGCGGGTGTTGAGCTATTCGCTTTTGACAGTCTGGCAGAATTAGAAAAATTAGCCGTCTGCGCTCCACGTGCTCGCGTGTTTTGTCGTTTATTAATGGAAACAGAAAGCGCCGAATGGCCTTTGTCGCGCAAATTCGGTTGCACTCCTGAAATGGCCGCCGAGTTATTGATCCGCGCTCAACAATTGGGCTTAACGCCCTATGGAGTTTCCTTCCACGTCGGTTCACAGCAAACCGATCCGACACAGTGGCACGCGCCGATTGGACAGGTCGCAAAACTTTTCGCAGAATTAGCACGTGAAGGCGTCGAACTGCAAATGATTAATCTCGGCGGCGGATTCCCTGCTCGTTATCACGCCGAAGTTCCTGTGCTGGAAATCTACGCGCAACGCATTACAAACGCGCTGCACGATTATTTTGGTGAAACATTGCCTTCTGTGATTTTAGAACCGGGACGTTCGATGGTGGCCGAAGCAGGCGTGCTGCAAAGCGAAGTCATTTTGATCTCTCGCAAATCTCACGATGATCTAAAACGCTGGGTTTATTTGGATGTTGGAAAGTTTGGCGGCCTGGCTGAAACGATGGATGAGATCATAAAATATCGCCTTCGTGTGCCCGGCGATCATCAGAAGATGGGACCGGTAATTTTAGCCGGGCCAACCTGTGACAGTGCTGACGTTTTGTATGACAAAGCGAATTACGAAATGCCGCTGGATTTGCGATCTGGTGATAAAATTCAATTTTTAAGTACTGGAGCTTACACCAATACTTATGCATCAGTCGGATTCAATGGCTTCGAACCGATGATCACTTACTGCATTTGAATCATGTATATTTTTTTATCTTTGCTCGCCGCCCTGTCGTTCACCTGTGGCGGCGTAGCGATGAAGTACTGTTTCGGATTCACACGATTATTCCCGACTGTGATGATTTATGTAATGTTTGCAGTGGGTGCGACATTACAAACCATCGCGATGAAACAAGCTGAGCTGGGCGCGACTTATATTCTGGTGCTTGGGCTGGAAGCTGCACTGGCGTTTGTCTTCGGAATTTATTTTTTTCAGGAAGGCGTTTCGCTTTTTAAATTACTCGGCGTAGCGTTGATCGTGGGCGGTATTATTTTATTGCGCCAGGAATAGGAAAAGGGAGCA
>JAYTCQ010000303.1:0-26104 GCA_043736395.1 Blastocatellia bacterium | reverse complement strand
CATAACCAAACGGCATCACGATACGACGTAACGGCACGTTCTGCTTTTCTGCCAGGTAACGAACCACTGCGTCCGCACGACGTTGGCTTAAGCGACGATTTAATTCCTCACTGCCATCTGCCGAGGCAAATCCCGCAATTTGAATCACAAAACCTTTTTCAGTTTTCGCTTGCGTGGCTAATCCATCCAAAGCGGTCATTGCTTCCGGTGATAAAACCGCGCTGCCTGCTTTGAACATAACGCTGGCGGATTGTTTGGCGTCATAATCATCCAACATCCCAATCCGTTCGTTTGTTGCATTTACTCCCGACATGGCGGCGTCGGCTGTTTCCTGTGCTGCTCTGGCACCACCGCGTGCCGCATTCGAGACCGCGCTCAGTTCATCAATTTGTCCAGACAAACGTTGCGCATTGGCTTCGGATTGCGAAATACGTGACTCCGCATCTCCGACGCGTCCCTCAACCGGTGTCACGCGTGAATCCATCGTGCGTGCCATTAAATAAGACTGATCTTTAAATCTGACTTTATCAGCCGCCAAATTACCAGAGGCATCGCCCTTTCCTTCAACTTCGACGTTCAGGCCACGTAATAAGGCAGTTTCAGGATAATTCTTAGCGCCACGAAACGGGTTGCTTTTCATCTCCGTCACTTTGCTCGTAGTGCTCAATACAACAGTCGTATCCATTCCCTGCGCATCTCTTAACACAAAGCCGTCTGGGTCACGCTTGACGATGACACCAGCGATTTTCTGTTTTTGTCCGCTGGTAACACGATTCGGACGAGACTCCATATTGTCTGTGGATTTGGTTTGAGAAGTTGTATCAGGTTGAGTAGTAGGGTTAGTTTGAGTAGTTCTATCCCTTCTGGAATCAGTCTGAGTTGTATTGTCGACCCCAGGTTGATTTGGATCGCGCTGGGTTCTGGTATCTGTTTGAGTTGTCGTACCTTTTTTGGTATCGGCTCCTGTTTGAGTGGATGATGTTTTGTCAGTTTGCTGAGCTGCTACGCCCAATGAAATAACACCAAGAAAAGCTGCTGTCGTTAAAAATTTAAAATGCTTCATAATCATATTCCCCCTTCTGACTAAATATTAGAATTCAATTAGTTCTCATTAATCTTTCTAACAAGTCTGAGATAATCTCAGGTAAGTAACTGTGCAACCGCTATGCCAAAGAATAAAGCGTTTGCGCCGACAATTTTTATGTACTGTGTTTATTGAGAATAAGATTTATTAATTTAATTAAGCGGGTTTAAAATACAAAAGAACGTATCATGGAAGGACGATTTGACTTATGCAGATACAGTTTTAACTATGAATGATTCGATAATTGGAACTGCTAGTTATAATTATAATATAACTCATTTTTTCTAATAATCTTTCAGGGAAATCACCTAATCCCTGCATTTAGAAGAATTATAATGGTTTTCAAGTTATTTAGTTGAGAATGTGATTAGTTAGTACTAATGTTTAGGAAAAAGTAAATTTTACCTACAATTCAGGTAAATAATTCCATTTCCAATTATCGTAAGGACTACAAACAGGTCATAGACAAAGAAAAGAAACCAGGTCCGCTTTCAGCTGCGAACATCACCGATTAATGAATTGTCATTGAAACTCTGCAAATATACCCAGCCTAAAATCATCGGTGAGGTTTATTGTCGTCTTTAGGCGTAAAGCACCAGATAGGCAAATAAAAATTGCGACGATACTAATAGCACCGTCGCAATTATAAGTTTAGGGATGTGTCTCGCTTAGAATACCAATCGCATACCTAATTGCAACTGACGTGGGCCACCAAAACGTGATGATGATGGCGCAGAGTAAGGTTGATTGGGGAATGGGAAGCTCGTCGGAGCTGCGAGCACTGGCAGGCTATTACCCGTATTTCCATAGACGCTAATTCCGTCCACGCCGAAGTTTTTATTCGCTGCACGTGTCACGTTAAAAAATTCTGCCGTAAATGCTAATCGGGTTGATTCTCCGAAATTGAATTCTTTGAGCAAGCGCAAATCCAAATTGAAAAAATTTGGTTGCCGGAAAGTATTCCGTCCAACCACACGCCCGTCAATCACAGCGCGATCATTATCAGCATTCCCGTCGCCTTGAATATCGTCGCCTGCGACTGCGGTGTAAGGCAGCCCGGAACGCGACAGTAAAATTGCGCTTATCGTGAATCCCTTCCCTAAATCAACGACACTATTGAAATTGAAATTGTGGCGAATGTCCTGCTTGGAAGGTCCAGCTTCAGCTTTGAGATCGAAGGGATTTAGTGTCGTCTCGCGTGAGAAATTGCGTTCGTTGGAATCATCGTCACGGTTATCGGAAAACGTGTAATTCACACCGAATTGATACCGCTTGGAAAAGCGTCTTTGCAGATTGACAACCAACGCATCATAGCTTGAATGCGCAGTTGATTCGTTAATTGAAAAAATACCAATCGTCGGATTTGGACGCGCATTGGGAAAGCGTGGATAGTTTGTCGCCGCATCAAAAACCGGCGCAGCGAGATTGCGATCTACGCGACGTTGCAAATCCCAGGCGGAGCTATGCACGTATCCCACAGACAAATTCAATCCGCCGCCAAGGACTTGATCTACTGTCGCCGAAGTCTGAAATGTGCGTGGATTCTGAAAGTCCGGTTGGAAGCCAAACACGCGCGTGAAGACACGATTAGTGATGCCACCGGGCAAGGTTGGAACTGCCGTCAAAACATTCGGGAAATTCAAAATCGCCCCTGTCCCGCGAAAAGCACAATTCGTTGGAATCGCCGCGCCTGTCGCCGTCCGGCAAGCTCCAGTGCGTTCATCAAAACTGTAATCTTTCGTCACCAAATCGTTATTCGTAAACACGCGCAAAAACAAAACTGATGGTGTGCGCGAAGCAAAAATTCCGCCGGATAATCGCACAATTGTTTTTCCACGTCCGCTCACATCCCACGTTAAGCCCAGACGAGGCTGCCACATTTTTAAATCATTCGGAATAAATGTCGTTTGCGGCAACGCATTGTTCGGACGCGTCGGTTGCGGATTCCATTGACCTTCCCAGCGTAATCCGGCTGTCAACGTCAACGACCTGCCAAGCTTCACCCGATCCTGCACAAACAAAGCGAATTCTGATTGATCGCCCCGCGCTACGATCAGGTCAGGAATCGTGACAACGGTTTGCGTCAAACGGCGCGGAATGCCATTCAAATAATCCGCCAGACTGCTGAAACGCCACGTTCCTAAAAAATCTGATTGCCGCTGCGCCGCAAATGAATTGAGATTGAAATCCGTCCCGAAGCGTAAACGATGTTCGCCCGCGCTGTAAGAAAGATTGTCTGAAAGTTGATAACGCGTAGTTTCAAAGCGACGCGGACGGCTGCTGGAATTTCCGAATCTGCCGTAATTATCTACGCGAATTTCAGGACCGATGGCATTTGGATTTTCACCCCGGTTATCAGAGGCGACCTGTGCACGAAACTCATTGATGACGCGTGCATTGAAGGCTGACACCAGCCCTATCTTGACTCCGTGACTAGCATTGTCCGCATTATAATTTGTCGCTGAAAAATTGTCGGTGAGTATCGTTCCGTCCGCCAATGCTCCAAAATTTTCACCTTGAAATCTGGAGAATGTGTACTGCACATTCAACGTATTTTCCTTTGACAAAATAAAATCTGTCCGCGCAAAAACTGCCGTCGGATTATTCGTACTGTTGTGCTCTCCCTGCAAATTGCTGACGGCGGCAGGAGGCGTCAATCCCGCAGCAGGGGTAGCGAATTTCACGAAATATGGAATCCGCAAAAAATTCTGTTCCGCGCCAACAAAAAAGAAAGCACGATCTCTTTTCAAGCGTCCGCCGAATGAACCGCCAAATTGATTTTGTTGATTGTTGCCTTTATTGCCAAACGCATCATCCGAAGTCAATTTGCGATTGCGATTGAAATACAATCCTTCGCCATGAAATTCGTTCGTACCGGATTTAGTAACCGCATTCACAAAGCCCGCGCCCGTGCGTCCAACCTCAGCCGAAGCTCCTGAACGTACCACCTGAAATTCACGAATTGCCGTTTGCGGAAAAGAAAAAATCGCATCGTTTCCGCCGCGCTGATTGCCCTGCAAAGCGTCGTTGAAATCCGCACCGTCCAAAGCCACGTTGGAATTGATCGAACGTTGTCCGGCGATGACCAAACCTTTGCGATCTGATTCCTGCATCACGCCGGGAGTCATTTGCACGAAGTCTGTAAAATTGCGTCCGCGGATCGGCAAATCCTTTACGGATCGTTGCTCAACCGTCGTCCCGGACGCTCCTTCTTCAGAATCCAGCTGCACATTGTCCGCTGTGACTGTGATTGTTTCTGCCACTCCGCTGACCTGCAAAGCAAAGTTTACGGCTTCCGTATTCCCCACGGAAAGCTGAACATTTTCGCGCCGCGCCGGACTAAATCCGACGGCTTTGATTTCGACTGAATACTTTCCCACCGGCATCACACTGGCCACAAATCGCCCGCGCTCGTCCGTCACGAGATTTCTCAGGTAGCCTGTTTCAAGATTGCGAACAGTCACTGTTGCGCCAGGAATTACCTGTGTATTGGAATCCACAATCAAGCCTTCCACAGCCGAACTGCCGGATTCAGATTGCGCCATCGCGCTAATCAAGAAAACACCAATGAAAAAAATGTTGAGAAAAATCTGACGAAACGAAATACGGGCAAAGCACATGGACATAACAGGACTCCTTAAACTTTGGTAGTTCAATTACTGGCAATAATTTATTTGGTAAATTTAGTGAGGCAGGCTAACAATTCAGTGTTAAGTAAATCTAAAATCATACTTAACTTGGGCTTAAATTCTGTTGTGTGGCAGGTGTGAGAAGCAGTAGCAGAATTAAGTTAAAGTGTATCGTAAACGGCTCGTTTGCGATTCCGAATGTGCTACCGAAGGATTTTATGGATGGGAATCCACGTCACATGAAAAGTTGGTTTGTGTGGATGAAAGCCACAAAGTTAATGGTGTCGGGTGGTCTCAAAAATTAACTCCGGCAATTGTCAGGCACCGCGTAGGGGCATCAAGCAGGTAGCCAGGGGTAAGCGTCTTCGCGCAACCCCTGGTAGTGATAACACCGAATCCCCAAGCCCCAGCGGGGGCGGCAGAATTTTTGTAAACTTCGCTCTGGAAATATTTCTTCGCGTCCCTTCAGGACACGCAATGGCTTAACGTACTAACCAGAGGCGGCGACCGTTTGCAACGGTTTTGCCACTGGCTACCATCTGACTGCGCCTTCAGCGTAGCACCGGATTTAATTTTCAAATTTTGTTAGTTCGCCAGTTTCCCAAAAGTAGTATTGTGATTTTTCAGCACGCGCTTTGACGCCGCGCTCAGCTTTTTGGCACCTGCAGATTTGATCGGCGCAATAATCAAACGCTCGCCATCCGTAGTCATTTCCACTAAGGTTTCGCGCGTAATCTCCAGCAAATCAAGAATTGGTTTTTCAATGACGATCCCCAAGCTGTTACCAATTGCCGTTAAGTTTTTTTGCATATTTCTCGCCTCCCTCGCTCCTATAACTTTTGTATAACACCCCTTCAAGACTCGACAAACTTGTAACCGAAGCCGCGCACCGTCAAGAAATAACGCGGCTGCTGCGCATCGTCTTCGAGCTTTTGCCGGAGCGCACCAACATGAACATCAATCGTGCGCGTCAGCGCCTCTTCGTCGTAGCCCCACACATCGCGCAACAATTGTTGCCGCGACAACGTGACATCGCGTTGCTGAATGAAATACCGCAGCAGTTCAAATTCGCGCGCGGACAGATCAACCAAATGCCCGTTACGTTTGACCTGTGTCCGACGGAAATCAACTTGCACCGAACCGAAGCGAAACGTGTCCGGCAATTTGATTGCAGTGTTTGCAGGCGCGCGGCGCAACAATGCTTCGACGCGGGCGAGCAGTTCCATCGCGTCAAACGGCTTCGTTAAATAATCATCGGCACCGAGCTTGAGTCCGAGCACTTTGTCAATCACCTGTCCGCGCGCTGTTAGCATCAGAATGGGCGTTTGGATGCCGCGCCCGCGTAACTCGCGGCAAATATCGAAGCCGTTTTTGTTCGGCAACATCACATCTAGAATCAGCAGGTCGAAATCCTGCCGACACGCCGTCTCAAAACCTTCCTGCCCGTCGGAAATCGCCTGCACGCGATGGCCCTCGCTAGCGAGCAAATCACTCAGCGTCATCACGAGGCTCGGTTCATCTTCGACCAATAAAATTCGGCGTTTTGTGTTCATGCAAGCTTTCTGTTTGTAGTGTTGATGGGCAAGTGCAACGTGAACGCCGCGCCTTTGCCGATAGCAGAATCCACCGTGACGCGACCGTGATGCGCTTTCATGTACTCGTGGACTAAGCTCAGCCCCAAGCCTGTGCCCGGCACAGCGGACGCCACCATTTTTTGGGCGCGAAAAAACGGCGCGAAGATGTGTGGCAGGTCGCGGCGATCAATGCCGGGGCCTTGATCGGCGACGGTGATTTGCACTTCGTTGTTCACGCGCGCCGCTTCAATACGCAGCCATTTGCCTTGCTCGGCGTATTTCAGCGCATTTTGCAGCAAGTTCTTGAGTGCGTTGCCCAATACATTCGCATCAGCTTTGACGGAGGGCAAATCGGCTGCGATGTTTGTTTCGATGTGCCAATCGGCAAAGGCGGATTCGTATTCGCCGAGCGCCTGTTTGATGAGTTTGCTTACTTCGAGCGGCTGAAAGTTGTACGAGTACTCGCCCGATTTCCCCCTCGACTCGATGCGCGCATAACTCAGCACTTGGTCAATCAAATCCGCCAACCGACGGCCTTCGGTGTGAATCATCGTGCCGTATTGCTTGACGCGCTCGGCTTCATTCACGCGCCCGCTGGATAAATTGAATCCGGCGGCTTGAATCGCGGTCAGTGGCGTGCGTAACTCGTGCGTGACGCTCGCCACGAATTCCATTTGCCGTTGCGCCAATGCGCGCGCGCGTTGTGTGGCAATCAATAACGCCGAAGCTGCTGCAAACAGTAACAACAATACGCCGTAGCCGAGCGCGAGATTACGCCAACGTGTGCGATTCATCACAGCTTGCAACGAACCTGCTTTGTGTTGCGCGCGCAAGACGAGCGTGTGGGACGAGGGCGGAACATTACCGCGCCAGGATTTGGCTTCGCCTTGAAAGAGAGTTTCCTGCGCATCAAACGACGCAAACAAGGCGCTCGTATCGGTCGCAAAGAACGTTTGTTGCTGCGGCTCAATCAGTGCGGTAACGTGATAATTCGCGAGTTCTGTCGCTTTGAAATGTCGCGCGACCAAGCTGGGTAGGAACTGCGTTTGCAAAACGTCGCTGTCCAATTCCAAAAAACAATACCCCGCCAATTGCTCCATCGCAGGGCGTTCGTCACGTAGCGTCTGCATGCGGAGTTCGGCAGCCTGTCGTTCTTTTTGCATTTCGGCTTCGATCTGTTTCTGCCGTTCTTCAATTTGTTTTTTTTGCTCTTCCCAACGCTGGCGCACGAACGGTGGCGGCCCACCAGGACGACCTAAGCCCTCTGGTGGTGGCCCCGGCGGCTGAAAGGGCGGAAGCTGAAACTTCCGTGTGGGCGGCACGAATTTGGGCGGTGGCAACGGCTTTACACTAATGGTCAACGGCAGCGCAATGAAGAGTTGATTGTGCGTTTGGAATTGCGCGACGGCTCCCGGCGTCATCGGTTGCAACGCTTTGTTTTGCGCGCGCGCGCGCAAGTCCGCGCGCATCGCAGCCAATGTTTCCGGCCATTCGGCTTTGATGAAGGTCGTTTTATCAAGGCGCGAAAACTCCGCCTGATGGCTGGTTGAAAGCTTGCCAATGCTGACCGCGCGGATGATTTCCGGCTGTGCTGTTTTGCTGCGCCAGCGATGATATTGTTCGCTGACCCAGCCTTCCAATTGCGTAGGCGCTTTCGCCTCGCCGTTCAAATCTGGCACATCGCGCAACGCGGCGGCGAAATCTTTGACCGTGCTCTGCAACGCGGCCTCAAGCTGTTCATGTTTTTCGCGCTGCTCACCTGCGCTGGCGCGATTGATGGCGCGATGCATGAAGATCGTTGCGAGAATCAACAGCAGGATCAGCCCTCCAAAGCTCAGCGTCATGACATCAGGTTTTATTCGTCGCAAAAACATCTGTGAGGAGTATAAAGCGGACGTGCGCAAACCGGTATTTTGCGCCGTAAAGTTTACCGGATTTTTACAAAGCCATTGGCAACGCGCTTTTTTATAGCGTCTCTTTACTCGCGCAAAAACGCACGAAACACTTGATTTTAGGGCGTGTCGTGACGATTGCTCAGAGGCAACACAGGTGCATCACACTTTACCGTAGGTTTACACACGACCCACTTTTTTTATGGTTTACTAATTGGCGTCGGGAACGACCGACTAAGGTAAGAACACAGTAACCAAGTAAGGAGAAAATTTTATGAAGTTTCGAATCTCAACAATTATGACCATCTTGTTAGCCTTCAGCCTGTCCTTTGCCGCTCTGGCACAAAGACCGGGTGGAACGGGTCGTCCCGATGGCAAAGGTCGCCCCGATGGCGCAACCTCAGGTCAACGTCCCGGCAGCGGCGGTCGCCCCAGTGGCGGTGGCAGACCGCGTGGATAAAGTTTCCTGCGAAAGTAAACGGACTGATGTGCAGCGCGCGTCAGTCCTCTCAACCACAATCATTTTTATGAACCAGAAGGAGAGACTATGAATATCAATATGTCCAACTTGAAAACCGCGATCCTGAATCTTGCTTTAACCCTCATCATTGGTAGCTGTGTTTTTGCTGTTGCCCAACCACCGTGGGTCAGAGGCGGCGGGCAAGGTGGCCCCGGTGGGCCAGGGCAAGGCGGCCCCGGCGGCCCTGCCAGCGGCGGCAATATGGAAGATCGCTTTGCGCGTCTGCTGAGTTTGACCGATGCGCAAAAAATGCAGATCAAAAACCTACGCGACCAAGCCCAGACGGCGTCTAAACCGTATTTCGAGCAGATCAAACCGATCACCGAACAAATGCAAAAATTGATCGAAGCTCCGGCGTTTGACGAAGCCGCCGCGCGTGCGCTGGCCAGCAAGATGACACAACTGCAAACCGAAATTCATATCATCCAGGCCAGGGCGGAATCCGCGATTTATCAATTGCTCACGCCGGAGCAGAAAGCCAAATTGGCTGAACTGCGCAAAGCGATGCAAGAGGGGCAAGGTAGTCCGCCCATTGGTAGCGGGCGGCGTGGACCTTTTGGACGTCCGAGCAATTAAGCGACCTCTGAGGGCTTGGCTCATGGACAAGATTCGTGCTTTCGCGCTCTGACCCGATGAAAGCGGAGGCAGTGGTTTTGTAGTTGAGACAATACACGCACCGAGCCAGCGACGTACTTCAGGTTTTGTCCATGAGTCACGCTCATTATGCGGAAGAGTATACGACGGGTTCAGCACGAATCACCCCGTCCTTTATGGTGGCACGCCTCAGACAAATTGTTCGTCACGTTCAATATGATCTCGTATTACATCTTTCCGTGATGTTTGCAGTACACTTTTTCTGTTCCGTGACAGTAGCCCGACCGTGAGGGAGGGCTGCTTCGGCGACGCGCTCGTTAATGCTGAAGGGCACACTGCCGAAGCAGCCCTTGCTTATGCGCAGGCTACCGACACGCGGTCACACTGATGCGAAAGAAGCCCAAAAAATTCAAGCTTCCGCCAACGATGGCGATTCGTGTCGTCCTGCTCGGCAAACTTGCCGTAGATAAAACTACACAAGGCAAAGGTCTCGGATCGCTGCTTCTCTTCGATGCATTAAAACGATGTATGGAAGTGAATGATCGGAGCGCCGCGTATGCCATCGTCGTAGACGCGATCAATGACGATGCCAGAAAATTTTATTTGAAAAATGAGTTTCAGATTTTAATGGAAGGGCAAACGACTCGGCTCTTTCTGCCGATGCAGCATATTATTGAGACGCTCAATTAATTTTGTTATTTCGCCAGCTTACAAAATGTAGTGTCGTGATTTTCGGCACGCGCTTTGACGCCTTACTCAGCTTTTTGGCACGAGCGGATTTGATAGGCTCATTTATCAAACGCTCGCTATCCGTGGTCATTTCCAGCAAGGTTTCTCGTGTAATCCCCCGTTAATTCAAGGGTTGGTTTTCGATGTCAATATCCTAAGCTTTGCCGATTTTACCGAGTTGATACTTTCACTTTTTTAGAGGGGGTTGGCTTATACTTCTGTCGAAAAAGTTCGTACATTTCCTCAAGAGGCTTTGAAGGAGTTGCGTCTTGTTTTGACGAAAACAATTTGTAGTATCTAGTGAAACGCCCTTTATCTCTTGAACGGTGCCAACACCATATGGTCGTATAACGTGAAGTCGTTTCAACACCATAAGATTTAGTATTAGTATGATTTGCTGTCCGTTCTAGCACAGAAGCATAGGCAATATTATTGAGAGTTTTTACTAACGCCAGCAAAATTTCTCCAATGACCTCTAGTTCGGCCTTGCCAATCAAAACGGGTTTCCCTAAAAGGTGAGTATGCCTATTGAGACCTAAAGCTATCGCACTGTTGGTACCTAACATCCCAAATCGGTGGATAGAGCAATGTCTAACTTGGCACAGGTTCGCATATTGATCCAATAATGCCTTGATCTCCCTTGTTTGTATATCCACTCCGAGACAATCAATAAATACAGCTTTGAGCGCCTTCGTACCGGAAAAAGAAATGTTTTCGAAAAGAGCCTCAGACAAATACTCACTCTTGTGATGCCAGGCAGCTCCAAAAGAAATGCTTTTTTCTTCAACTAGGTGCTGTGCATGTTCGTCAATGAAAATTAGTTTGCGAGCGAGGGTTCGAACATAACTCTCGACGGCGGACATATAGCCAAGGAAAACCAATGATGTGATCAGACTATTTCCTGGCGTCATGTTCTCAGCTAAAATATTAAGAGCTTTGGTATTCTTGAGAAATTGATCAACTGGGGATAAATCTCCTTCAACGTAGGAATCGTCAAAAAGTGTCTGCGTATTCAATGAAGAGCAGGGTCTAACTGGAGTAATAAGGCTGTAGTCAGTATTACTATTCATCCTAGCACCGCCTATTTAATATAAAAATTCATCAACAAATCGAGTTACACTTTCCAATATTCTTGTCGCTTTCACTGGGCCAATTCCATAAGCTCGACGCAGCTCAGATCCAGGATCCTGATAAACAAGAATATCTCCAATGGTTCTAAGATTTGGCAAGTCCTTCTTAATTTGGTTTCGTTGATACTCTGTAATATTTGGTACCGTATCAAGTGACATAGACATGCAATGAGAATAGGTTGATGAGTCCACTAACTCAGTACCGCAAGCGTGGCAAAATTTTTGATCGTCCCGGAGCCGTTTAGTTCCACAACTGTTGCATGGAGGAGTATCAAAGCCAAGATTATTAAGCTCGGTTGATCCCATTAGATTCTGCAATGAACGGCGGACAGGATGTTTGGCTGCGGTTTGTTTCAGGATATCTACTATTTGACCAGGCGACATCCCTCTGCTTGCGCCTGAAAATGCCCGTACCTGTAGGAGTGCAGCGAGGTGTGGGATATAACGACGATATTTACGATCTGTGCCATGTGAAACTTCAGATTTTTCAAAGAGTAATCCTGCTTCAATCAATAAACGGAACATTCGTTCGGCATAAGTAATAATAGTCTCCTTATCAATACCTATTCTTAGTTGTATCTCACCTTTTTCCCCAGCTACCGCCTTATTTATCAGCTCATCATTGGCTTTTTTGATTTCAGCAACCATTTTTCTAAAAACATCTTCGCCGCTCTTAATCAATGTAGCAAATCGGGGAACTTTAAGTGCTAGTGACTGAAACTCTGCCCTCCTACCTTCAATAAAATCTTGAATAATTTTATTAAAAGCTTGTTGAGAAGTTGATCTTGGTTTTTCTTGATAATCATGGAGCATTTGCAAATAAGAGCGCGGAATACCAAATGCTGCATACTTAAATAACTCAACAACATCAGGCGGTATAGTGTCTAAATTTGCTACCCGGCAAGCGGCAATTTTCCCCATAATCTTGCTATAATCAGTATCTTCCACATCTAACCATAGCGGGATTTCAGTAGCCTCTTGCTTTGGATGAAATCGGGGGCCGTAATCCGTAGTACCAGGATAAACCGACGCCTTCGGGGCTAAATAAGGAGACTTTATTACTCGTAAAATATCAAAAAACTCTTTGAGATATTCCGGAGTCAGGGTCAGTGCTGCGTCATCTAAAAGCAGAACGGCCCTCTTACGACCAGCTAGTTGGGTTAGGCGGAGAATAACGTCCTTAACTGCATCAATTGTCAGCGAGGAGGCTAATTCGTTCTCAGATTCTGAAAGGGCAAAATTTCGCTCGAGCTTTCCAACCAATAATATTAACTCGTTCTCCCCGAAGCCAATTGCCTCCTTATTAAACAACGACTTATCAAGAAAGGATGATTGCTTAACTTTTGAATCTTGACGATCAATTTCCTCAACTGTTGCAAAGAGTCCCATAAGGATGCGCGCTAACACCCAGGCATGAAAAAGATCAATAGCATTGGAGCGGGATTTCAGAAGTGGCTCAAGCCTATAGTAGCGATTAAAGGTTACGTATATACAGAAGGGGTAGCTTTGATTTTCTAAGCAAGAAAGCCATGTATAGCGCATCATGTGCGTTTTTCCACATCCCCGTGGCCCGACAATTAAATGAGTTCCACTCCTCATTAATTTTTTTTGGACATCCTCAAAGAAATCAGTTACAGCAGTATTTTCACGCAGTTCACCCTCAGGGATATAGTCAGCCCTAGGTTCAAACTCGTTTTCGAGATCAACCGTCTCTTCTTTTTTTTTATCATTTTCACTCATAAATACTATCGCATCTCCCAATCTCTCATAGAGGAAATTCAAGAAGGGTGTGTGCGGATAAATAACGTGCCCCTACTCCTCGACCTACTCCCTTTAACCAAGCTCTACCGTAATCAGAAACTAATGCTTTAAAAACCTGCCTCCTCTTATTGGGAAGTACTCGTAGGCAGAAAACACAATCAGTAAGGATAACTTCTCCTCCTGTAATCATACATATTTGTTGTTCATAGTTTCTGCCAACCCGACCTATCAGAATATCTCCTTCTTGTGCGATGAAATATCCTTTTGATTTAAGGGAGGTGGTAACTTGTAAATCTGCTGGAACATCAAGAAAATGATTTGCTCCGCAGCGACTAAAATGAGTTGTATGGAACACGGGCAAGCCTTCACTCTGTGCTTTAGCCATTTCGACATTCCCTCGCTTTAAAAATTCTAATACATTACCCAAATATTTCTTATTTGGTGCACACTTATCACCTTTTGAAGAATTTCTATGGTAACTGTAATCTAAGCGCTCAATGCCTTCCTTCCGAGAAATATATAGAGGCTCGCTAAGAACTCCATCATCTTGTAACTCATCAACTCTGATTCTTTTTGATGAACCTTTACGTTTACTGATTACTAAAATGTGCGTTTGGGCTTCTGTTTTAAGAAAGGCATGGCGAGGTAACTGAATAACCCTCTCAATCGTATAGTGTAAGAGTAATGCCTCCCTAATTCTTTTTGATCTTTCCCCTGTGATGATTCCATCTGGAACGATCAAGCCTGCAACTCCTCCCTCCCTAAGAAATCGCAGGTTTTGAGCCAAAAAAATTAGATCTGCACAAAGCTCGGTTGTGGCTTCAAAATTCCTAATTCCAACTTCCTCTAGTAGAGATTGGTAGTATTTCCTCCAGCGGACTTTAATGTATGGCGGATTGCAAACGGCAACATCAATACTGCCCCTGCGGATACCTAATTTCTTATGGAAATTAGGATCCAGAACATCAGCAGTAATATGGACATGTCTTTGCTTATTACGTGGGATCAATCCAGATTTAATTTGAGAATCGATGTCTACAGTATAAAGCTTCGCATCACTCCAGCGTTGAATCGCTGGGATTGCTAGCGCACCTTCTCCGCAACCTAGATCAAGAATCGTCTGCGGCTTTTTAGGACGTAGGTTTGAAATGAGCAAACCACTCACGTCCTGTTCAGTGTAGAAACGAGCCAAAGAGTTAGTGTAAATATCACTTGTAAGCATTGCAGTTTTTTTCTGGTTTACCGTTCGAGGGTGTTTTCGTTTTTCCCATTTAAGACATAGGAATATGAGAAGGGATAGTACTCTTTCAATTCAGAGAATGACAAGCAATCAGGGTTCAGTTTTTTTCTTATTCAACTTAATATCAAACTCACAGACTAATTATATCCTACCAATCAATCGTTTTAGCTAATTTTGACAATGCCAAGACAACTGTTTCCGATTTTCTGCGTTGAATGCACGTTCCATTGCACATCATCTCGGTGCGAAAAATCTTTGCGGTAATGACCGCCGCGACTTTCTTCTCTCCACAGTGCAGCCTCCGCCATAAGTTTTACTAATGTTACGAAATTTTGGTTCGTTGATTCACATTTTCTTCTAACAACGCTTCGCATTCGGTGATGGCTGATTTCAAATCGGCGGCGCGCAGCGAACAACAAACGTCCCGTTTGTTGTTCATTCGGAATCGCAAACGGGACGTTTACGATACACTTTTTTTATTAGCTTCGCCCTATCGGCTACGGCAGGTGGGACTGATTATTCTTCGTTGATTTTTTCTACGGCGGAAATTTCATTGCCTAACGCTTGGGCAGAATGTGTATCCCATTTGGCATCGTCGCGGTGCGGGAAATCTTCGCGGTAATGGCCGCCACGACTTTCTTCGCGCCACAGTGCCGCCTCCGCCATCAGCTTCGCCAGCGTAACGAAATTTTTGGTGCGTTGATTCACATTTTCTTCGAGCAACGCTTCGCATTCGGTGATGGCGGATTTCAAATCTGCGGCGCGGCGGATGAGGCCGACTTTCTTCCACATCAATTCCTGCACGCGGCTTTTGGTGCGCGGGTCAAGTCGCCATTTCGACAGATCAAAATCCAGTTGTTCAGGTTCGGCTTTGTCGGACAAGGGGAAATTATCTTCGAGTGCGGCGGCTCCGGCACGTGCGCCGAAGACTAAGCCTTCGAGCAACGAATTGCTCGCCAGACGATTTGCGCCGTGGACTCCGGTGCAGGTCACTTCGCCTGCGCCGTACAAGCCCGGCAACGTAGTGCGTCCGTGCGTGTCGCTGCGTACGCCGCCCATCACGTAATGTACGGCGGGGCTGACGGGCAATTGATCCTTTGTCATATCCAGTCCGTAGCGCAGACACGTCTCGAAAATTTTCGGGAAGCGTTCGCGCACAAAGGTCGCTTTCAGGTGCGTCAAATCAAGGTACATCCAACGTGTGTGCGTGCGTTCCATTTCGGCTACGATGGCGCGGGCTACGATGTCACGGGGCGCGAGTTCGGCGCGTTCGTCGTAATTGATAGCGAAGGCTTTGCCGTCGTGATTGCGGAGGATTGCGCCCTCGCCGCGCAGGGCTTCGCTGAGCAAAAATCTGGGTGCATCCGGCAACGCCAACGCCGTCGGATGAAATTGCACGAATTCTAAATCGCACATCATCGCGCCCGCCGCGTAAGCCATCGCCATTCCGTCGCCCGTGGCTACGCTGGGGTTGGTAGTTTGCGAAAATAATTGACCTGCGCCGCCAGTCGCGAGGACTACGGCACGTGCCCGCATTTCGCACAGGAGGCTTTCGTTGGGATGAATGTAGCGCACGCCGACACAGCGCCCGTCTTCGACAATCAAATCAATCGTCGCCGCGTGTGCCTGCAATTCAATGTTCGGATTTTTCTTGGTGTGAGCGATCAGAGCGCGGACGAATTCGCGTCCGGTGGAATCGCCTTTCGCGTGGATGATGCGACGGCGCGAATGGGCGGCTTCCTGCGTGAAGGAAAGCTCGTCGCCTTCCTTGTCAAATTGCGCGCCAAACTCGATCAATTCGGTGATGTATTTTGGACCTTCTTCGACGAGAACGTGTACGGCTTTTTCATCGCACAGTCCAGCACCCGCGATGAGCGTGTCTTCGTAATGAAGCTTCACTTCGTCGTCGTCGGAAAGGACTACCGCGACGCCACCTTGTGCGTATTCCGTGTTGGATTCGTCGAGGCGTTCTTTTGTAAGGACGATGACAGTTCCGTTTTTAGCTAATTCAGCAGCCGCTCGCAAGCCTGCTACACCAGAACCGATAACAATATAATCAGGCATATTATTTATTTGCTTGTACCCACGCGCGAAAATCGCGCTTGATGGCGTTCGTGCCTTTACCTTCAACAGGAGTAAGAAATTGAGTGACGATTTGTGAACTCAGAAATGGAAAACACACACTATGAGAAACCTCTTGATATTCATTTTCGATCAAATGAAAAAAACGAATTTCGCTGCCATCGTGTTGCCAAATTTCTGAAACGCCGAGGGCAGCATAGATTGAAAATTTGCTGCTGGAATCGTGATAAATGTCTACTTCAATGACTAAATCAGGCGGCGGATCAATTTCAAGATTAATTTCTTTTTTGTCGGCAACACGTAAGAAATTCTGAATATAAAAACACTCATCCGCCTCAGTGCCTTTCGCCTTTTGCTGACGCCGCCAGGTCATCGCACCAAAGCTGACATATTCTAAATTCAGCTCTTCCGTTAAGACATCAACCAGACGACTAATCAAACCTTTATACAATTCATGCATTCTCGAAGGAGACATAATTTCCAGCTTTCCGTTGTTATAACTAATTCGCGTATGACTATCATCACCCACTTCGGTTAAGAGATTTTCGTACTCATCCCAACTCACATCGCGACAAATTAACGTGCTACCAGCGGGTAGATTTTGAAGAAATTGAAATTGCATAATACCTACTTTCTTCTTAAGCAATAAGGTTTTGCTGGAGCCATTGTTTCAATTCCTGCCGAGTCATTGTTTGGCTATTGGTGAGGAATTTTTCGATTTTCTTGTCAGTTAATTTTGGAAAAATGTTGCTCTGTGAGTTTTCCTCATACGCTTCGTCAACCAAATGATAAATATGAATTTTGGCTCCGTCATAGCGCCAGATTTCGGTGATACCAAATTGCGCGAAGATCGAAAGTTTATCTAATGAGCCGTGCGAAATATCAATTTCGATCACCAATTCCGGGGCAGGATCAACACGTAAGTCAATCCGTTTTTTCCCGCGCATTTGGGTCGCTTGCGAAAAATAAAAAGATGAATCCGGTTCAAAACCACGCTCAACATCTGCACGCTTAAATGTGGCAGAGCCGACAGGGTGCACATCTTTCCCTAATTCATCAACCAGTAAATCAATCAGGCTGGAAAGGTAACGATTGATAGATTCGTGTTCGGGGGTCAACGTCATGATTTCCAGCACTCCTTGATCGTAAGTTAAATGAACTCCGCTTTGCTCATCCAAATCCGCTAACAAATTTTCGTATGTTTGCCACGTAATATTGCGAAGCGTCATTAGTGGTTGCGCTATTGTATTGAGATTGGTTTGTGTGATGACTGACATTGAAAAACTCCAATCTGATTAGGAAGTACGAGCGGCTAATTGTCCGCACGCCGCTGAAATATCTTGTCCGCGCGGCGTACGAATAAAAGTCGTAACGTTATTTTCTACAAGGATATTTTGAAAGCGCAAAATCTGTTCCATCGGAGTCGCATTATATGGAATTTCTGGCGCGGGATTGTGCGGGATCAAATTCACCATCGCGTGCAGGCTGTAGCGATGGATCAATTTTACCAGCCGATGCGCGTCTTCGTTGGTGTCGTTGACGCCGTCCAGCATCACGTATTCAAACGTAACTTTCTCGCGCCGTCCGAGCGTGTAATTTTGCAGCGCGGTCATTAGTTCATCCAGACCATAACGTTTATTGAGTGGAATCAATTTTGTACGTTGTTCGTCGGTCGTTCCCGACAGCGATACGGCTAAGCGCGGCCTGATTTCTTCCTGCGCGAATTCGTTAATTTTTGGAATGATGCCTGACGTTGAAACCGTGATGCGCTTCGGGTGAATGTTCAAGCCCTTTTCATCACTGAGCAAGCGAATAGATTTCATCACTTCGTCGTAATTCAAAAAACTCTCGCCCATCCCCATGAATACGAGGTTGGTGCGATGCGGAGGTTTTTCGCCTGCGCCGTAAACTTCATTCAGTACAAGCACGACTTGCGAAACAATTTCTCCGGCAGTCATATTGCGCTTGATGCCGAGCTGCGCGGTCATGCAAAATGTACAACCGACAGCGCATCCGACCTGACAGCTGATGCAAATAGTGTTGCGATTTTCTTCGGGAATGAAAACGGCTTCGACTTCTTTGCCGTCGCCGAGTTTTAGCAAATAACGGCGCGTGCCATCGGATGAATTAAAAACATTCGCAATGGTGGTTTCAGTGAATGTGGCGTGTGCGCTGACTTTTTCGCGGAGAGGTTTCGAGAACTCGGTAATTTGTTCAACATCAAGAATTCGGCGAGCGTACATTGATAAATAAAGCTGTTTGCCGCGATACGGTTTTTCGCCTAATGAGGCAGCAAATTCGATTAACTCTGCTTCAGATTTTCCAAGTAAATTTTCCACGTTTGAATTGTAACGTAGTGAAGCGAAAAGCTGTAGTAGGGGGGATTTTTGGAGCGGGAGACGGGACTCGAACCCGCGACGTCCAGCTTGGGAAGCTGGCATTCTACCACTGAATTACTCCCGCTCAAGGTTGGCAGCAATTTTTTTGTCAACGCCGCAAATGCTAACAAAACGCTCTAAAAGTGGCAATGCGGATTGCCTTGTTTAGACAATCCGCATTGCAAAATCTAACATCTGGCATGTAGCATCCAATATCTAAAATCAGACTTTCATAATTTCATCTTCTTTGATTTTGGTTTGCTCGGTGACTTTGGCGACGTGAGCGTCGGTGATTTTCTGGATTTCATCCAAGCCGCTCTTTTCTTCATCTTCAGAAATCAGCTTATCCTTCAAGGCTTTCTTCAGCTTGTCGTTGGAATCGCGGCGGATATTGCGGACGGCGGTTTTATGCTCTTCCGACATTTCGCCAACCATTTTCGCCATTTGCTTGCGCCGTTCTTCGGTGAGAGGCGGAATCGGAACGCGAATTAATTTTCCGTCATTGCCAGGATTCAGATTCAGCTCAGAAGCGCGAATCGCTTTTTCAATCGCCGGAATCAGTGTCGCATCAAACGGTTGAATCGTGATCAGAGCGGCTTCAGGCGCATTCAGTGTCGCCACCTGATTTAGCGGCATCTGCGAACCGTAATAATCAACCGTAATGCCATCCAGCAGAGCGGTCGAAGCGCGTCCGGTGCGGACACTGGATAATTTGCGCCGAAAATCTTCGACGGTTTGATCCATTCTCGATTTTGTTTCGTTGGTAATTTCTTTGATCATATTGATTACCCTCTAATTTATAGCTTTTTTCGTTAAGTCTTGAGTGATGTGAGCAACGCAACCTGGAAAGGTTACGCTACTTTTTTGCTAATTTCTTCTTTGGCTTATCATCCATATGATGAACGAGCGAACCTATTTTTTCACCTAGAACGACGCGCTTAATGTTGCCCGGCGTGTTCATATCAAACACTATAATTGGCAATCCATTATCTTTGCAAAGTGAAATTGCAGAGGCATCCATCACGGCCAGCTCATCGCGCAGAACCCGCATATAACTTAGCTCTTCGATCTTGACCGCTTTCGGGTCTTTGCGCGGATCAGCTGTATAAATCCCGCTCACACCGGTAGCCTTCATAATCACGTCGGCTTTGATTTCCAGCGCACGTAAGGCCGCTGCGGAATCTGTCGTGAAATACGGATTCCCTGTGCCAGCCGCAAAAATTACGATGCGACGTTTTTCCAAATGGCGGACGGCACGGCGGCGGATAAATGGCTCTGCGACTTCACGCATTTCAATCGCCGACATCACACGCGTGAAACCTCCGGCTTTTTCAAGTCCGTCCTGCAAGGCGATGGCATTCATGACGGTCGCCAGCATCCCCATGTAATCACCAGCGGCGCGATCCATTCCCGCCGCGCTGGCTTTCATTCCGCGAAAGATATTTCCACCGCCGACCACAAGCGCGATTTCAACGCCCAGATTGAAGACATCCATGACTTCATTGGCGACACGCGTGATAACTTTCGGGTCAATGCCAAAACCGACATCACCCATTAAAGCTTCCCCGCTGATTTTCAAAAGAACTCGCTTGTAAAGCAGTTTGGATTTAGGCATAGGAATAGGTGTCGAAAACAGGTACTGGATGTTAGATGTCAGCTGGCAGATATATTCCTAACATCCGCCATCTGACACCTAATTATTATTGTTGGATTGCGGCAGCGACTTCGGCTGCAAAATCTTCAGAACGCTTCTCTAAACCTTCGCCCATTTTGTAGCGAGTGAAGCGGCGAATGCTAACTTTTTCTCCGGTTTCGGCAGAAACTTTAGCAGCTAATTCACCAACCGTCAGCGCTTGATCTTTAACGAAAGGTTGTTCCAGCAGAACTGTTTCCGCAAAGAATTTTGCCAAGCGACCTTCGACCATTTTCTCAATGATGTTGGCTGGCTTGCTGGCATTTTTCGGATCAGCCATGGCTTGTCCGTGCGCGATTTCTTTTTCTTTCTCGACCTGGTCAGACGGAACTTCATCTTTTGAAATGAAGCGCGGTTCTGAAGCGCAGATATGCATCGCGACGTCTTTCACGAACGCCTGGAAAGATTCTGTCCGCGCCACGAAATCAGTTTCGCAGTTGACTTCAACCAGGACGCCGACTTTACCGCCCATGTGAATGTAGGTTCCAACGACGCCTTCAGCGGCGATGCGTCCTTCACGTTTAGCGGCTTGTGCCAGACCTTTGGTGCGTAATAAGTCTACGGCTTTCGCTTCATCGCCGTCGGCTTCGACCAGAGCTTTTTTGCAATCCGCCATCCCTGCGTTAGTTTTATCGCGCAGAGCTTTGACCATTTGAGCTGTGATTTCCATGTATTCCTCCAAAGTACGATTGATTTTGTATGATCAATGCCAATTTATAAAAACGGCGTAGCCAATGTCTCGCACGGGCTACGCCATTTGAATCTTGTCCAAGTTTCTTATTAGACGGCGCTCGTATCGGGCGTTTCCGGTGCTGCCGCTGCGGCAGTTTCGACTGGAGCAGTTTCAACCGCGGGTGCGGCTGCTGTTTCAGTCACGACTTCAACCGGAGCCGGAGTTGCTTCGACAACCGGAGCTGTCACGACAGCTGGTGCTTCGACTGCAACCGGAGCTTCAACAACTTCAGCGGGTGCCGCACCAGCAGGAGCTGCCGCCGCCGCGCCCTCAACTCTGGGAGTCCGTGGGCCGCCTGATCGGCTGCGAGGACGATCTCCAGCGCCGCCGCGATCATTGCCACCGCCGCCACCAGCACGAGGACGACGTTCACCACCACGATCTCCACGACCGCGTTCTCCACCCCTTTCACCGCGCTGTTGTCCGCGATCTCCGCGAGGAGCGACTTCGGTAATTCCTGAAGCTGCACGTTCGGCGGCTCGTTCTTCTTCATTCGCTTGCGCGACGGCTTGACCTTCAAGCACCGCGTCGGCGATTCTCGCCGCAAATAATCGAACGGCGCGCAAGGCGTCATCGTTGCCTGGAATAATTTGGGTAATTCCTTCGGGGCTACAGTTGGTGTCAACTACCGCCACGACCGGGATATTCAAACGATTCGCTTCTTTCACTGCAATTTCTTCTTTGTTGGTATCAATGATGAAAATGGCATCGGGCAAACGACGCATATCCTTGATACCTGACAAGTTACGCTCTAACGCTAAACGTTCACGTTCAATTTCCAGACGTTCTTTCTTCGCGTACGCTTCGATGCGTCCGTCAGCCTGCATCGCTTCAATGTCTTTATAGCGTTTGATGGATTTTTGAATGGTTTGGAAATTCGTCAACAAACCACCCAGCCAACGCTGATTGATATAATACTGATTGCAGCGCATCGCTTCTTCTTTGATAGCGTCCTGCGCCTGTCGTTTGGTTCCCACGAACAGGAAAATTTTGTCGCTGCCTTCGCTGGCGCGATCTGTCACATACTTCAGCGCTTCTTTGAACATGCGCTGTGTTTTTTGCAAATCAATAATATAAATGCCGTTACGTTCGCCGAAGATATATTCCTTCATCTTCGGATTCCAACGTCGTACCTGATGCCCGAAGTGAACTCCCGCTTCAAGCAATTCTTTCATGGTTACAGTAGCCAATTTGAATCTCCTTAATGGTTTTTGTACTCACCACTTTCGCGCCCTGAAAGAGCAACCAAAAGAAAATGGTGATGGGATAGAGGTGATCGGTGGTCAGTGATCGGTGGTCGGGAAAGAAAAACTTCTTACCGACCACTGACCACCAGGCACCGACCACCGAATAATTATCGTTTCGAGAACTGGAAGCGTTTGCGCGCGCCCTTTTGACCGTACTTCTTACGCTCTTTCATGCGTGGATCACGAGTCAAAAGTCCTGCCCGTTTGAGCTTCTTGCGCAATTCGCTGTTGAATTCCAACAAAGCACGAGCAATACCGTGTCGAACGGCACCGGCCTGCCCTGAAACTCCACCGCCATCAACGTTCACCAACACGTCGAATTTCGCTACGGTGTCGGTCAATTGTAATGGCTGACGAATGATCATTCGTAACGTTTCGTTAGGAAAATACGTTTCGATCTCTCGCTTATTAACTTTGATGTCGCCTTTGCCGGGACGCAGGTAAACCCGCGCGGTTGCGCTTTTGCGTCGTCCGGTTCCGTAATACTGAATATCTGCCACGTTTGCTCCTTAAGATGCGTCGAGCGAAGAAATTCGACTCGATGCTAACTGACGATGCAATGCTATGCGCTAATTGCTTCAGGTTGCTGTGCTCCGTGCGGATGCTCAGCTCCGGCATAAAGCTTTAACTTACTGATCATCTGACGACCCATTTTGGTCTTCGGCAACATTCCTTTGATCGCGCTTTCAAGCACGCGCTCAGGATGTCTCGCTAACTGATCTTTCGCGCCGATGGAACGAATTCCGCCAGGGTAACCAGTATGATGATAATAAACTTTGGCGTTTAATTTATTGCCGGTGAACACCACCTTCGAGGCATTGATAATCACAACGTGATCACCTGTATCAAGAAATGTAGTATAGGTAGGCTTGTTCTTGCCCATCAAAATATTAGCGACTTTAGAGGCCAAGCGACCAACCGTCGCGCCGTCCGCGTCAATGATGTACCATTTTCGGCTGTTTTCTAATCCCTTGCCGCTGGGAAAGTAGGTGGACATAATATCGGAATCTCCATGAAAATCGTCAAAAAAACAAGCGGTAAGAATAGTTATTTACCGCTTCAGTGTCAAGGCTGACTTTCTATTCTTCAGTTTTTCCTGCTTTTTGGGTTTATTTTCCGTGGTTAATTAAGGCATACTTGGCGTTTACGTGAGAACGCTAAGATTGATCATTCTGGAAATTTCAATTCGTGACCATCCGTCCTAAAAAACTCAATCCTCAAATTACTCGCCGCTTGCTCAAAGGAGCTTCGAAGTTCAATACAATTAGTGAAAAGCTGCGTTGGATTACGGAGCAATTCATTGGAAAGCCATACGTCATCTGGCCGCTGATCGGATCAGATGAAATCCCTGAACAATTTACTGCGACCTATGATGCCTTTGATTGTGTGACTTATCTGGAAACTTGCCTGGCTCTGGTGTGGGCAAAAAATGTTGACGAAGTGACTGATGTCTTGCGCGAAATTCGTTATCGTAACGGCCACGTCAAATGGGAAGATCGGCTGCATTACACGACCGATTGGAGTAAATATCACGTCAAGCGCGGAGACTTCAAAGACCTCACTCGCGGCGAAGACACCTTGAGCCGTACCAAAGAAATCAATTTCCTGAAATGCTTCAAATCGCGCACGATCACTTTTCGCTATTTCCCTAAACGAAAACTCAACAAAGTTACTAAGAATTTTCGCGACGGCGATTTGATCTATTTCGCTTCGACGCGCAAAGGTCTGGACACCTTTCATGTGGGCATCCTGTTTTGGGTGGACGGCAAACTTGTCATGCGACATTCCGCTAAAAGCAAAGGCGGAGTCGTCGAACAGGAACTGGCAGAATTTGTAAAAATGAATACAATGCCTGGATTCATTGTGACGAGACCAAACGAATTTTTACCACGCCCCTAATGCCGATCATTGAACTCACAACCATTATTCATGCGCCCATTGAAAGATGCTTTGATCTTTCCCGAAACCTTGATCTGCACATGACCTCAACTTCGCAGACCGGAGAAAAAGCTGTTGCGGGAATTACGCACGGCCTCATCAATTACGGCGAAGAGGTCACCTGGAAAGCCAAACATTTTGGCGTGTGGCAACATCTGACTTCGCGCATTACGGCGTATGATCGTCCGCGCCATTTCAGAGATTCGATGGTGCGCGGAGCCTTCAAGCGAATTGATCACGACCATTTTTTTGAAAGTCAGGGCGAAGCTACGAAGATGATTGATGTCTTTGATTTCAATGCTCCGCTGGGGTTTCTGGGCACAATTGCCGAATCACTTTTTTTGACAAATTATTTAAAAAGATTCCTTGAAGAACGGAATGTCTGCATCAAAAACGCAGCCGAATCAGACGAATGGAAATATTTTCTTCCTACTAAAAATTTATGAGCACAATTACAAATTCTTCGCATCCAAAAATTCAATCCGTAGAAATTCCTGCCAGCATTGCAGGTGCAACTTTGAATGAATTATTACACGCCATCACGGCTGATTTTTTATTGGTGACATTGTCCGGCAGCCGCATTGATTTAGGCGCACGAACCTTAGAACGAATGGTGCAAATTGCTGAAGCCACGCGCGCCGGATTCGTCTACGCGGACTTTCGTGAGAGCAATGAAAATGGTGAAATTTCTGATCATCCGTTGATGGATTACCAGCTCGGTTCGATTCGCGATAATTTTGATTTCGGCTCTGTGATATTGCTTTCGCGTGAAGCTATTCAAAATGCCTCTGCGAAACACGGCGTAATTTCTAACGAATTAAAATTCGGCGCATTCTACGATTTACGTTTGAAAATTTCGATTGATTCACAAATTCTGCG
Source organism: Blastocatellia bacterium (assembly GCA_043736395.1). Lineage (GTDB taxonomy): Bacteria > Acidobacteriota > Blastocatellia > RBC074 > RBC074 > JAFDVL01. The sequence goes on along the minus strand of JAYTCQ010000303.1, from coordinate 1,001 downwards.
CGTGCCTGAACCGTTGTATACGCGCTCCGTACTCGATGCGCGCGCGAGCGGCGAAAAGATTTTTGATTACGTTGATCCGCGCAATCGCGACTTTCAAATTGAAATGGAAACGATAGCGACCGCGCATCTCAAACGCATCAACGCGTACCTCGAACCAAACTTCAAAACCGTCACCGCCAGCGACGACGAATTCCCTGTTAAAGCTTCGGTAATTATTCCGGTTCGCAATCGTGAAAAGACAATTACTGATGCAGTGAACAGCGTCCTTTCACAAAAAACTGACTTCGAGTTCAATGTCATTATCGTAGACAATCATTCAACCGATGGCACAACGGAAATCCTAAAAACATTGGCGGCGGATTCCCGCGTGATTCATTTAATCCCGGAACGAACCGATTACGGCATCGGCGGATGCTGGAACGAAGGCGTGTATTCCAAACATTGCGGACGCTACGCCGTGCAGTTGGATTCCGACGATATTTACACGAATGAAGCCACGCTCGCCAAAATGGTAGCTGCGTTTGAAGGCGGAAAATATGCGATGGTCATTGGTTCGTACACCACCGTAGATTTTGAGTTGCAAGAGCTTCCTCCCGGCTTGATTGATCATAAAGAATGGACGCGCGACAACGGACGCAACAACGCGCTCCGCATTAATGGACTCGGTGCGCCGCGTGCATTTGATGTTGCAATTTTGCGCGGGATTGGATTGCCGAATGTGAGTTATGGTGAAGATTACGCGCTGGCTCTGCGCATCAGCCGCGAGTACGAAATCGGTAGAATTTACGAATCCATTTATTATGCACGACGCTGGAGCGGCAATTCCGACAGCGCATTGCCCTTGGTCACGATGAACCGCTATGACACGTATAAAGACAGAATTCGGACTTGGGAAATTCAAGCACGGCAGGGAGTAGTTCGCGGTTCGCAGTAAAGATAGTTCGCTGTCTTTCTATGTATTGTTTTTACTGCGAACCGCGAACTTCTTTCCTGCGAACTTT
>JAYTCQ010000302.1:0-26976 GCA_043736395.1 Blastocatellia bacterium | reverse complement strand
ACAACGGGTTAGCGGAGCGAAAAATCACTGATGCCGAAATGCTAAGTCTATAAACCCTTTGTTTTTAATAACGATATTAGTTGAACCCCTGATTCACATATTAGTGTGACCGACCGCATTTCCGGCAAAGAAATTTTGAAACTCCAGGCGAGCAAAGGGATGGTTTTTACGGCGGTTGCGTATTCTCTTGATGGGCGTTGGCTGGCAGGCGGGCAAATCAAACTGGATCATAAAAAGAAGATAAAAAAAGAAGGCTATGAAAGTCACCAGCTTTTTTATTTTGGAGAAGTTCTCATTTGGGATGCTGCCACGGGGGAATTGAAAGCCACACTCAATGACGAAAATCATCAGGCTTGGGCGTTGACATTTTCTCCTGATGGGAAATTTCTTGCGGTTGGCTCCGGCCCGATTGTTGACGACGAAAAAAATTGTAAGGATTTATGTCAGGGCTACGGAGGAGTCTTATTGTGGGAGACAAGTTCGTGGAAACCCCCACGTCGTTTGAAAGGTAACTCTGCGCTAATTTTTTCGCTCGCTTTTTCACCGGATGGACGGTTTGTCGCAGGCGGAGCCGATGGAGTTGGATTACGGGATAAATTAGAAATGATGCAAAACCCGGATGTAAATAAAGAGCAGGAAAAAATTGAAATTATCGTTTGGGATGCGGTCACAGGTGATCGTGTGAAATCAATGACGGGGCATACGAAAACGATTACGGCGATAGCATTTTCACCTGATGGAAATTGGTTGGTGAGCACAGGCAAAGATCATTTATTAAATATCTGGAATGGTCGAACCTGGGAATTTGCGAATGTGATTCCTGTTTATCCATTGCCCGGTGCGTTGATGGGATTATTGTCAGGAAAGTCGAAAGAGTATCAGGGTGTCAGGTTACCACTACAGTTTGTTTGGCTCAACGCAATTGTTTTTACGCCGGGTAGTCAGGAACTGATTGGAGGTGGAAACGATGGCTTCATCTGATTTTACAAGTTAGGTTCAGATCGGCTGCAACAAGCAATGATTTTACCTGACCAGCCTATTTATCAAAGTAGAGCGCTTCAACAGGAAGCCTATCAATTGGTTGGATTCTTTGGAAACTTGTTTGCGATGTCGCTTTCACCGGATGGTAAGTTACTGTTTGCAGGAAATAGTGACGGCAAAATTCGTGTCGTAGGTTTGGAATAAACGGCGGTTATACACAACAAAAAAAGAGATGCTTTTTATCAGCATCTCTTTTTTTGTGAACTGTGACAACGTAAGTCAGCGATGATGACTATGATTTTAACCGGTGCAATTCCGCTCGCAATTTTTCAAGCTCAGCTTCTATTGCGTTCGCTCGCTCCGTTTCCGTTGCCAGAAGTGATTCAGCAACATTAGCGCGTTCATTCGCGGCTTGCGCTTGTTCATTTGCAGCTTGCGCTTCCGCTTTCGCAGCTCTGGCGCGTTCGTCGCCAGTTGGAATAAGGTTGCCGTCCACATCACACCAACGCAGCCATTCATCGGTGGCACCTTCAAAATCGCCACGCCAGAGCTGCAAACTCAGCCCGACATTCGGCAAGATTAAATCGCGGCGCGGACGATAGCGGCGTCCAAATCCTAATTCATAGATTTGAAGTTTCTCTTTGTTCAAGAAGAGAAACGGGTCAAAGACGACGTAGTAGGTAACGCCTAGATGCGCGTAACGGCGCAGCTTTCCTTCCATTTCATTGCCTTTGCGATTCGAGACAATTTCGACGGCGACTTCAGGTATTTTCTCGAATTCCCAAACAAAATACGCGCGATGTTCGTTGGCGAAATATTCAGGGTTTGTCTCAACATCCAAGCTCAAAAACATGTCGGGTACGATGGGCGGTTTGTAAGGTGAAGTGAAAATGCCAACATCCGTATCAACTAAAAACTTGCGCGGCGTTGCAGCAGTCTCTTCCTCTTCAAGGGGTGGCGGCTGCCACGAACTGTAGAGCGGCTCCACCAGCAAGCGGCGCTGTTTGGCAGAAAAAAAATTATCCACGGGGGTATCATCCTCGGTAACTAATGAGCGCGTTATTTCTTTGAGATCATAAGACGATGTAACTAGTGCTTCAGGCATGATTTTGGTACCTCTCATTCCAGCGTTGAGCTTAACATATCGCCAATATTCAAAAGCAGCAAATGTCGCAGCAGTTGTTTGGAGAATTAGCTCCGATGGAGCCAAAACATTTGCCAACTTCTAGTAACCGTTTAGAACTAATTAGCACTGACAGCCTTGGATTCTGCTTTGGTTTCCCGTTTGTTTTCATCAAAGAAATCAAAAATACCTTTCATCGCGGGGACGGCAATGTCGGTGTGATTGCCGCCAGGAACTTCAACATATTTAATTTTGATGCCGAGTTCCTGCGCGGCTTTGACCATCTTGCGGGAATTTTCTACGGAGACGGTCGGGTCGTTATCGCCGTGAATAACGATCTCAGGAACGTGCTTGATTTTGCTGAGTGCCGATGGATTTCCACCGCCGGAAATCGGAGCAATCGCCGCAAATAAATCTGGATATTTCGGAGCAATTGACCATGTACCGTATCCGCCCATCGAGTGCCCTGTCAGGTAAATTCGATTTGCGTCAACGTTGTAATCGCGGCGCATCGCGGCAATCACATCCAGCACATCGCGTTCAGCGTCACCCATATACATCGAAGCCGTGCCGCGTCCTTTCGGACAGACTACGATGTAGCCGCGTGCTTCGGCTTCGCGCTTGACGACGCCGTTGTCGTACGACACAAAATAACTGTTTTCATCACCGCCCATGCCGTGCAACGCGACGACCATTGGCGTCGGTTTTGATGCGTCATATTTTGAAGGCACAAATACGCGATACGGTTGGAGGGAGTTATCGACAGCTGATTGATACGCCCAACGAAAATCACCCTTCATCGCACGCAGTGGATTTTCGCCTTTGGAAATTTGATCGAGATAAGTTGAGGCCACGGCAATTTCTTTTTTGAAATCGCGTGCGCCAGAAATTTGTCCGGCACTAACTAGATCAGGAATTGAGAGATGATAATTTACTGCTGACAAGGCGTTGAGCAATTCCGGTTTGCTGCTGAATTCAGTAGCAGCTTTGGCAGCACGAGCGCGCAGCGATTTTTGTTGCGCGGATAATCCACGAACAATACTTAGAAGTGAAGATTTGGTAATGGCGTCGCCTTCGACAGGTTTCAAGCTTAACGTGACGACATATTCTCCGTCTTCGAGGTCAGGAAGTTTTGCTTCCAAGTTGAGCGGAGAAGCGATGAAATCAGTTGTGATTTCATTCAGTGATTTTAATTCTTTGGCGGCTTCTTTATTTTTTGTCGGAGCGATAGTCAGGCTTCCATTGAGTTTGCCGTTGAGCGGTTCTTCAAGGGCGAACTGTTGGGTGATTTTAAGTTTTAGAGTATCACCAGGATCAGCAATGACGCGGTCGGATTGCATTTGCAAGGCGATGCCCAGCGCACGTGAAGGCGTCCAAGTCTGACCACGCATTAACGTGATTCCCTGATTCAAGTAACGAATAGCATCGCCGAATTTTTTCTCAGAATTCGCCGCCCTGGCTTTGGTTTCAATGTCAGCAATTTCTTTTTTCTTTTCATCGCTGAACTTGCCGCTATTTTTGAGTGTATTGAATCCAACGCTCAGCCGCAAAAATTGCGCTGCATCCTGCGCGAAAGTCGGGACAAGAAGCAGTGAAAAGAAAATAATTGTAGCTGTGATGAGTGATAAAAAATTCGTTCGTCGCATAGAGAAAATCCTCGGTTGATGAAGTTAAATTGCAGTTAATAGTTTGTGGCAGGAAATGCGCAATGTAAAGCGATAGGAATTTTCTAAGAAATAGACCGCGGATTTGACGGATTAGGCGGGTCTACGCGGATCTGAGTTTTATAAACCACGGAGAACACAAAGGTCAGAAAAATTAGACAAGATGAACAGGATTTACGAATTTTGAGAATTGCTGCCTTCTAATCATCCTGTCAATCTTGTTAATTCTGTCAAAAATCTCTGTGTCCTCCGTGCTCCGTGGTCTATTTCTTTATCTTCCCGTCGAACCAAATCCGCCTGCGCCGCGTGAAGTATCATTCAATTCGTCAGCCCATTCGTAATCGAAAGCTTCAGCCTTTTCAATAATCAATTGCGCGATGCGATCTCCGGTTTTGAAGCTCACAGGCTCATTGCTGAGATTGATTAAAAGCACACGAACTTCGCCGCGATAATCGCTGTCAATGACGCCCGCCATCGTGTCTATGCCCTGTTTCACGGCTAAGCCGGAGCGCGGCGCGACACGTCCGTAATAGCCATCACGAATTTCAATCGCTAATCCGGTCGGGATTAATTTTCGTTCGCCAGGTTGCAGCGTGACATCTTCGACACTGCATAAATCTGCGCCGATGGCGGCGGCTGATCCGCGCTTGGGGAGCTGTGCTTGTTCGTGTAATTTTTTGACGTTGAGTAGGGAATTTTCAGAGTTCATAAATTTTGATTTTCAGGAATTTTTCGATGCGGTAATTTGATAATAAATTCGCAGCCTTTGCCGACTTCGCTTTTGACTTCGGCCTCGCCGCCGTGGGCGCGCGTCAAATGTTTCACAATTGCCAGACCTAATCCTGTCCCGCCCAGATCGCGCGAACGAGCTTTGTCGACACGGTAAAAACGCTCAAAGACGCGGGGCAAATGTTCAGCAGGAATACCAGCTCCGGTGTCACGAATGCGCAGGATAGTTTGTTCAGCTTGCGATTCGGCACTGACTATGACTTCGCCCTGAGGTTTATTAAATTTGATGGCGTTGTCGATAAGGTTGATCAGGATTTGTTCTAATCGCCGTTGATCGGCGGTGACAATGCAATCGGAAGGAATTTCATTGCGCAGCTGCACTTGATATTTTTTGCTGCGTGGTGCAAGTCCATTGAAAATTTCGTTGACGATGGCGGCTAATCGAATGGGCGAAAAAGTGAGCCGCACTGCGCCGGATTCAATTAACGATAATTCAGAAATGTCATTGACCAGATTTCGCATCCGTTCGGCATTGCGTTGGATTGTTTTTAGAAATTTCAGGCTATTGGGTTGGTCTTCGATGCCACCATCAAGCAGTGTTTCCGTGTAAGCAGTGATTGAAGTCAAAGGAGTCCGCAGTTCGTGTGAAACGTTGGCGAGAAAGGCTTGTCGAATTCCCTCCAGACGTTCGAGCTGCGTAATATCAATAAAAGCCCCCACAACTCCATCCACATTTTCATCCCGAAACCGCAGCGGTGTAGTCTGCAATTGCAGAATCCGTTTATTGATGCCTGAATTGATTTCGATTCTGGCGGAAGCTCGTTCCCCTTTGGTCAGCACACGCAGGAAAGCTTCGATGATGGGCGGATCACGAGTAATGTCAGGGAGTCGGGTGAAATCTTTACTTTGTAAATTAAACAGTGATTGCGCGGCGTCATTAATCAGGAGTAATTGCTGATTACGATCAATAATGACAAGCCCTTCGTCAACCGAAGCTAGAATAGCCTGCAAGAGGTTAGTGCTACGTTCAGCGGTCGCCAAAGCTTCCCGTAAACGTTCATTGCTGTCTTTTTGTTCAGTAACTAAACGCGATTGTCGGCGAATCACCTGCCGCGCAATGATGGCAGTAATAATGCCCGCTACGATGACTGTGATGACGTGCGAAGTCGTCACGCTCATCGCCGGAAAAAGGGCAGTTTTCGTCCATTCGTAGACAGTAAAAAGCGCCAGCATCGCTAAAGTTGCTACGATGATTTGGCGCTTTTCTTTCATTTCAAAATCAATTCCAAAAATGCGGAAGCCCGCACGTAGTAAGGGTGTCTTTGCATTGTGTGAAGGCGCCCTTACTACGTGCGGGCTTCTGCATTTTTACTGAAAGAGTTTGGTTATATAATACATCATCGCCGCAATCGAAGCCGAAGCTGGAATGGTAATAATCCAGGCCCAGACGATGCGTCCTGCGACTCCCCAGCGGACGGCAGAAAATCTTTGCGTCGCGCCGACTCCCATAATCGCTCCGGTAATCGTGTGCGTCGTCGAAACAGGAATATTTAAATAAGTCGCCAGAAAGATCGTTAAGGCCCCGCCGGTTTCTGCGCAAAAACCGCCAACAGGTCGAAGCTTGGTGATTTTAGAACCCATGGTTTTTACGATCCGCCATCCACCTGACAAAGTTCCCAGTCCGATCGCGGCGAACGCTGATAATTTGACCCACATAGGGATAACGATGTGGCTGGCATCTTTCATTCCACCGATTGCTTCTGGTGTCAATCCGATCATTCTGGCCACCGAAGCATCTTGTGAAGCGCCGATGAAAAGTGCGGTCAGGATGATGCCCATCGTTTTTTGGGCGTCATTGCTGCCGTGGGAAAGACTAAACAGCGAAGCGGAGACAAGTTGCAAACTACGAAAATATTTGTCAACGCGGGATGGAGCCATGTTTTTGCAAATCCAGAAAACCGTCGTCATTAAGATCAGGCCGCTGAGTAAACCAAGCGTTGGTGAAATCACAATAAACGCCAGGGTTCCCCAGATTCCTTTGGGAAATTCATTGGTTAAGATCAATGAGGCAAAGCCCGCTTTGGCCACTGCCGCACCCATAAAACTCCCAATGAGGGCGTGCGACGAACTGGTTGGGAGTCCCAGATACCAAGTAATCAAATTCCAAGTGATGGCTCCCACTAATGCGGCCAGCACGACCCACAAGTTGATCAGTTTGGTATCCACAAAACCGCTGGCTACATTTTTGGCAACCCCTGTGCCAAGTAGGACGGCAATGAAGTTAAAAAAGGCGGCCATTACCACAGCTTTGCCAGGCGAAAGCACACGCGTTGAAACTACGGTTGCAATGGAATTCGCGGCATCGTGAAAGCCATTGGTGTAATCAAAAATAAGCGCAAGTAGGACAATCAGGGCGACAAGGGTGAACGTTGATAACATAAAAACTCAGAGGGTGAACTAGGCATTCTTGAGCGTCACGGATTCAATGACGTTGGCAACGTCTTCGCAAGTATCAATACTGCGCTCAAGTTTTTCATAAACTTCTTTCCACTTAATCAAAGTGATCGGGTCTTTTTCGTGATCGAAGAGATGAGCAATGGCCTGATAATGAATCGCATCGCCTTCGTTTTCCAATGTATGAATGGCGACAATACATTCCTGAATCACTTTGACATTATTTTTGGCAAGTGCGGCGACGGCCCTTTCCAACTGTGCGGCCTGACGAATCAGCACATCGGTTAAGCGCAAGGCGTGATCGGTGGTCGGCTGACCGACGCGAAAGAGGACCACGCGGCGCGAGGTATATTCAATGCGATCAACGATGTCATCCAATTTGCTGGCGATGGCGTGAATGTCTTCACGGTCAAACGGAGTTATGAAAGTTTGATTCAGTTTGCGCACAATATCATGGGTGATTTCATCACATTGATGTTCGACTTTTTTAATTTGATCCGCGATCTCTTGATGACGAGAGGGATTTTCAAATAAAGTTTTTAATAAGGCCGTACACTCTTTAATATGAACTGCCATTTGATTGAACAAGTCGAAATACTTCTCTTCTTTAGGTAGAAGACCAAACATATAAAACTCCTGAATAGTTAAGTGAAAATCAAATTGACCGCGTAACACTTGATAAGGTGTAAGAAGATATAGTATTTTGCACTTCGCTTGAGGGAAGTCAAAGCATCTGAATAAGACTTAACGCAAACTTAATATCAAGCATCAGGACCGTTAGCTCAGTTGGTAGAGCAAATGACTCTTAATCATTGGGTCGCTGGTTCGAATCCAGCACGGTCCACCATTTTATCGAAAAAGAGCCTGTTTAGCCTTGCAACTAAACAGGCTTTTGTTTGTTTTGTGAGAGAACCTGTTTTTTTATGGACAAGAAATCTACTTTTACGTTCTCTACGTTTGTGCGATGATGGATGTGGCAATCAGCCACTTAATGGAGATGGAAAATGTCACTTGTGAAAAATAAAAGCAGAACAGAACAGAGCCGCCTGAACTTTCGACTTACGCCTGAAATCAAATCCCGTGTTGTCCGCGCGGCCACCATCGTGGGACAGGATTTGACGGAATTTGCTGTGTCAACCTTGAGCCAAAAGGCCGATGAGGTATTAGAAAAGCACGACAACTTGTTGCTAGGAACTGCGGATTATCAGTTTTTTTTAGATGCTTTGAGTGTGACGAAAGCGCGCAAACCTTCCAGGAAATCTCTCCAGGCGGCAGCTAAATATCGGCAGGGGGTTCGCAAAGGGGTGAGGTATCAGCTTGCTGATTGAACCATTGACCCGCGAGCATAATCGTAAATTATTTGATTGCGGCGAGGCGGAAGCAACACGCTTTTTATGGGAAAAAGCCTTACAAGATCAGGAACGTGATTTAAGCAGAACAATGGTGTTGGTGAATGATCTTGCCGCGTCTGCGCGCATAGTCGGCTATCACACATTAGTTATGTCACAGGTGAGGCAGGAAGAAATTCCTCAAGACAAGCCGCTTATCAAGCGAGCTATTCCTGTAATTTTACTAGGTCAAATTGGTGTTGATGGTGCCTTTCAAGGACAAGGCTACGGAGATTTACTGTTGACCGATGCGCAAGCGAGAGTGGACGAAATTTCAAACAAAATCGGTATTCGTGCCTTCATGATGGACGCTCGCAGTGAACGTCTTGCTCAGTGGTACGAAAGCCGCGATTTTATTCGCTTTCCTAAATCGCTACGCATGTTCAAAAGCATTCAAGCAATTCGCCAGCTTCAATTGATTTCAGAATAAGTGAAAAAGATAATAGAGTGAGGTCACCATTCTTATAGCGTATTTAAATATATGCGCAGTGTCAGTAGCCCGCGCGTGAGCAGGGCTGCCTTGACAGTGAGTCTTTGGGCATCAATGAACGCCTTGCCGAAGCAGCCCTTGCTCACGCGGCTACTGACACTGCGCACGCAACTGAAATAACGAAATTTTTAAAGAGGGTAGCCTGCGTAAAACAACATGACTTCAGAAGAATATCTTTCCCGCTTACGTCGCAAAATAAACTATACCGCTGAAGTGGCGCGGCATCCGGCGGATGAGTTTATTTGTACGCTTCCTTTAGGTGCGAACTACTCAAAAAATCAAACTATCTTTCGTGTCTGGGCACCGACCGCGAATCAGATCACGCTGCATTTATATCCGGCTCCGACGGGCGATGAAGCCGGTCGTTTCTCACTCAAAAAAAATGAGGATGGAAGTTGGGAAGCGAAAATCCCTGGTGACCTTAACGGCACTTATTACATCTATACAGCGCAAGGTGATGATCCGCGTTTTAATCCTGACCGAGAATTACTTGACCCGTATGCTCGTGCCATCACATCACACAATGGACGTTCGATAGTTGTGAACGACCATACGATTATTGCGGATCGTCCGAATTTTCCGACGAATGATGCTGTCATTTATGAGATGCACGTGCGTGATTTTACGATTGATCCTGACAGCGGGATCCAGCGTCGTGGGAAATATTTGGGCTTGACCGAAGCCGGAACATATCTGACGGATCGCAGAGATATCACCACAGGACTAGATCATTTAACGGAGCTGGGAGTCAATGTTATTCAGCTCATGCCGATTGGGGAATTTCATACGAATGCGGCGGAAGATGTTTATGGGTGGGGTTACGACGCCGTGCATCATTTTTCTCCGGCGGGCTGGTACGCGACGGAACGGTTCGATGCGCGTCGTGTCGGCGAACTCAAACGAATGATTGATGCGCTGCATAAACGCGGACTACGCGTGACACTTGATGTCGTCTTCAATCATACATTTGAGCTCATCACCAAAAATTTAATTTATAGTTTTGAAGGGTTAGTACCGGGTTATTACTACCGGATGAAAACGGATGGCAGTTATTGGGACGGTTCGGGAACAGGCAATGAATTTCGTTCGGAAGCTCCGATGGCGCGGCGTTATATTTTGGATTGTGTGAAATATTGGGTGACGGAGTACAAGGTGGACGGCTTTCGTTTTGACTTGTTGGGACTCACCGATCAGGAAACTGTGATGATGATCGTCGAAGATTTACGGGCGATTGATCCGCATCTTTTGATTTACGGCGAACCGTGGGCGGGGGGAACTTCTCCAATTGAATTGACCTCAAAGGGCAAACAGTGGGGACGTGGATGGGCGGTCTTCAATGACGAATTTCGAGATGCTTTGAAGGGCAATGTTTTTGATGCGCGGACGACTGGATTTATCCAGGCGGGGCATATCATTGGAACAGTAAAAACAGGCATTCGCGGTTCTGTTGACAGCTTTGCGGCATCTCCATTGGAAAGCATTAATTACATCGAATGTCACGATAATCATACGCTCTGGGATCGGATTTTGATTAGCACAATTAACGATGCTGCCGTGACGGATGGTGACCGGCGCGCGATGGATAAGCTGGGCGCAGTCATACTTTTTACCTCTGAAGGAATTCCATTTATTCAGAGCGGTCAGGAATGGCTCAGGACTAAAAGCGGAGACCATAACAGTTACAATAAAACCGACGCAGTGAATATGATTCGATGGCGGCAGAAAGCTGAAAATTACGATGTCTTTGCTTATTATCGTGGATTGATCGCGCTGTTTCACGAGCATCGTCTGTTTCGACATCGTACCGCGCGTGGGGCCACGAGCGCCGTAAAATTTTTAGACGATCAATTAGGTTTGCCAGTTCCGGCGGGTTGTATTGCCTACCAAATAGAAGACCTTGGCGGTGGGGATGAATGGCGCAGAGCCTTGATTTTATTGAATCCAAATGGCACAGCCGGAGATTTTGAAATCCCACCGGGAAGCTGGAAAATCTATGGAGATGGCAGGCAGGTTAGGACTTCGCCGATTAAAAATAGTATTTCGCAGATAGTTGAATCTCAGGCTTCGGTTGCGCCCAGAAGCGCCTTAATTTTAGGAGAGAGGCGAATAGATGTTGCGGCTGAGATGAATGATAATGATGATTAAGGCTATTCTTATTTTATCGTTTTATCTGCTATGATCTCTCACTCCACACGATTCATCTGAAAGGAATTTCTGACGTATGACAAAACCATTTAAGCTGATCTTAAGCGTGACGTTGCTTTTTGCCACAATGGTCGTGGTGAATGCGGCGCAGGAAAAAATTGATCTTACCGGAAGCTGGGCTTTCAGTGTCGAAACTTCTGCCGGGTCTGGATCGCCTTCGATGACCTTCAAGCAGGAGGGCGAGACATTGACTGGAAAATACAGCGGACAATTGGGTGAAGCCGATCTTAAAGGTACGGTCAAAGGAAATAAAATTGAATTTTCATTTGAAGCTGGGGGCGGGGTGGTTGTATATACCGGAACCATTGAGAAAGATGCAATGAGCGGTAAAGTCAGCCTCGGCGATCAGGCTTCAGGGACGTGGACAGCAAAACGAAAATAATACAGTAAACAACTTTAGGAGAAAACGATGCTTAAAAAAATCTTATTAATCAGTTCGTTAGTTTTAGTAGTAGCTTGTGGAGCTTTTACTTTGCAAAAGAAAGCTGCGAAGGCGGGCAACCCGGCAAAGGCGAGCGCGCCGACTACTCTGATTCATTTCATTACCGTCAAATGGACAGATGCGGCGAGTGCTGAACAAAAGCAGGCGGCACTCGATGCTGCTGCGAAAATGGCTGGTGTCGTTCCAGGCCTCCATCGCGTCTGGACCAAGAAAGTTAAGCTGCAAACGCAGACGGCAGACGGCAAAGATTACGATGCGATCATCGCGATGGAATTCGCGGATGCCGCTGCGTTAGAGGCTTATACGAAACACCCTGCGCGTGATGAATGGTACAAAATTTATATTCCCATTCGTCTGGAAAGCCGTACGCACGACGTTAGCAATTAATTATTTTCAGAATCTGAGTGACGGGAAAATTTTTCCCGTCACGTTCCTACACTTCAAAAATTTCACACCTAATGTCGTCTGCCGCCAAGCCTGAAATACTCGAACCTCAATCCGAACCAGCGCGCGGTTTTGGCAGAACCTTTCGAGCTTTTAAATATCGTAATTTCCGGTTGTTGTGGTTTGGTGCTTTTACGTCAAGTTCCGGGACGTGGATGCAGGAAGCGGCAATGGGATTCATGGTCTACGAAATGACCAAGCGCGAGTGGTATCAATCGCTCAACAGCGCGCTGGCTGCCGCACCGATCTTACTTTTTTCCTTACTCGGCGGAGTTATTGCAGACCGGGTTGATCGTCGAAGAATTCTGATGACCTCGCAGTGGTTGCAATTGATCTTTGCCTTTGCGCTTTCTGCTTTTGCTTACTATCGGTTCCAGTCAATTTATCCCATCTTGATGATTTCGTTCTTGACGGGCTGCGCACAGGCTTTTGGCGGGCCGGCGTATCAGGCTTTGATGCCGGTGCTGGTTGGCAAAAAAGAAGACATGGCGAATGCTGTTGCCTTGAACTCAATGCAGTTCAATTTGGCGCGGACACTGGGGCCAGTGCTCGGGGGAATCGTTCTCGCAACGATGGGAGCGAGTGCCAATAACCTGAATTATGATGCGGCTGCCGTTTGCTTTGCGATTAATGGAATGACATTTATTGCGGTAGTAATCGCGTTGGTGATGTTACAGATTCCGCCCATCACACGTGACGCAAACAAAGGAAAAAATATCGGCGGAGAGATGAAGCAGGGACTCAGCTTCGTTTGGCATCAAGACATTTTACGCTCGCTGACCTTCATTTCTTTTTCTGCAACTTTTTTCGGGATTCAATTCATAACGTTTCTTTATCCGCTGACAATTAAGCATTTGGGCAAAGGCTTAGGAACATACAGTACCTTGCTGTCTATTTCAGGTGCGGGTTCCGCTGTGGGAGCACTATTTTCCGCGTGGCTCGGAGATGCCAAAAACAAAGGCCAGAAAATCTTGATGCTGCAAATTGGCGGAGGCGTAGCGTTAATGCTGGTGACTTTATCATCGAATGTCTGGCTGGCATTTCCGATGGTGTTTATTGCCAGCGGATGTTTGATTTCTACGTTTTCGTTGACCTCTTCGCTGGTGCAATTATTAGTCCCGGATGAAATGCGCGGACGCGTAATGAGCATTTATATGGTTGCTTTTCGCGGGGGGATTCCGCTCGGCGCCATGCTGACCGGATGGCTGACAGATAAGCCCTTTCATATCCCATTAGCGCGAGTCTTGATGGGCGAAGCGGTGATGCTGACGTTGATTGCGATCGTGTTATTACTTACCAATTCAAAAGTAAAATCCACCTAAAAAATAATGCAGAAGCCCGCACGCAGTAAGGGCGCCTTTTCGACTCTAAAGACTCTCTCGACTCGACGGACTCCATGGACTAAAAACACCTTACTGCGTGCGGGCTTCTGCATTGTTATTTTTTTACAGGCTTCAATTTTTCCAACAACGTCCGCGCCTCAGCCGCTTCGTGGCTGCGCGGATATTTCTGTAAAATCTCACGATAAGCAGCGCCATCATAAATCAAGCTATCGTTGTTATAATTGAACGTCACGCCTAATTTGTTGTAGCGATCCAGCCCAACAAAATTCAGCATAAAATCACGCTCGCTTAAATTTTTATCCGTTACTTCGTCTGGTTCTCCGGCTCGTTTTCTGGCATCGCGCGAAAGTTTAATCGAAGCCTGTTCAGCGGCTTTTCCCAGTGTTAATAAAGCAACGGCTGCGACCGACATGCCACGAAATTGATCAGCCGCCAGACGCGCCAAACGTGTCCGCGTAAAGTCGTCTTTGGTGTCTTCAATCACGCCCATCAAGCGCTTGGCGTCCTGCGCTCGCTGTGGTCGTGCCAGCGCTTCGACAATAATCCATCCGCGCATATTGCGTGAAACTGCAATCGGAAAAAAGTCAGGACCTCCTTTGATACTTCGCGCTACGCCGATGATTCCAACTTCCCGATCACGGTGCAGTCGTGAAATCAATTCAGCTTTAACGTCAGGCTGTGTACGCAATGCGGATAAGCGTTCGTCATAAACGATAGCGCGTTGACCGGGAATATTTTTATTTCGTTTTTTGATTTTGAAGGTTTGAGCTGAAGCCGATGAAATCGTCAGAACCGTCAAGCAGAGAACGACGGTGATGAATCTAATTGGGGGCATAAGATAAACTCGCTTTGTTTTAATGTGGTACAGCTGAGAAATACAACGCTGAAATCTTACCCTTGCCCGACGCAGCCGTCAAAGCTAATTGCGATTATCTGGTATTCATTCCATCTTAATTCTACGAATTCGCCGATTAATATTGACACCAAATCGTGCGGCTTTGTCCTGAACAGTACGAATCCGATCATTCTGTAATTCGAGCAATTCATGTGCAGCGGCGACCTGCTGATCCATTGGGGCAGGATCACCTTTACGCGGTAAACTACTGTCTATTTCCCGAATGTAGCTGCTACATTCAACGGCTAATAAATTTACATCGGAGGCACGGGATTCGTAACGAAAGGCTGTGACAATGCCGCCGATAACGGTGATTGCGAGGGCGACCGCCGTATAAATCAACATCACCATCGTAGTCGGGAAAATCTTGTCGGCAACATCGCGCGTAGCAGAAAATGCGCCGAGCACAATTACCGAAACTTTTAAAAATTTTCCCAGATCGGAACTTCGTTTTGCAGTCCATTCCAGCGCGACCTGGACGGCATTTAATTCTTCCTGACGTTCGTTGATGTCCGACATTAATTCATTGAAAAGTTCTGAAGGCATAGAGATCTCCTGGACAAGATGTTGGATATTAGATGCTGGATGTTAGATACTGGGTGAAACCGATCCGCTCCGCCATCTGCCATCCAGCATCTAGCATCCAACATTTAGGATCTTTTTCATCAAATTAGGAAAATGCTGGAATCAATTTCAGACAAACGGGCGCAGGAATTTCCAGAGAGTTTCCTGTTTGTGTCAGCTTACCAGTTTTTTCATCAATGCGAAAAATGACAATGTTGTCAGTGTTTTGATTGGCTACCAACAGGAATTGTCCCGTTGGATCAATGGCAAAATTCCGGGGCCATTTGCCTTGTACCGATTGATGTTCGATGTAGCTAAGATTGCCGGAATTAGGATTAATCGCAAAAGACACAATGCTGTCGTGACCACGATTCGACCCATAAATAAATTTGCCGGAAGGATGAACGTGAACATCTGCGCAGTAACTCGTCCCATTAAAATCCGAAGGAATTGTAGGCACGGTTTGCACTTCTTTTAATGTTCCGGCAACTCTGTCAAAGGCAAAAACTGTCAGGCTGGAAGCCAGTTCGTTGATAACAAACGCGAAATTTGCTTTGGGATGAATCGCGAAATGACGCGGCCCTGATCCGGGTTTGAGCGGGGCAAAGGCTTGCGAATTCGGAGTAATTTTTCCTTTCTTCGCATCCAGTTTATAGATCATGACTTTGTCGGTTCCAAGGTCTGCTGAAAATGCGAAGCGGTTAGAATCATCAATAATAATGCAGTGCGCGTGCGGTTCTTTCTGGCGGTTGGGATTCACGCTGGAGCCTTGATGCTGGTCAGTGTCCGTGACTTCGCCGAGGCTTCCATCAGGTTTGACGGCGATCACGGAGACGCTGCCAGCGGAGTAATTCGCGACTAAAACATTTTTCCCTGATTTATCTACGGTAACATTACACGGCCCGGCGCCATTTGAGATTTGTTGATTGAGAAGCGTCAACTCACCGGTTGTCTGATTGATTGAAAAGGCGCTGATCGTGCCGGTTGGCTTGTCTTCAAATGACCCGATTTCATTGGCGGCATACAAAAATTTACGCTTGCGATCAATTGCCAAAAACGCCGGATCAGTAGATTTGATGGTGCTGAATTGTTTCAATTCTCCCGAAGCGAGATTTAGTTTGCAAACGTAAATTCCTTCGCTCTTGCCCTTGTTAGTATAGGTGCCGACGTACACGAGCATTTCTGTTGGTTTCGACATAAAGAGTGTAGGAGCTGCCAGTGAAATCGCAGCTAAACCAGTGGTCTTAATAAAATTACGACGAGGAAAATTTTTCTGTAGCTTTTGTTGTGACATGGATGCCTTCTTTTGATGAGAGTTGAATTTCAAAAGTGAGAAACGAAGTTCTACCATGAGAAGCAAAAAACTTAAATACTGCGCTGGTGGCAACTCGCATTTGACGCGCCTCGGCAAAACCAGTAGCGTTGTTTAGATGGAAGCAAATCAAACAATAAAATTTTTGGCGGAGCTGATGCGCTTGAAATCTTTGCCGCGTACAGGATGGTTGTTGCGCGGCGTGCGCGATGTTGAATCCATTGCCGATCACAGCTTTGGCGTCGCTTTTATTGCGATGATGATTGCTGATCGTGCGGCAGCACTTGGAATGAAAATTAATGTCGAGCGGGTTATGCGAATGGCTTTGTTGCACGATCTTTCCGAAGTTCGCACGGGCGATTTGCCAAGCACGATCAAACCCTATTTCGATCAAGCTACGCTTAAGGCTGCGGACGAAAAAGCCGCGCAGGAAATCCTTGCACCGCTGGGCGAACTGGGTCAGGAATACTTGAAATTACGGCACGAATACGAAGCACGAGAATCGCTGGAATCGCGCATCGTCAAAGCCGCCGACAAACTTGATCTGTGGTTGCAGGTGCGCGAATATGAAAAAGGTGGGGCGAATAATCTGGCGGAATTTTGGGATAGCTCTGACGAAGATTTTGCCAACCTTAGGATTGATGAATTGACTGCCGATTTGATTGCAGAGCTGAAAAAGTAGCTGCATAAAATTAAGTAGAATTCTACCAGAAAGATTTATGTCATTAGTCGAACAACTCATCACCTGGCTTCAACAATTATCGCCGCTTGGCATCCTTGCCATTATCTTTTTTTTCGCATTTATTGAGAATGTTTTTCCGCCTTCTCCCAGCGATGTGTTGTTGGTTTTTGGCGGGACGTTGATTGGCCTCGGCACGATAGATTTTACTTCAATGCTGGTGGTTGCAACGCTTGGCAGCACGCTCGGATTTATGACGGCCTATGGATTGGGAAGATATTTTAATGAGCGATTATTACACGGCAGCGTGAGCCGTTATTTGCCTGTGAATGCAATTGCTCAGGTCTCAATTTGGTTTCAGCGGTATGGATACGGCGTAATTGTTGTGAATCGTTTTTTGACCGGAACTCGCGCGGTAATTTCAGTCTTCGCCGGAATCTCAAAAATGAATTTTGCCATGACAACCATGCTGTCTGCGGTCAGCGCGGCGATCTGGAATTTCCTGTTGCTTTATCTCGGCAGAAGCTTTGGCAAAAATTGGCGCAGCGTGATGGATTATTTGTCAGTGTACGGCAAAATTATCACGGTGCTGGTGGTTATTCTGGTGCTGTTTTTCGTTTGGAGATACTTCCGACAGAAACGCCAAGCGGCGGACGTGAAGTGACAAATCCTTTCTCATCCTTCATCATTTGAATATGGACATTTTGCATCGCATCAGAGTTCGGGCGGCGACGAAACTCAAACATATTGTTTTGCCGGAAGGCGAGGATGACCGCACCATTATTGCTGCTGCGCGAATTGCGCAAGAACGTATCGCACGCGTGACAGTACTTGGCGATGATCAAAAAATTCGGGATCGCGCTGCATCGCTTGGCGTGGCACTGACGAATGTTTTGATTATCAATCATCGAACGCATTCTGACTTCGATAAATTCGCGCAGATATTTTATGAATTGCGCCGCGCCAAAGGCGTCACTTTTGATGAAGCGCGCAAGCAAATCGAAGACCCGCTTTACTTCGGAAATCTGATGGTGAAAACTGGCAAAGCCGATGGCTCGGTTGCAGGTGCAATGAATACGACAGCGCATACGGTGCGCTCTGCGTTGCTGACGATTGGCGTCAAAGAAGGATTCAATCTGGTTTCTTCGTTTTTTGTGATGGTCGTTCCGAACCCGAATTTCGGAGCAAATGGCGCGATGATCTACGCCGATTGCGGAGTCGTAGCCGATCCCAGTGCAGCGCAATTATCAGAAATCGCCATTGCTTCCGCGCAGAGCTGCCGCACTTTATTAGAAGTTGAACCCCGCGTAGCGATGCTGTCTTTTTCAACCAAGGGCAGCGCGTCGCATCCATTGGTGAATAAAGTTATCGAAGCCACGAAGACCGCCAAACTGCGCGCGCCGGATTTAGAAATTGACGGAGAATTACAGGCGGACGCGGCTTTGATTCCAAGCGTAGGAGAATCAAAAGCTCCCGGTTCCACGGTCGCAGGCAAAGCCAATGTTTTAATTTTCCCAAATCTTGATGCGGGAAATATCGCCTATAAATTGACGGAGCGATTGACGGGGGGAACCGCGATAGGCCCGATTTTACAGGGCTTGGATAAGCCTGCAAATGATTTGTCGCGTGGTTGCAAAGCCGAAGATATTGTTGATGTCGTAGCGATCACGTCCGTTCAGGCGCAGAACATGATAAACTGATATGTCGAGCTGAAAAGTTTGATTGAAATTTTTTAGGAATTATTTTTTATGCCCAAGATTGAAGACATCGAATATACCCCGAACCCGAACGCGCGGAAATTTATTCTCAAAGAACCGATCACGAACGGAACGTCACGTTCGTTTGTGAATGCCGAACAAGCCACGAATGATTCGTTAGCCATGTCGCTGTTTGAAGTTGGCAACGTTTCGTCTGTTTTTTACATGGATCGTTTCATCACGGTGAATCAGGACGGCACGGCGGATTGGGATGAACTGCTCAGAAAATTAGCAGTTCCGATTCGTGAGACTCCGGCGGTGACAGACCTTGCCGCTGCGCCTGAAACTTCAAATTACGTGCGCGGCGAAAACGAATTACTGGACCAAATCAATGATTTGCTGGATGAGAAAATTCGCCCCGGCTTAGCGGGCGACGGCGGCGGTTTAGAAATTATTTCGCTCGAAGATAAGAAGCTGACGATCCGCTATCAAGGCGCTTGCGGCAGTTGTCCAAGCTCGTTGTCGGGTACGCTGTTTGCGATTGAGCGAATGCTGAAAGATGATGTTGATCCTGATCTGGAAGTGATTTCGATCTAAGAAATTGTGGCACGAACTGTTAGTTCGTGCTTTTTACATCAGTGAAATTTTTCAGAAAAAATTTAAATTATCAGAGCGAATAGTAAGCTCGCCAAACAGCACTAACTAACAGTTCGTGCTATTTTTTTAATCCTGCAATCTGCACCATCGAAGTTTCGTCCGTAGTCTTTCCAAATCTCTCCAAACAAACCAAACACGGATAATGCAATTCTTCTTTTTTCGCTGGATTCATTGCCATTTCCAAACGCTCCTGATGGACGGTATTCACGAGTGAAATCAAGCGTGAGAGCGCGGTTGGTAAGCTTTCTTTTCGTAAATCTCCGACGACATCTTCGCCGTCCTGTTCGCCATCCCGATAGTTGGAAATCTGGCAACAGAGCGTCAGCCGACCTTTGAAATCAATGTTCAAATCTTCAAGATTGAGCGGTGCGCAGCGGGGCAGATAATATTCGGTGTAGAAACCAATCGCCATTTCGATTTCGTGCCGGAATTCGCCTCTGACACGAGCTACATCGCGTTCGACGCCGCGCCATTCTTCGAGCGGCAACACCATGTCGTTACTGAAATTATGCTGCGTTGGATTCTGGTGAACGAAGACATGTTTTTTGACTTTGAGATGCGCGCTGAGTAAGGCGAATTGATCTATCTCGTGGCGATTTACTTTGTTGATCGTAGAAATCATTCCTACATCAATTCCCATTGCCTGACAGACCGCAATCGAAGTCACGACTTCACGATAAGAACCTTTTCCGCGAATTTGATCGTGGGTTGCTTCGGTAGCTCCATCAAGGCTGAACGAAATACTCGCCAATTTTGAGCGTCGCGCAGGTGGCGTGATAGCTTTCAGTGTTTTATCGAAATTGCGTCCATTCGTTAAGAAATGGTAGGTGTAGCCGTGCTTCGCAATGATTTCGCAGGCTTCGCCAAATTTCGGATGCATCGGAGGTTCGCCGCCCGTAATCGCGATGTGATTGTAGCCGAGCGGCTTGGCGTCGCTCAGGATTTTTTCCAGCAATTCCAGCGGGAAGAAGAGATCGCTCTTGTCGCCTTCGCCGCGATAGATGTCGCGGAAGCAGTGACCACAATCCAGATTACAAACGTTATTTAGTTCAATTCCAATACGCGGCATAATATTCAATGGTGAGCGGGACTGATCTTAAGGAATGTATCTTAGTCTTCTCGCGGCGGATATTCCAGCAGAACTTTTGAGAAGGTGTCGGGTGTGAGGTGTGAAGTGTCGGACTGACACCCGACACCTGGCACCTATGATTAACTTACGTGTTTCGTGGAATTGCGAATGGAGATAATCGGCTTGCGAATGGGGACGAGAGCTTCTTTGGGATTCGGGCTTTCCTGTGTCGCAGCGTTCGCCATGTATTGTTGCATGTATTCAAAGAAGCGGTTGAATTCCTGCTGCATTTGCTCCATTTTTTCACGCATATTGAGGATCACTTCAACGCCAGCGAGATTCACGCCGAGGTCACGCGTCAGGCCTAAAATCAGCTCTAAACGTTCGATGTCAGTTTCGGTGTAAAGGCGTACGTTACCGTCCGAGCGCGACGGTTTCAGCAGCCCTTCGCGCTCATAAAGCCGGAGCGTTTGCTGATGAATTTCGTAATGATCGGCAACAGCACTGATAGTGTAGCCTTTAGTACGTTTCTTCATACGATTGCAGATCGCAGATCGCGGATTGCGGATGGAAATCTATTATTCCAAAATCCACAATCGTAAATCCGCAATTATTCCAGTCCCATCGCTTCACGCGGATTTTCGGGATTGCGTTTGGCGAATTGTCGCAACAGTTCCTTTGAATCCTCGTCAATGATTTTGGGCAAAACCACTTTGACTTCAACGTATTGATCGCCACGTGTATTACTGCGCAGGCTTGGTGCGCCTTTCTCACGTAAGCGAAATCGTTGTCCTGATTGTGTGCCGGGTGGAATTCGTAATTGTGCTTTTCCACTCACAGTTGGGACTTCGATTTTAGCTCCCAGCGCAGCCTCAGTCAGTGAAATCGGGATCGTACATTCAATGTTATCGCCTTTGCGCGAAAAAATTGCGTGCGGAGCTACATTCGTGATGACGAAGAGATCACCAGTTGGCATCCCGCGCCTGCCTGATTCGCCTTTGCCTGCAACGCGAACGCGCGAACCTGTGTCAACTCCGGCAGGAATACGAAAACTTACCGTCTCGGTTTTTGGGATTGTTCCTTTTCCATAGCATTCATTGCAGGGCGGACGTTTTTTCCCTGAGCCACGACAATCCTGACATGTCTGATCAAAACTGAAAAAACCACCTCCACCAGAAACTTTACCTGTTCCCTGGCAGGTCGGGCAGGAAACTAATGCGCCATTACTTTCACCAGAGCCATTACATTTTGCGCAAAGATCATGGCGGCGGAGCGTCACAGTTTTGTTAATTCCGTTAATGGCTTCTTCGAAGGTCAACGAGACAGGTAATTCAATATCAGCTCCGCGTTGCATTTGCGGACGCGCACGCGACTCGCTCTGACCACCACCCGTAAAAATATCTCCGAAAATATCTTTAAAGTTTGGCCCTCCGCTTTGCCCACCACCCTTGAAATCGTAGTTACTGAAATCAAAGCCTGGAGGAAATCCAGCGCCGCCGCCAGCACCGCCCTGACTGGCGGCATCACGCAGATTATCGGAATAAGAACCGTATTTATCGTACACTTCTTTTTTCTTGGGATCGGAAAGGATGTCGTAGGCTTCGGAAACTTTCTTGAATTTATCCTCGGAGCTTTTATCACCGGGATTAACATCAGGATGGTATTTGCGTGCAAGGCGCCGATAAGCCTTTTTTATTTCGTCTTCAGCGGCACCGCGTTTGACGCCGAGGACGGCGTAATAATCTTCACGTTGAGACATAAGCGAATAATAAAGGCGAAATAATTGAGCAATGCTTCAAAGCATCATTGTCATTTATTCAGTTTCTACCAGGATTTTCTTTACCTGCGGAGCGCGTTTGGGAAGCTTAACGATTAATACGCCTTGTTCGATAGCGGCAGTAATATGATTCGTATCAATTCGCTCAGAAAGATTAAAACTGCGCTCGAATTTTCCATAAGAACTTTCGAGACGGTGAAACTGTTCGCCACTCGTGTCGCGATCCCAGCGTCTTTCGCCACGCAGCGTCAATTGATTGTCTACAACTTTAACGTCAATTTCTTCGCTGGTGACACCTGGAACTTCGGCGGTTAAGACGAAGCTGTCGGTCGTTTCGTAGATGTCCACTGCCGGAGACCACGAATTTCGTGTCGGTTGGTTCGTATGGCGCGCACTCTCGAACAGTTGATTTATCTGCTGTTCGAGAGCGGCAAGATCACTTAAAAAATGCGTTTGACGTGGCATAAATTGGTGGTCGGAAGTCGGTGATCGGTGATCGGTGATCGGACTACCGACCACTGAACACCGTTCACCGACCACCTATTTTTTCTCATCTACATCAATGTATTCAGCGTCAATAACGTCGTCGTTATTGGAAGCTGAAGGCTGACCTGCATCTCCGGCAGCAGCTCCGGCAGCAGCTTCGCCTGATTCTGTTGAGGCAGCACTTTGATACAACGATTCCGCGATTTTATGCGAGACTTTGGTGAGCTTCTCAGTTGCTTCATTCAAAGTTTCGGCGCTGGCATCGCCCGTTTCAGTCACGGACTTGGCTTCGGCGATAGCCGCTTCAGCTTCGCTGACAACTCCGACCGCAATTTTTTCACGGTTATCAGTAATCGTCTTTTCAGTGTTGTAAATCAGCGAATCAAGACGATTTCGGGCCTCGATTGCATCACGACGCTTTTGATCTTCTTCCGAATGCGCTTCCGCATCTTTCTTCATCTTGTCAATTTCATCTTTGCTTAATCCAGATGAAGCCGTGATGGTGATTTTCTGTTCGCGTCCGGTGCCGGTGTCGCGAGCAGAAACATTAACGATGCCGTTGGCATCAATATCAAAAGTCACTTCAACTTGAGGCATGCCACGCGGAGCCGGGGGAATTCCGATTAAATGGAATTTGCCAAGCGTCCTGTTATCGCCCGCCATCGAACGTTCACCTTGTAAAACGTGGACTTCGACAGATGTTTGATTATCGGTTGCCGTCGAGAAGACTTCTGATTTGCGGGTCGGAATTGTTGTGTTGCGTTCGATGAGTTTCGTGAAAACTCCACCGAGCGTTTCAATTCCAAGCGACAACGGAGTCACGTCCAGCAACAATAAATCTTTGACATCGCCCGCGAGAACGCCAGCCTGAACGCCTGCACCAATCGCGACGACCTCGTCAGGGTTCACAGATTTGTTCGGCTCTTTACCGAAGAAATCCTTCACCATTTGCTGAATTTTCGGAATACGCGTCGAACCGCCCACCAGAACGACTTCATCAATTTTGCTGGCATCAAGTCCGGCGTCTTTAATGGCCTGACGGCAAGGTTCCAAAGTGCGTTGCAAA
Source organism: Blastocatellia bacterium (assembly GCA_043736395.1). Lineage (GTDB taxonomy): Bacteria > Acidobacteriota > Blastocatellia > RBC074 > RBC074 > JAFDVL01. The sequence goes on along the minus strand of JAYTCQ010000302.1, from coordinate 3,511 downwards.
ATATCGTCAACCAGCGATTCAAATTTCGCGCGAGTTAACTTCAGTACCAAGTGTTTGGGGCCGGAAGCGTCTGCGGTGATGAATGGCAGGTTGATTTCAGTTTCCATTGCAGAAGAAAGCTCAATCTTGGCTTTTTCCGCCGCTTCTTTCAGCCGCTGTAGCGCCATTTTATCTTGTGAAAGATCAATTCCCTGATCTTTCTTGAATTCTTCACCAATCCAGTGAATTAATCGTTCATCAATGTCATCACCACCCAGGTGAGTGTCACCGTTGGTGGATTTTACTTCGACTACGCCTTCGCCAACTTCCAGCACCGAAACGTCAAACGTACCGCCACCGAAGTCAAACACAGCAATGGTCTCATCTTTCTTTTTGTCCAGACCGTAGGCTAACGCTGCGGCTGTCGGTTCATTCACGATGCGCAGCACTTCAAGACCGGCAATTTTTCCAGCTTCTTTGGTCGCCTGCCGTTGCGCGTCATTGAAGTATGCAGGAACCGTAATGACTGCCTGCGTAACTTTTTGCCCGAGATAATCTTCGGCGGCTGACTTCAGTTTTTGCAGGATCATCGCTGAAACTTCAGGCGGAGCGAATTCTTTTCCGTCTATGTTAACGCGGACATCGCCGTTGGAAGCTTGAACGACTTTATAGGGAACCTGCTTAATCTCGTCAGTAACTTCATCATAGCGGCGTCCCATAAAACGCTTAATTGAATAAACTGTATTTTCGGGGTTTGTCACAGCTTGACGCTTGGCTACCTGTCCGACTAAACGGTTTCCGTCTTTCGTAAAACCAACCACTGAGGGGGTAGTTCTTCCACCTTCAGAATTTGTTAATACAATTGGTTCTCCACCTTCCATGATGGCCACAACCGAATTTGTAGTGCCTAAATCAATTCCAATAACTTTGCTCATTTTTCCTCCGTACAGCCAGGGCTTAAATTAATCTCTGGTAAATCGCTAAAGTAGCGATGCGATTACAAAATCTAAGATAATTACATATAATTGCATTGCTCAATACAGTCAAAGTATAAAACTTGAGTGTGTTGTTGTCAAGAATTTTGATTAAGTCGAATTTAGGCAGGTAAGTTATTCTGTAAATTGTGGTTATCTTTTTCAGGAGATGAAAGTGAGTTCTTATCTGGGGAGGTTTCGATAGTTTTTTGGCGATAAAAGTTGGAATTTCGATAAATATCCTGCTCAAAAAATCGTAAAATTACTCTAGCGGCGGCGATGACTGGAACTGCCAAAATAATCCCGACTAAGCCGAATAAATTACCCCCAACAACGATTCCCAGCAATACAACTAATGGATGCAAGTTTAACTTTTCACCTAATAATTTTGGTGTCAGGTAATAACCTTCGACAGTTTGTACGATCACAAAAACTATCAAAATTCCGATGATTCTTCCTATTCCAGCCCCATTGAGTGCGCTGAATGAAACTGCAAGAACCATTCCGGTGAGCGTGCCAACGTAGGGAATAAAATTGAGCAGGCCGGAGATTAATCCCAGCGTTAAAGCCAAAGGAACGCGCAAAATAGCAAAACCAAGAGCGTATAGAACTCCCATGGCGAGCGCGATGACCAGTTGATTTCTAACGTAGGCAGAGATTATTGTACTAATGCGACTGAGCAGATCGCTAACGGTTGAGCGGTAGCGCGGAGGAACCCAACTATCAACGCGAGCGATCATTTTGTGGTAATCGCTGAGCAAGTAAAAAACAAAAAAAGGAATTAATAATAAATCAAGCAGTGAAGACGTCGCAGTTACTAATTTAAATAATCCCCCCTGAAGCCACTTACCTACCGTTGCGCCAATCTCTGCCTGTTGTTCAGGCGAACGGAATTTCTGCAACAAAGATTGAATAAATTCATAGATTGGAGGGCTGGTAGTTTTGAGCTGAGCAATTAGCGGGTCTAAAATACGGTGTCCAGCTTCGAGGGCATTAGGCAATTGCTCATACGATTTTACGAGCTGCGACCAGAGGCTTGGAATAACGAAAATAAGAGCTAAAATTAGCAGAATAAAAGACAAAACCAGCGTGGCCAGAACGGATAAATTGCGCGACCATCCGCGTTGTTCGAACGCTTCGACTAATGGCTCGAGCATGTAAGCCAATGCCAATGAACTTAGTAACGGAAAGAGAATGACGCGGCTTCCGATTAAAAGCAGCGTTATAATCAGACCTGCGAACAGCACCGCTGGAATCCAGCGCATCCATTCAAGGGGACTTTTTGAACGAGGCGAAGTATGATCCTGATCCTTCATTACTCCTCTTTTGTCATTAATCGATTCGCATGAAAAACATAATGGAGTCCGGAAAATACGGTAATTCCAAAAGTTAGATAATACAACCAGATCAAATAAGTTTCACAACAGCCTCTGGCATTAGCGGCTAAAAAGAAAATAATCGTCCCCAATTGAATCACCGTATTAATTTTGCCAGGCATCGAAGGGCGAAATCCGCTAAAGCCCGTGACCATATTGATAATTAAGGCTCCAACCACGATAAAAATATCACGGCTGATAGCGGCGGCGGTTAGCCAAAAGGGAATCGGAGTGAGTGCTGTAAAACGCGGCATCGAACAAACGATGAAAGCTGTGACGAGCAATAACTTATCCGCCATCGGGTCGAGAATTGCGCCAAGCTGGGTTTTTTGGTTTAAGGCGCGGGCTGCTAAGCCATCTAATCCGTCCGTTACTGCGCTCGCAAAGAAAATAGCTAAGGCGTAGCCGAAGTTTTTGTAGTATAAAGCAGTGACAAAAACCGGAGTAAGAATCAATCGCAGGATCGTCAATAAATTGGCAAGAGTTAATATTGAAGACATGGTCGGTGGCTTGAAATGATTCGGTAGTTTTTTATATTCTATTATTCGTAGAGAATATAACTTTTTGCAGAAACTTTGCAAAGGGCATTGCAGCGGCATTTCAGTAATAGCATTATGAGAACACTGACAGTCGGAGACATTCACGGAAAATTAGATTTATTCAACGAGCTTCTTGTGACCATGAATTATCGGCCACACGAGGACTTCCTGGTTTTAATTGGTGACCTCATAGACCGTGGCGAAAATTCTAAAGGAGTAGTGGAGCGCTCAATACAGCTTAAACAGGAAGCTCCTGAAACAGTCGTCATTCTCAAAGGTAACCATGAGGTGATGTTATTAAATTCCGTGACAAAGCCGCATTCAGAAGCTTCAGAGGGATGGCTGAGAACAGGGGGACTGGAATGTTTGAAAAGTTATACGGATGAAGAAGGTAACGTTAATATTCCGCAGGATCATATTGATTTTATCGAATCTTTGCCGCACTGGTACGAAGACGATCACGCGATTTACGTCCATGCCAGTTTGCCAAAAATGACAGACGGTTCATTTTTACATCCAAGCTTTTCCCCGGACAGTACTGAGTTAATGTGGGGCCGCAATCGAAAATTCTTTAATGAATATGATGGAAAATTAGTAGTCTTTGGTCACACGATTGTTGGACAAATTTTTGGCGAATGGGGAC
>JAYTCQ010000301.1:0-4634 GCA_043736395.1 Blastocatellia bacterium | reverse complement strand
GGCTGGCGCGCCAAATTGTGGCGGACGGTTTATTGGGGACTGGGTCTGACAGCATTGTGGGCAGTTGGATTAATTGGGTTATTCGCAGGCGGAAAAATCTTATCAATGAAAACGTTGAAGCAGATAAAAAATGCGAATCCAAATCAACCGATCAGCCCTTCAGAAGTTTCGTTGCGGAAGTTCTACAAACAACTTATTCATGCTGCGAGTTTGTATTATTACGCTTCGTTGCCGGTAGTTATTTTTCTGGTTTTAGCGTTTGCTGGAGGCATCCTTTACTTTTTCATGTGGATGGGGAGAATTCCGATCAAGCTCACAGCGGTCTTAGTGATTGGTGCATTAATCACTGTTTTTTATACGATTAAATCTATTTTTATCAAGATCAACAACGAAGACCCGGGGCGTCCGTTAACGCAAAATGAAGCTCCCGGATTATGGCAGCTCACCCGCGAAGTCGCCCAAAAAGTCGGCACGCGTCCCATTGATGAAATTCGCGTTTTACCCGGCACAGATTTGGCCGTGTATGAAAATGGCAGTGCGGCGCAAATTAGAAACAATCAGGGTAAACGAATTTTTTTACTTGGCATCGGCACGCTGAATGGGTTTTCGCAAAACGCGTTTCGCGCAGTGTTGGCACACGAGTACGGACATTTTTCTCATCGGGACACAGCTGGCGGAGACGTAGCGTTAAAGGTCAATGCCAGCATGATGAAGATGGCAAATACGATGATCGAAACCGAACAGAACACGCCGTGGAATATCGCCTTTCAATTCGTGCGACTTTATTATTTTATTTTTCATCGCATCAGTTTTGGCGCGACAAGATTGCAGGAAGTTTTAGCCGATCGTGTTGCCGCGCGGTGTTACGGCGCCGAGGCTTTCACGCAAGGCTTGAGTCACGCGATTCGTCGCACAATAGAATTTAATTTTATTGCTGGTAATGAAATTGAAGCGGCAGCGACAGCGCGGCGTTCACTCGTGAATTTATATTATCTTCAAATTCCCGCTGAGAAAGCGGCGGATGCATATCAGCAAATTGAAGAGCAATTTAAAGAATCCATTAATTGTGCAACAACAGAAGAGGATTCGCATCCCGCGCCGTGTGAACGATTCGAACTTGTGCAGAAAGTTCGCTGTACTTCTCAGCTGCCTGCGGATGCGCTGGTGTGGGATTTATTTAAAGACCCGGTGGCGATTACGGATGAGATGAGCCATGAGATTGAGCGGCGGGTGTTTTCGAGCTAGCATTTATCAGAGCATGGAATACACGCTACTGCGTGTTTTTACAAAACGCTGTAGCGTGTATTCCATGCTCCCTTTATAATTTTTCAGGTCGCGCCCCACCAATCAAAAAAGCTCCGAGTCTCACCCACGTTCCCGAACTCTTCGGATTCTTATCTCCGATAATTTTGATGGTTAATTTGTGTTCACCGGGTGGTAATCCGCCAGCGATGATGCTGGTTCCGATGTGATGTTCAGGCGCGTATAAATCAATTTGCTTCAATGGCAATGGCGCGGGTTTATCATCAATCAGGCATTCAATCATGCCAGCATCCGGCCCCATTCGATAACTGAGTCCGACGACTGTGCCTTCAAAACTTGTAATGATTTCGCTGGCTGCTTTATCGGCTGCCAATAAAATTGCCGGCAGATTTTTATCGTTGGTTGTCTCCGTTTTCCACATCACGCTGCGACCAAGTTCCGCGAATGGTTTTAGTTCGCCATACGTCATTTCATCGCTCAATAAATACCCGGGTAAAATTCGAATTAAAGGCGAGGATGTCTCTTTCAGTTGCGGTTCAAAAAATTCCTCCACTGACGATTCATCGGTGAAATTTAAAGTTGCCAGATGATAATAATTCGCTACCTCTTCATGCCATTTTTTGATGTCGGAATTCTGCGCCTGCGCGGGGTAGACCATGACGATTTCAGGTGGTTGGGAGACGGCTAACAGTTGGCGAATAATACCTTCAATTGATTTTTTGATGTCATCTTCCTTGTAGCCTGCATCAGTGCTGGCAAATTCCAAAAAGACCAAATCCGGTTTTTGTTCGACGACATCGCGGCGGACGCGAATCGCGGCATAGGGCGATCCGGTGCCTGGAATAATTGAATTAAATTCGTTAATTTTAGAACCCGAAAAATGTCCGCGAATCCAATTATTGATGGAAGCGCGATATGAATTTTTATCGGGCGTGGCGGTTCCTCCCAGATAGGCAACGTTTAGTGTTTTTCCGGCTTTTAATTTAGCGAAAACGAGTCCAAGATTGCGGCGCGGAACAAAACGAGGTTTCATGATCGGGCTGGCAGGTTGCGCAAAAACCGGAAGAATTAACAAAAATATTAATAAAAATGCAGTAAATAAGAATCGAAACCTCATATTTAATTGTCCTCTTTGAAATAATTCGGCAAACTCTACCACTCACGCTTCGACTGAAAATGCGAAGTGCTGTTCATATACTGATAAAGAAGTGAAAATTATGCAAAAGATTTTTATCACAGGTGCAAGTCGCGGCATGGGACTCGAATTCACCAGACGGTTTTTACAACGTGGCGATCACGTTTTTGCGGCGTGTCGAAATCCGCAGGAAGCCGGGTATTTACAGGCGCTGAAAATTTCTATGCCTTCGCAGCTGACTATTTTGCGGCTCGATGTGGCGGATAAAAATTCGATCTTTGATGTGTTCGCCGCGATGCGGATGAATACCGACAGCCTGGATTTGCTCATCAATAATGCTGGAATTTATTTAGGCCGACGGGGCGCGCTGCCGAATGCTGAAGATGATGCTGGCAGCGATAAGCTGGAAAAACTGAACTTTGAAGATGGCGTAAACTTGATGAAAGTGAATGCCATTGCGCCAATTTTAATCGCACAGCAATTTCTTGGCTTTCTCAAAAAAGGAACGAATCCACGTGTCATCAGCATCACGTCAGGATATGGCTCTATTACCCATAATGATTGGGGTGAGCCTTATCATTATTCCGCCAGCAAAGCCGCATTGAATATGTACATGCGATCTTTAGCCGTAGATGTGAAAGAGTTTGGCATTACGGTGGCAGTCCTTGATCCCGGCTGGGTGCAAACGGAGATGGGTGGAGCGAATGCACCGATTGAAGTCATGGAATCCGTCGACGGCATGATGGCGGTCATTGATGCGTTGACGCCAAAGCAAAATGGTTTGTGCTTCAACTGGGAAGGTGTCTTGCAGGAATGGTAGAAGAAGAGTCAAAATATTGGCTGATTCGGTTCATTAATTCATTGAAAATTGATGTCTCACCGTTGCGCGTTTCGCGTGATTTTCGGATGCTTTTTATCGGACAAATTGTTTCGGCATTTGGTTCGATGATGACGTATGCGGTGTTTCCGTGGCAAGTTTATCAGCTCACGAAATCGAACGCGTTAGTCGGATTGATTGGCGTTGTAGAATTTGTGCCGATGTTTACTCTAGCTTTTATTGGCGGTGCTTTGGCTGATGCGGTGAATCGCCGGAAGCTAATTATTCTGACTGAAATTACGAAGGCATGTTTGATTTTATTGCTCGCCGTAAATGCTTTTTTGCCGCATCCGCGAGTCTGGTTTTTATTCGTGATTACGTTTTTCTATGCAGCTATCTCAGCCTTGCAACAACCGGCGCGCGAGGCTCTTTTACAAAATATTGTACCTCCTGAAATGATGACTTCTGCCTCGGCGCTAGGGATGTTGCGTTACAACTTTTCAGCGATTGCCGGGCCAGCTTTTGGGGGCGTATTGGCTGCTACTTTGGGAGCAGGCTTCGCGTACGGAATTGATGTCTTAACATTTTTGGTTTCACTGCTCACGCTGATGTTGATGAAGGCGACTCCAGTTCCTGAAGAATCTGAAGGAGTAAATTTTCGTTCCATAAAAATCGGGATGCGTTATGCGTGGGAGCGCAAAGATTTGCTCGGAACGTATCTGATAGATTTGAATGCGATGTTTTTTGGAATGCCGATGGCGTTGTTTCCGGCGATGGCGGAAATCTACGGCAGCTCTTCGGTTGGGTTACTATATGCAATGCCAGCCGTTGGCGCTTTGCTGGTTTCATTGACTTCTGGATGGACAGCGCAGATCAATAAACACGGGCTGGCGATAGCGATTGCGGCAACTGTTTGGGGGGTGGCGATTATAGGATTTGGACTTTCTTCAACCCTGTGGCTGGCATTAATATTTTTAGCGTTAGCAGGCGCAGCCGACGGCATCAGTGGGATTTTTCGGATGACGATGTGGAATCAATCCATCCCGAATCATTTGCGAGGAAGACTAGCGGGAATAGAATTAATCAGCTACACCACCGGGCCGATGCTGGGGAATGCGGAAGCAGGATTTGTGGCGAGTTTGTATAGCGTACGGACGTCAGTTGTTTCAGGTGGGATTTTGTGCGTGATTGGCTCGGTGATTGTTGGAGCTTTATTGCCAGCGTTTATTAAGTATGAGAAAAGAACGTAGGGCAAACTTTCCAGTTTGCCACTCCCGTTATTGCAAACATACACGAAGGCTCGGAGGTTGCGAGTGCTTGGTATTTTATAAATTTATGTGAATCAGGGGTTCAACTAATATCGTTATTAAAAACAAAGGGTTTATAGACTTAGCATTTCGGCATCAGTGATTTTTCGCT
>JAYTCQ010000300.1:0-45909 GCA_043736395.1 Blastocatellia bacterium | reverse complement strand
GCACGTTTCGCGGCTTGCTCAACGACAGTTTCTTCGTCTTCGACATCAAGCAAAGTCTGTCCCGCGACCGCGTCTTTGCAGTGAATCGGCAAATCGCCGAAGAGCAAACGATGACCTTTTGAAGGCCATTCATCTTGAATTGGACCGACAACTTCGAGCCAGCGAAAAGCTACGCCGGGCTGTCCATCTTTTTCCGCGAGCGGATTGCGCCAGTTCGGCGGACGCGAACGAAACAGGCGCACGGCGTCAGGTCGAATCGTTTCGTCTTTCAGCAAATTGACTTCGAGTTCCTGCACGGATGGTTCGGGTGAAATATCTACGTTCGCGAGATAGCGCATCTGGCGCGGCGGAATTTCAGCGTACAGCGTAATCGGTTCGCGCGTGCGTCCTGCCGAAGCGACATCGCGGCTGGGTCGCCACCATTTGGCTTCGCTTTCAGGACCAGCCCAAAATGAATGTGCGTTAAGGCGCAATTTATATCGTCCGGCAAACGGAGCCTTAAATTGATTGAAGCGAATTTCTAGTGGTTCGTAAGAACTGGCTACGACACCCATGCTTTCGAGTTCGCGTTTGGTGGGATCGGCTGCGCCCACGGTCATCGGCGAATCTTTTTTGAGTACAGCGACATCAGCGGCGACGTTTCCAATCAACGGAAACGTTGCGCGTTCAGAAGCCGTATTGAATTGCGAAAATTCGACGTGCGCGGTGAATGCCCTTTGTTCACGGGCGTAATATCGTTTGGTCACGGCTTCCGGTTGTTGTCCAGAATGCGCCATCACTTCGCGCAAGGCGTATTCGGCGGCTGACAAGTAACGGCTGATTTGCACGTGTGAGACGCCGAGGGCTTCACCGGATTTATTGAAGCGATAACGTTCGCCATCTTCGGGTAATAATTCTTTGATTTGTAACCACGGCGCACCCAGCAAATCGCGCAACGTATTTTCGTATTCGTAACGATTCAGTCGTCGCCACACAGAACGACCTTCGCGGCGAATGCGTGCTGCGTCAGCGGCGATCATTGGTTGCGAAAGATTTTTCAGGAAGGCTTCGCGTTCAATGGCTTCAGGCTGTGGCGCATTCTTCGGCGGCATTTCTAAATCGCGTACACGATCATGCACTTTGACCCAGGTAGCGAACGCAGCTTGATCGGTGTAATCGTCTTTGAGCGCAGTCAGGTCTAGCCCGCCCTTTTTTGCTTTCCTATCGTGGCAGGCAACGCAATGCTCTTCCAGAAAAGCACGCGGAGTCATCAGTTTGTTCGACGCATTCGCATCAGCATTTCGTGGTTGCAGAGCCCACCATCCGCTTAATGCAGCGACGAAGATCAGAATAATTTTGAATCGGGTTGTCATGACGTTTTCATCCGTGGGAAGAAACTTTTTGGGTATAGAAGACGTTGAGATTTTTTAGAAACAAAACAACTACCTCGCCACCCGTAGATCATCGTAAAAACTATAATTCACTACGTTTCATTTTCTCAATTAAATATTCACTTGACCGCATCGCCAAAGCCAGAATTGTCATCGTTGGATTCACGCATCCGCTTGACACAAAGCAACTTCCATCCACAACAAATAAATTTTTGATGTCGTGTGATTGATTCCATTTATTGAGAACGGAAGTTCTTGGATCATTGCCCATGCGCGCTGTCCCGACTTCGTGAATGCTGTGACCGGGGGCGTACATTTCAAGGTTTTCGGCAACTAATTCGACCTTTGCTGCTTCAAACATTTCGTGGGCGCAATCAATGGCGTCCTTCGTCAATTCCTTTTCGTTGTCGCCGTATTCGATGTCAATTTTGAGAGCTGGAATTCCCCAGGCGTCTTTCAGATTTGGATCAATACTGACACCATTTTCTTTGCGTGAAAGAACTTCGCCAAATGCGCTCATTCGCACAAAGGCGGGATGCAAGGCGCGGACTTCGTTTTTATATTCTGCGCCAAAGCCCGGCGTAGTTTTTGCGTGTCCGGCAAAAATTCCGGCTCCGCTGCTGCATTGATAACCGAAGCGGCGCACATATTTTTGTTGCTTTGAGTTTTTATCTAAATTACGAAATGACGGAATATATGTGCCTTGTGGACGCCCGTCTTCATTGACGATGTCGCGTCCTTTTAGATTTTTTGCGAGTCCCGTGAAGCTCACGCCCCACGTGTGATCGTGCAAATATTTTCCTAAGACGCCGCTGGAATTCGCTAATCCATCAGGAGCGTTTCGCGATTTTGAATTGAGCAAAATTCGCGTAGATTCCAATGTCGACGCGCCCAGAATTACGACTTTCCCGAAAGCCTGAAATTCTTTTTTTGAGGTACGATCAATGAAGCTTACTCCTTTTGCTTTGCCGGTTTTGGGATCAATAATCACTTCGCGTACGACGGCATCAGAACGCAACGTCAGCCTTCCTGTGTCACTCGCCGGAGCTAACAATCCCGTCGGCGAATTGAACATTGCGCCAACATCGCAACCGCGTCCACACGTGCCGCAATAATGACAGGGCGAGCGATATTTGTTGTGGGCAAGTTTTTCGCTGGCGACTCCGGCGCGGGTCGGAATCAAACGGCGTCCGGTTTTTTCTACGCCCAGCTTCAAAATTTGTTCACCGCATAACATCGGCTGCGGCTTTTGAAAGATGCCATCGGGCAATTGCGGCAGCCCTTCTTTGGTTCCCATCACGCCGAGCAATTTATCAACTTCGTCGTAGTAAGGCTGAATGTCCACGTATGAAATCGGCCAATCATCACCGTATCCATCGTGTGATGTGGCTTTGAAATCGAATTCGCTCAAGCGCAGTGCAACACGCCCCCACACCAGCGTCCGCCCTCCGACTGCGCGTGCCCGAACCCAGTCAAACGGTTTGCCCTTCGCCGTCGAATAAGGATTTTCATCCAGCCGCGCGTAGATGTGGGACGTGTAACCATCGGCGAAACCGTACTTATAATTATGCGCATCCTTCGGCGAAATTCGTCCGCGATATTTTTCTTCGTAAGGCCACGTATGCGTTTTGAAATCGCTGTATAAATCCAGTTTTGGTCCAGCTTCCAGCACCAGCACATTCATTCCGGCTTTGGTCAGCATGTAAGCGGACATGCCTCCAGCTGCGCCAGAGCCAACAATAACCGCGTCGTACGTTTTACTTAAAGATTTGCCTTGCATGATTTTCTCCGAAAAATTTAGCTACAGATGGAATGCGCATAGAATAGCACAGATTTTTATCCACCATAATCGCTTGATCCGTGTCATCCGCGTTCTATTGATTTACAATATTTTTATGTGTGACACCATCGTTTCAGTCCCCGCTTCATCACAAGACGGCGCAATTTGGTTCGGTAAAAATAGTGACCGCGAACCAGGCGAAGCGCAAATTGTTGAGCATCATCCGGCACGTCAGAATTCTGCTGCCAACGTCAAATGCACGTATCTTGAAATCCCTGCTTCGAGCAATAACTTTGAAGTAATTCTGAGCCGTCCATTTTGGATGTGGGGCGCGGAAATGGGCGCGAATGAACGCGGTGTTGTTATTGGCAATGAAGCCGTTTTTACAAAGTTGCCGTACGCGAAATCCGGATTGCTTGGAATGGATTTATTACGGCTCGCGCTGGAGCGGGCGGATTGCGCGCGCGAAGCTCTGAACATCATCACTGACCTGATTTCACGGCACGGACAAGGCGGCGCGGCGGGCTATCGCAATAAAAAATTTCGCTATCACAATTCATTTATTATTGCTGATCCAAATGAAGCGTGGGTGCTGGAAACTGCCGATAAACATTGGGTGGCAGAACGCGTCAAAGGTATTCGCACGATTTCAAATGTGCTGACGATTGGCAAAGAATTTGATTTGATTTCACCGGAAGCAATTGAATTTGCGCGGTCAAAGGGATGGTGCAAATCTTCAGAAGACTTTGATTTTATGCAGGCTTTCGGTGATGCAAGAAATTCTAAATTGAGCGGAGGTGCGGAGCGCCGCGCCTGCACCTTGCGACAACTAAGCAAACATAATAATGGGTTAAATCGTGAGAGTATTTTTGCGACGTTGCGGGATCATAACGGCTCTGCGCCAAGTCGCGGATGGAAGATGGAAATGCCTTGCGCACATTCTTCCTGGTGGCCCAGACGACGTTCAGGGCAGACGACCGGATCAATGGTCAGCGCTTTGCATTCAAGTGGTTCGCAGCATTATTTGACAGGTACTTCGTCGCCCTGCCTGAGTGTTTTCAAGCCTGTGAATTTCGGGCAGGATAATCAACTGGGCGACACCGAAAAATTATTTTGGACGCACGAAAATCTGCATCGTTTGGTGCTGGGAGATTACGCCCGCCGCCGCGCTGTCTTTGAAGAATCGCGGGTTACGTTGCAGGTGCAGGCGGTGAACGGAACTATCAAAAATCCGTGGGCTGCGCATCTGGAAAGAATCCAAAACTGGACAGAGCGCGTCGAAAAAATTGCCAAACCGCGTAACATATTTTCTTTATTTGATCGGTACTGGAAGGAACAGGATAATCTGGATCAGATATTTTTGGAGAAATTAGGAAGGGGAAATAATTGATGAGCAGGTTAACGGGACGGCGCTTCCTCGCACGGTGGAGATGGTTGGATATGAAGTTTTGGGCGTTGTTGCGTCGTTATTATTCACGCGTGATGATTGTCGGATTATGCATCGGAGTCCCGCTCTTTTTGTGGTCATTCTGGTGGGAGCCGGATTCTTTGCAGGTCAAACAATATCAGCTTGAAGTGGCGCGATTGCCGAAAGGATTTGATCAGCTTCGCGTAGTTGCAATGTCCGATTTACATATCGGGTCGCCCTACATCAGCCTCAACAAATTGCGGACGATTGTGCAGGAAGCGAATGCGCAAGACCCTGATTTGACGGTACTGCTCGGCGATTTTGTGATTCAGGGAATCATCGGTGGAGAATTTATTGAGCCGGATATATTCGTCGAAATTCTCAAAGATTTGAAAGCGAAGCAAGGCGTTTATGCGGTACTCGGCAATCACGATTGGGTGATGGGAGCTGAACGTGTAGCGGCGTCTTTTGAACGCGTCGGCATTCGCGTGCTCACCAACGAAGCCATCCCCCTGAAACGCAACGGCAGTAAGATTTGGCTGGCAGGCGTAGGTGATTATTTTACGGCTCATCACGATCTGAAAAAATTATCCGGCACGATTACGACCGATGATCCGGTGCTGGCAATCACGCACACGCCGGATGTTTTTCTGAAGCTTTCGCCACAAATTATTTTAACTTTGGCAGGCCACACGCACGGTGGGCAGGTGAATTTGCCGTTGCTGGGACGTGCGGTTGTGCCTTCAGATTACGGTCAAAAATATGCGATTGGAGACATCAGAGAAGGTCAGCGAAGGTTGTTTGTGACGTCAGGAATTGGCACCAGTATTTTATCTGTGCGCTTTCGCGTACCGCCGGAAATTTCAGTACTGACGTTAAATGCAGAAGCCCGCAAGCAGTAAGGGCGCCTTCCCTAATTAAAGAATAGACCGCGGATTTAGCGGATCATGCGGGTTGACGCGGATCTGAGTTTTAAGAACCACGGAGGGCACGGAGTTTTTTGACAGGATTGACAGGATGGATAGAAAGCAGCAATTTTTAAAATTCGTAAATCCTGTTCATCTTGTGAATCCTGTCTAGCCTTTCTCCGTGGTTTATAAAACTCAGATCCGCCTAATTCGCATGATCCGCGGTCTATTTTTGCGATTACAAATCAAACACAATCGGCGCATTGACTGGCTGATACGCTTCATTGCAAATCGAAGCGTTCACAAATTTAATTCCGTGCTGCTCAATCATTCCGTAGCCCGCGTGAATATGTCCAAAAATATGCGCCCGTGGTTTGATGCGTTTTACTACCGGAAGCAATTCTTCACAGCCCACATGCTCGTGGCGATAAGGCACTTCATCCAGAATTCCGTAGGGCGGCCCGTGCGTAATCAAAACGTCAATATCATCAGGAATCATCTGCCATTTTTGAGCAATTTTTTCGCCACGATCTACGTTGAAAGCCCAATCAAAAAATCGTGGTTGCCACGGTGAACCGTAAATTTTCAGTCCTTCCACAATAACAAAATTATCCAGTAAATAATGAGCATTGGTCATCATCGTAGGTGCAAACTTCGGCGATCTCTCAAACAGCCAATCGTGATTTCCCGCGACAAAGATTTTGTGCTTGTAGGGCAGTGTGCCCAGCCATTCATTAAAGGCAGCAATCTCGTCAATTCCGCCGCGATTCGTTGCGTCGCCGGAATGGATAAGGATGTCGCCTTCCGGCATTGAACTGATTTGGCTGTGACGCGAATGAGTATCGCTGATGGTGACAATACGAGGCATAGTGATGTAGTTAGATTAGTACGGGAAAAGCTGAAGAATATTCTATTATTCGACTTCAGGCAACCGTTAGAATTTCCTGCCAGTTCGTCGTGAATCTTGGTGAACGGACGCCGCGTAATCCGCGCCATTTTCCTTTTGTTTTGAAAGCTCCAAATTGAATTTTATCTTTGCCGTGTTTGGCGTTGAGGTGGTCTACGGCTTTCATCAATTCCTGCATTTGTTCATAACGCGATTGATCCAACAAGCGGAGCGTAACTTTTTTTGTTTCCTGCAAATCTTTCAAAATTAATCCGGCTTTTTTATAACGGAACCCCGGTCGGAAAATTTGAGCGATACCGCGTTGCGCCAGCTCCATCAGCTCCAGAGTGCTGTCGGTGAAAGGTGAAAGACTAAAGGTCACAGAGTTGGAATAAGAGTTTTCTGATTTGAAACGATTGGTCTGAAGAAAGACGGTGATTGATCCGGCTGAAAGCTGTTGACGTCGCAATTTTTCTCCGGCGCGGGCTGTGAAAAATGCGATGGCTTCACGCACTTCGTCTAATGATTCTACGTCTTGTCCGAAGGAACGTGAGACCGTAATGCTTTGTTTCGCGGGCGGAGTCAGCTCTAAAGGAAAGCAGGAAATGCCGCGTAATTCGTGGACGGTTCGGAGTCCGACGACAGTCAGATTTTGACGAATCCAATCATCTTTCGCACGACTTAATTCCTGCGCATTTTGAATTTTGTGAGCGTTTAGAAAATTCGCGTATTGTCGTCCGATGCCCCAGATTTCGTCTACCGGAGTGCGTTGCAACGCCGCCTGTTGATAGGCAGATTGTGTCAGATTCAGAACGCCATTTGCTTTCATCGAACGTTTGGCGTGATAGGCTGCGACTTTGGCTAAGGTCTTGTTTTCGGCCATCCCGACTGACACCGGAACGCCGGTATAGCGGTAGATTTTCGCTTTGATCGCTTGGCCGATTTTGGTCAAAGCTTCCTGATTCGTCGCCTGCAAGCCAACGAATCCTTCGTCAATGGAATAGGTTTCAACTTCGCTGGAAAAATCCTGAAGGATTTCCATCACGCGCGCTGACATATCACCGTACAATTCATAATTTGAGGAAAATATCTGTACGTCATGCTGAGCAAGTAAAGGACGCGCCTTGAAAAATGGTTCGCCCATTTTGATACCGAGTTCTTTGCTTTCATTGGAGCGCGAAATAATACAACCGTCGTTATTGGATAAAACGACGACAGGCTGATCTTTGAGCTTCGCGTTGAAGACCCGCTCGCACGAAACATAAAAATTATTGGCATCAATTAAGGCAATCGCGGACAACATAAACAGTTAGTGTTGATGAATGGAATACAACACTTTCCCCCAGACTTCAAAATCCATCGCTTCCGTAATTTCAACTGGATTGTAGCGTTCATTTTCTGAAAACAACCAGAGCCGTTCACCAATAATTCTGAAGCGTTTGATACAGAGTTCATTGAAAATTCGCGCGACAATGATGTTGCCATCCTGCGCTTCTTCGGCGCGGTCTACGACTAACAAATCGCCTTCCTGAATATTCGCGCCGATCATGGAATCGCCGCTGACACGCACATAAAACGTCGCGACCGGATGTTTGATTAAGTAGCGATTCAGATCAAGACGGCCTTCAATGTAATCTTCCGAAGGCGAAGGAAATCCGGCAGGAACGCGTGAAGAAAAAAGCGGTCGGGTACGTTTGACGGTGAAGCTGGCGGCTTTGACATCACGAACATTGGAGCGCGGCGGAAATAAAGCAAGGTTTGACTGGCTCACAAAAAAGTAACTCC
This sequence comes from Blastocatellia bacterium, assembly GCA_043736395.1. GTDB lineage: Bacteria > Acidobacteriota > Blastocatellia > RBC074 > RBC074 > JAFDVL01. Next base: position 37,772 of record JAYTCQ010000300.1, on the reverse strand, counting down.
TGAATGATTGAAGATGCGGGGCTGCCTGCATCATACCTGCTTCGGATCAGACTGGAAAATAATATTTGCAATTTCAGCCTCGGTGATGTGACTGGAGGGAGCGCGTGACTGGGAGCGCCAGCAGGATACTTGCGCTCCCAGTCACGCGCTCCCTCTAGTCGGCCTGGCATTTGAGTTCCAGATTTTATGGGAACAATTGGAGAGATGGAGCGTGACTTATAGGTGGCAGCTAACCTCACAGAATCTTATGAGTAAAAATAAAGTCATTGCCTTCATTGTTTTTCTGTGGGCATTATTTATTGTCTACAGTGTTTGGGTTGATGATATTTACGCGCAACGTCCAACTTCAATTGTAGCGGTTAATTTATTCTACTTGACGTTGATATTGCTCTCTTCGCTGGTGATCGGAAACTTGTTTTTCCTCAGGATTTTTCGGGCAATTCCTTTTTCAAATTTGAAACATCAGATTTTCAGTAGTGGGGTAGTAACTGTTATTTCATTTCTGATTATCGCAATAACCCTTCCCACGTTACTCAATATTAATCATCAGGGAAAAGAAACTGCTGCCATTGAAGTCTTACAGACAATCCATCGCGGTGAGGCAGCTTTCTATTCCGCCAGGAAAAGATTTGCCAATTTAGATGAATTAGTCGCGGCAGGTTTGTTAGGGAAAAATTATCGAGAGAATCACATTGTGAGCGGCTACCGTTTTTCGACTACTGATCTTACGAAGCAGACATTTTGTATTCATGCAGATCGTGCGAAAAAATCATCCGGTGATCGGGATTTCAATGTTTCAGAAGATGGCGAGGTGAGGGCTGTCTTTTCTGAAGAGATCGGTACAGTTGCGCGCGGCGAAGGTCGTCTTCTGATTGAAGGGGTTGAGTGAAAATGTTTTTTACCGCAAAGGGACAAGGGGTCAAGGGGTCAAAGGGACAAGGAACTATAATTCAGCGAATCCCCCAATCTCCCTTTCTCCCCGTCCCCATTGTCCCCTTGCCCCTTTGCGGTAAAAATTCTTATTTATCACTTACCCGTCGAAATATAATTTGTATCCAAAAGTTGATAATAATAACGGTAGCGGTTCGCTTCAAAATCTTTCACAAACACGGGCATCCGCTGCAAGATCATGGTAAACAGATGCCCGGGCAGATGCGCCGGATGATCGTAGCGATCCCAGATGGAGCGAATAAACAGACTTTGTTCATTGATCGGAAGCTTCTTGACGTTCGCGGCGAAATCTGAAAAAACTCCATCTCCGAATAAATATTGCTCAACGTTGGATAAATAAAATGCCGTCACCGTCACATTATTTTTTCGCAAATAATCACCCACTGAAGCCAGCGCTTTTTTCCCGGCGAAATCTCCGTTGATCGGAATGATGAGATTTTTCAGGTGCATCTGGCGCAGATAATTGTAATCATCCGCACTCGCCAGAAAGTGATTCGATTTGCCGGACGGATCAGTTTGCGCGAGGACTTCATTCAGAGAAGGGAAGCTGCTCCAACCGCCACCTAATCGAAAGGCGATGTCCAATCCATCCGCTTTGAAACTGGACAGCAGATAGGTCAATTCCTTCACTTCAAATTCCGAAAGCTTCATCTCAAAATCTTTTTCGATCGTCTGGCGAATGGCTGCAAGATTTGCCGCGAAAGTTTTTTCGTCAGCTTTCGCAGCTCCAAAATATTTTAATAATTCCGACATCGTAGCGTTCGCGGTTAACGGCTTTTCCGACGCAAGCGGACGACTCAAGAGCCGCGAAAGAAACTGCGCGCGATCTGATGAAAGATGAAAAATCGCTTTGTACATCAAGTGCTGCGTCACGGCCATGTGTCGAATATCTACGATAAAGGCGATGCGCGGGCGAATTTTTGCAATGTAGCTGAAGTTCTGTTCCGGCCCGACACCGATGTACGCGCCACCGCTCGCCTTCAATTCCTGAAGCTTATTCAGTACTGGCAAATACGCAGTTTCATTCGAGATTAAATTGTCCGAAATAAAATCGCCACTTGGTTCTGAGAAGTCCGCTATCAGCCGCTTAAATTCTGCGGCGGATAATTTTTCCGGCAGGCTAACGATTGGTTGCGGCGGTGTCGCGGGTGACTGCAAAAGCAGGAGGCTCAGCAAAATCAAGGTCACGAATTTCATGTTATTTCTCCTGGTTGCGAGGATGTCACTGATCTTGTGTTTTCGCAAAGAGAGAAATTATTTTTCGTTCGTGAATCCAATTGGAAAGCTTTAGCGAATACATTGGGCATAAGGGAAAAAAGCGCTTCTTTCTTCTTTGAAATTTCACAATTCTAACAGTGCGGATGGCACTGAACTGTAACTTGTATTCTTTCGGAGAAAATTATGAATTTTGTTATGACTTTGACGATTGCTGCGTTGACGCTTCTTCCTTTGGATGGACTAACGGAATCCGGCAATGCTAATAAAAATGATCACAAAACTACTCGAAGCACCAAAAAATCTGACCTTGTTGACACTGCTGTCGCTGCAGGTAATTTCACTACATTGGTGGCAGCGGTTAAGGCGGCGGGACTGGTGGATGTCCTGAAAGGCGATGGACCATACACGGTTTTTGCGCCTTCGGATGAAGCTTTTGCCAAGATTCCGGCGCATGCGTTGAAAGAATTACTAAAACCAGAAAATCGTGACAAGCTGGTGAAAATTCTAACGTATCACGTAGTCCCTGGAAAACTGGCAGCAGAAGATGTCGTGTCACTCAGTGGCGCAAAAACCGTGCAGGGCGGGCGACTGAAATTTCGTCAGCATGGAAATACGGTACGCGTGAACAACGCCAATGTGTTGAAGACAGACATCAATACCAGCAACGGTATCATTCACGTCATTGATACGGTATTAATGCCGGAGTAAAACTTTTCAGGTAATTGGCGATTCATTATGCAAAAAAAATCTTTCATTATAGTGCTGTTGATTTTCTGCCTGGCAGCGCAGGCGCAAAATGTGAATCGCCAATTACCAACCTTAGCTGGCATCTGGATTTTTAAAATTGATGGTGGCGAAATTGTTCAGCGCGTGAATGTCGTTGCGGAAGGCAATGAATTCAAGGGCAAAGTCTTTGGACAAGAATTTACGACTACGCTGAACAATAATAAATTTGAATTTCGACAAGGAGATTTTCAGTGGTCGGGATTATTGCAAGGCGAGAATCTCAGTGGCGAAATTTTGAATAATGGAACAATAACTAAATGGTCAGCTCGCCGCGCTCCCTCCAATACACCCACAAAAACTTACGATTATTCACCGCAGCCGTTTTCTTATTCGCGTTATTTTTCCAGTAAAGACGCTCCTGTGCTGCGATTGAATCGCGGTGATGTCGTACGGACGAAAACAATTGATGCGAGCGGTACGGATGAAAATTCTAAAAATGTTTCGTGGGGAGGCAATCCGCTTACGGGACCATTTTTTATTGAAAATGCAGTGCCGGGTGATGTGCTGGTCATCAAGCTCAAGAAAGTTCAGACCAATAGAAGTTGGGCTTTCAGCGGACGCGCCTTGATGGATAACGTGTTGGATGCTTCTTACATTCGTGACCGCAAGTTTGATCGCATAGATAATGCGTGGCTGATTGAGAAAGAAAAAAATATTGTCCGCCTCGAAAAACCTACTGACAATTTGAAAAATTTATCTGTGCCACTGGAACCATTTTTAGGTTGCATCGGAGTCGCGCCGCCTGATGGAGCTTCGCTCCGCTCACGCGATTCAGGCGTGTTTGGAGGCAATATGGAATGCCGCTACGTGCGCGAAGGCGCGACGATTTACCTGCCAGTTTTTCAGGACGGAGCCTATTTGTTTTTAGGCGATGGACACGCCAATCAAGGCGATGGCGAATTAGCAGGAGACGCGTTAGAGACTTCGATGGACGTAGAATTTTCAGTCGAAGTTTTAGAATCACAATCGAATCGTACGCCACGTGTTGAGAACGAAGATTCATTAATTAGTATCGGAATTGCCGGATCATTGGATAATGCGACGCGTACTGCGACTTCTGATTTGGCTCGTTGGTTGGAAGCTGATTACAAATTGTCTTCGCCTGAAACCGCAATGATTTTAGGCTTTGCTAACAAATACGAAATAGCTGATCTGGTTCCACCATACTTGACCGTACTGGCGCGAATTCAGAAAAAAATGCTGATGCCCATCGTCAAAAAATGATGGAGCAATAAAAAAGAAAGATGGAATAATGAAACAACTAAAAAAGAATATTTTGCTTTTTGGATGTTTGCTCGCTTGGGCAACTTTTGCTTTTGCGCAAACCGATGATTACAAATTCAATCTCGAAGTCGAGGGCGGAGCTTTAAAATTCACGCGCAATGACGTCCGCGATCCCGGCGACACGGGAACACAATTCAAATTCAGCGCATTGAATGCTATTGGCCCAACAGGATATGTTCGCGTGTACGCCGAAGCAAAAATTTCAGAACGAAACACCTTGCGATTTTTGTATGCTCCGCTTCAGGTTTCCGGCACGGGGACGTTACCGACACGGACATTTTTTGAGAACGCAAATTTCGCGGCGGGAGTGCCAACGAAGGGAACGTATAAATTTAATAACTACCGCGCAACGTGGCGGTATACGCTGAAAAATAGTGAGCGTTGGAAAATTCAAGCCGGCGCAGGCGCATTAATTCGTGATGCGAAAATTGAATTGCAGCAAGGCACGCTAAGAGTCGCTGACCCGGATTTAGGCTTTGTACCGATTGCGGCATTTACTGCGCAATATAATTTTACCAAACGCGCGCATTTTATTTTTGACTTTGAAGGTCTGGGAGCAAAGCAGGGACGCGCCTTGGATGGTGCGGCAAAATTGACGTACGACATCACACCGCGCTGGCATTTTGGCGTGGGCTATCGGTTGTTGGACGGTGGTGCGGACGTGCAATCTGTTTATAATTTTGCCCGCATTCATTATGGAATGGCGTCCACGGGAATCCGCTTTTAGTTCAGCGAGAAATCGAATTATGACAATTAAAATAGGTACGATCATCGCCCTGCTCATTCTCGCAATCACCGGGATTGTCGCGAATGAAAAAGAAAAAAATAAAAAGATCGAGCGCAAAGAAACAGAAGCTCTATTTCCAACTGTGGAAGCCGCCAACTTGGAAGGGCGAAAATATACGTTGCCGAAAGATTTTGAAGGTGAACGCAATATCCTGACGATCGCATTTCAGCGTGAACAACAAAGTGATATTGATACGTGGGTGCCGCTCGTTAAAGAACTGACAGGAAAAAATTCTTCGTTGCATTATTACGAATTGCCGACGATAGGAAAATTTGCGGGAATGTTTCGCGGCATGATAAACGGTGGAATGCGCAAAGGAATTCCTGACCTTGACGCTCGCAAGGCGACGATCACGCTGTATTTGGATAAGGCCGCTTTTCGTAAATCATTGCAGTTGCCGGATGAGAAAAAGATTTATGTTTTAGTCGTTGATCGGCAAGGCAAAATTCTGTGGCGCAATGAAGGGGTTTTTTCCAAAGAAAAAGGGGAGGCATTGGCTAAATTTCTGGGATAATGAAATTATCTGAGGTGCTAAGATTTTGGAACAGAAAGTTAAATTTACAAATCAGGACGGAAGATTGAATGTGTAGAATTAGCCTGTTGGCTTTTGTTTTTTTATTACCCTTGAATCAATTCTCAATGGCGCAAACATCAGGCGTCATCTCAGGTCGCATTATTGAACGCATCACCGGACAGCCAATTGCCCAGGCAAAAATAACGGTTGAAAATCAATCCGAAATTGCCACCGATGCTGATGGACGTTATCGGTTGGAGCTTGCGCCGGGAACTTATAAAGGCAAAATTTCTGCGTCAGGATATGCTCCGCTGAACCTTGATCTCATCACAGTAACGGCGCGGTATACGACGGTTTACGATGCGCAGCTGGAAGTGCAAATCACAGATGAATCAAATGTCAGCAGTGGATATTTCACGCCTCCTGCCGATCAACCTGTCAGCAGCATCGCACTGCGCCGCAATGAAATTCGCGCTATTCCAGGTTCCGCCGGAGATGTCTTGCGAGCTTTATCCGCGCTGCCCGGCGTGACTTCCGCCGGAGCGCAATTTGCCGATTTATTAGTACGCGGCGGATTACCCGGAGAAAATCTGACGTTCGTGAATAATATTCCCATCGGAGATTTTGCGTATTTCACCGATCAATACGACGGCGGCAAAGGCGGACGTGCGGCGGTGCTGGCTCCTGATATTTTTGATCGTTTGGAATTTTCGGCGGGAGGATTTGGCGTACGTTACGGCGACAAACTTTCTTCGGTGTTGGATGTGACGATGCGCAGTGCGAACCGTGAAAGATTTCAGGGCAGCGCGTTTGTTGATTCCGGTGGAGCTGGTACGAGTTTAGAAATTCCGCTGGGAAAACGCGCCGGATGGTTTTTTTCAGTGCGGCGCAGCTATATTGATATTGCGTTTGATCTTTTCAAAATTGGAGATATTGGCAAGCCGCGAAATCTTGATTTCATTAATAAAATTGATTTTGATGTGACGCCAACGAGCAAGCTGACGCTGACCGCGATGAGCTTTCGTGATCGCTATTCTGCGCCGCGTGACACTGCGCTGAGGCAACCCTCTCTGCGCACCCAATTGATTGCTGAAACGGCAGGGCAGCGCGTAGTTGTGGGGGCTACGCTGAGTTCGACGATTGGCACGAAATCATTTTCCAATCTGACGGCGTGGGGTATTGGTGAGCATAACAGCGGCAGTTTTTTGCGGTTGGACAATGTGACCTTGCAACGGCAACGTGATTTGCGTGAATCAACTTTCGGCGTCAAAGAAGAGTTCACTTCGTCGCTTACTCCGCGTGCAAATTTGTCAGCCGGTGGCGGAGTTATCTTTCAGCAAGGCTCACAAAATACGTTTTACAATACTGGTCGCGGAATCAGTTTGTTAGTCGAAGAATATCTCGCGCCGGCTGTGAGGTTCAGTCAAAAACTAGACACTTACGCGAATGTTTACGCCTACGCGCAGTTCAATGCGCAGGTCAACTCGCGCATTAGTGTCACGCCCGGATTTCGCATAGATCGTTATGGCGCAACAGGTGAAACGCTTTTCAGTCCTCGCGTTAGCGCACGCGCCAGATTGGCTTCGCGGTTAGTTTTGAATTTTGCGATGGGAAGTTATCGGCAACCGCCTTCGACATTTTTTCTAGGCTTGACAGCAAATAATCGTAGCCTCAAAGCCCAGCAGACGTTTCATTACATCGGCGGTCTTGAATGGCAGGTGCGCGAAGATGCACGGGTGACGATTGAAGCGTATCAGAAAAATTATACGAATTTGATTGTGCCCCCAACGATTGGTTCGCGGGAGTTGGCTAATAATGCCGCAGGTTTTGTGCGCGGCATTGAAATTACAGCGCAAAAAGCTTTGGCAGGGAGATGGTCAGGGCAGGCGAGTTACGCATACACGTTAGGGCGTCAACATTTTTTCAATAATTCCGGCGAATTCCCGAATGAAATCGCGCGTCCGCATCAATTGACTTTGATTGGCGGCACGCGAATTAAGGGCTGGTCAGTGGCTTCAAAATTACGTGTTGCCAGCGGACAACCTTACACGCGCCGTTCATTGATTACGCTGACGACTCCGGCGGTGACGTTGTGGACAATCGCCAAAAATACAGATCGCAATGCGCTGAATTTTAGTAAATATGTGCAGCTTGATTTGCGTGTCGAGAAAAAATTTGATTACAAACGATGGTCGCTCGCTCCGTTTGTAGACATTTTCAATTTGACGAAACACCGTAATGTGACGGAAGTCAGTTATCCGAATACGCGGACTCCAAGATTGACAGGAGAGCGGTCATTGATTCCGTTTATTGGGCTGCGCGTGGAGTTTTAATTTCACCGCAAGGGACGATAAGAATCAAAGGTGGAATCTCACGCAAAGGCGCAAAGACGCCAAGAGAGAAAAAAGAATTTTTTACCTTTAGCAAAATTTTTACGCGTTCATTGTACTTGGCGTCTTTGCGCCTTTGCGTGAACCCTTTGACTCTTTGTCCCCTTGCGGTAAATTTCTTGAATGAAAGAAACCATCAATCAGCTATCCATCCTGCCACGCATCGCCGCGAATGATCGCGCAGCGGTGCAGGAATGCATTGATAAATATGGTGGTCTGATTTGGTCGCTGGCGCGGAAACTGGCTCCGAACGAAGCGGAAGATGCGGTGCAGGAAATTTTTATTGAGCTTTGGAAAAATGCCGCACGTTTTGATGCAGCGCAATCTTCTGAAGTTACTTTTGTCGCAATGATCGCACGGCGGCGTTTGATTGATCGCTTGCGGAAATCCAATCGCCAACCGCAGACGTATTCAATGGATGACGAGGAAAATAAATTTGAGCCGCAATACAGTGAACAATTAGAAGTCAGAACCGACGCGGCAGTGGCTTTTCGAGCGATGCAACAGCTCCGACCTGAACAACAAAAAGTTTTGCAACTCGCCATTTATCAAGGGCTTTCGCATCAGGAAATTTCAGGAGCTACGGGCATTCCACTTGGCACGGTAAAAACGCATGCGCGGCGTGGGCTGGAAAAAATTCGCCTCGCTTTGGGAATTACAGCAAAGGAGTCGTCGTTATGAGCAATCACGAATACGAAAAATTAAACGACCTCCTGACAGATCGTGCGCTACATGGATTGAGTGATGACGAGCAACGCGAACTTGAAAAACTAAATGTGCAATATCCTGAATTAGATGAAGCAGAATTTGAACGCGCTGCTGCTGCTATTCAGTTGACTGAAGCTATGAAGCCGGAATCCTTACCAAAACATTTACGCAGCAAAATCATCGCCGATGCCGAGGAATTTTTCGGACAGGAACAAGTTGATAAGCCATGGAATGTCGTCCCATTTCCGATCCAAAAAATAAGGCGTAATCATTGGCAAATGGCGGGATGGTATGCGGCTGCGGCGTGTTTGGTATTGGCTTTAGTTGCAAGTTGGCCGCAAGTGAAAAAAATAATTGAGGGTAACTCAAAAGAGATTACGATTGCCGAACTGAGAAATGAATTTGAGAAAAAAAACAGCGATAAGGTAAAGGCTCCGTGGTCAGCGACAAAATTCCCCGGCGTAGAAAATGTGCAAGGCGATGTTGTGTGGAGCAATGAAAAACAACAAGGTTACATGCGATTTACGAATTTGCCGAAGAATGATTCTAATCAAAGCGTCTATCAACTCTGGATTTTTGATGAGAATCAGGATGAAAAATATCCTGTCGACGGCGGCATTTTCGATGCGCAAAATAACGGCGAAATCATCATTCCCATTAATGCGAAATTAAAAGTAGGGAAGCCAACCCTCTTTGCCATTACGATTGAAAAACCAGGTGGTGTAGTGGTTTCTAAACGCGACAAATTAATTCTGACCGCGAAGGTCTAAAGAAAAGCCTGTAGAGTCCATAGAGTCAGAAGAATTCGCCACGCGGAGCGGGCTGTTGACTCTCAAGACTCTAAAAACTCTATGGACTCTAAAGACTTTTTATTTACTCTTCTCAGCCTTCAACGCTTCTTTCAAAACATCTTCATTCGACGGACGAACTTTGTAATCCACTTCAATAAATTTCCACTGCACTTTGCCTTTGCGGTCAATCACGATAGTCGCAGGATGCGGCATCGGACGTTTGGCTTTATCGTTCAGTAAGCCATATCGATCAATGACGCGATGATCGAAATCGGAGAGCATCGGATAATCTACGCCTGGTTCGCCTTTTAATTTTTCGCGCATGACGAGGGCTTTGTCATGTGGGTCAACACTGACGGCAAGAATTTCGACTTGGGCTTTCGGGGTTTCTTTGAGCAATGATTTCAGCTTTCCAAGCTGAGCCGCGCAGTACGGTCACCAGTAACCACGATAAAAAACCAGGACGACAGATTTTTTCCCGCGATAATTTGAAAGTGTTATGGCTTTACCGTCCTGATCTTCCAGTGTGAAGTCAGGAGCTTCATCGCCAATGTTGATGCGGGTCAAATCAGATGCCGGCAAGGTTGCTTCGTCTTTCGGTCCAAGTTTCGTTTGTACCGTGACGATTACTGCACAGATGGCAAGCAATAAAAATATTTTGAGATGTTTCATAATTCCTCCACAAAGTATATGCGTTCTCGCAGCGGATTTATTCCCACTGATGCAGAAGCCTGCACGCAGTAAGGGCGCCTTTTCATCAGCCCGAAATTTCGCGTGTAGATACGCTCTTACTGCGTGCGGGCTTCCGCCTTACTTCAAATCGTTGTAGTGCATAATTGAATTAAAGAGCATTCCAAATTCACCGTGATTCGTCCAACGATAACAAGGATTCGTCGCGAACATCAGGACGCTTCCTTTGCCGACAGTTACATCAACAATCGCCGGACGATTCGTGATTTCGTTTGCGCCTTTCATCAATCCGCTCAGCACAGCTTTGTCTCCGCCAGGAAATTTCATCAATACCTGCTTCGCACGATCTGTTTCCGGCACGTTCAGCAAAGGCCCATTCGCATAACGCACAGGAATTGTTTTCTTATCGTAACCATAAAAAATCGGATGCGAAGTTTGCAAAATTTCAGCTTCGACAATTGGGCCGGGCGCGTAAAATTGTGATGAAGTTCGACCCGCATCAATCGTGCGCGTCAATCCGAATTCAGTCGGAAAGAAACTCGCCGTGCCAAGCGTAATCAGCAACCCGCCGGAGTTCACAAATTTTTCAAATTCGACGACGCCGCCTAAACCCATCCCGCCCGTGATGTCTTCTGATTCGCCGTAGATTCCCATCGTTTTGAATTTGTCAGATTTAGTATACGCGAGTGGTTTGCCTTTGGATTCAATATCAAACACGATGCGCTTGCCGCTGCCGCCTTGATTCGGCATCAGGATGACATCATACGCGGAGCGCAGGTCGCCTTGCTTGACGCGTTCTTTGTAAATCAAATCGTATTGCACACCGAACTGATCGAGCGCATGTCGCACCCATCCGACTTCCTGCGTGCTGCCCCAGGTGCTATAGACGGCGAGGCGCGGTAGGTCTACGTCGTGCATGGCGACGGTTGGTAATTCTTCGAGAGATTCGGCCATCAATCCAAGTGGCTCAATCGCCTTTTTTACTTGATCGAAGACCGCACGACCACCTTGTTCTGCCGCAATAATCAGGGAGCCACTAGGAATTTCTCGATTTTTGATTTTGCAAAATTGCTCAGTAGCTTGAACTTTCAAATCCTTCAATCGGTAACGCAGCGTAATGAGATTATTCGCCCCGTGATTCACAATGGCATAAGCAATTGGCTTGGCTTGCACGACGATGGTGGCGAAATTTCCTTTGAGCAGTACGCGGTCTATTGACTCAACTGTAACATCCAAAATCGCCTTATCTGCGATTTCTTTGACATCAGTATGCGTAGCCAAACCCAATGTCCACGCCGTGTCATCGTAGGTTCGCAAATTCGCATCAGGGAAATTTTGTTTCTCCAATAAAATTTTTGCCAATCGTCCGTAAGGCTGATCGCGTTTGACGATGTAGGAGCCAGCTGCGAATGTGCCTTCTTTTAGCTTTACTTCTGCCCTCGCAACTCCGACTTCGATGCCTTGTTGTCGCAGTAAATTTACGACTAAGGCGACGCGGGTTGGATCGCGTTGTCCGGCAGGAATTACGTAGCCGTATGGCGCTTCATTTTTGCCTGCTTCAATTGAATTTCTGGATTTTTTATAGAAATTTTCCAGTACGATTTTGGGAAATTCTGAAGTCAGTTGCAACGCGCTCAAGGCTCCGGTTTCCATGTAATTCGTGTTGTTGCGCATTGACCAGATGACTTCTTTATAAGGCGGAAGCGGGCGATACCATTCACGCGAAGTTTGTCCGGCGCCTTCGGGCGGAGCGACTTTTCGCTTCATTGTATTCGCGCCGCCGTTGCCGAATGTTTCGTACATTCGCAAAATTCCGTTGTGATTCGACGACATGAATCCGAGGTAGCCGGGCGACCACATATCTACGAAGCCGTGCGTCCAGACGCCAGGCATTCCGTACTTAATCATTTGCGACATTTCAAAATTTGAGAACCACGGCAGTTCACCATACAAGATCGGATCGAGCGTTGGTTGTTGCGGAGCCTGCCCGCTGAAGGTGTACATAAACGGCACCGATTCATGCAGGTCGTGAACGATGGGCGCGTGCCATTGCAAGTACCAGTCGAGGCTCGCTTTCATCGTCAGTTGCGAATAATTAATGTCACGGTTGTTGTCGTGATAAATATATTTTCCCCAATACGGCGGGCCTGCGATGCCTTCCTCTTCCGTTTTCTGTTCGAGCTTGTGGCGATAATACCAATCCACATAACGATCTCTGCCGTCGGGTTCCAGAACGGGAGTAATCATCACAATCACGTTGTCACGAATTGTATTGATGAGTGGGGAATCTTCGACCGCTAAACGATAGCTAAGTTCCATTACCATTTCGGGCGGGCCCGTTTCCGAGCTGTGCAATCCTGCCGTGAAGTGATAAACGGGTTTGGCTTTGGTGATGACTTCGCGGGCTTGTTCGTCGGAAATCAGGCGCGGGTTGGCAAGTTGTGAAAGGTAGCCGCGATATTGTTCCAGATTTTTGATTGTATCTTCATTGGCAATGGCAACGACAATGATGTCGCGGCCTTCATCGGTTTTGCCCGCGACAAAAACTTTTACGCGCGGACTTTTTTCGGCGAGCGCGCGGAAGTATTTGTAGACGCCTTCGGTATACGTCAATTTCTGCGGCGTTCCGATGTGATAGCCGAGCACATCTTTCGGCGTAGGAATGCCTTCAACTTTTGGCAAATGATCAATCAGCGGGCTAATGAATTCAGGCTTCGTCGTCCATTCCCTGATGGATTTGGCGAAGTCTTCGTCCATTTGTTGTTTGGGTTGTTGAGCGAAAACGGAAGTGAACAGAATCAGCAGCAGTAAGAAAGGGCGCATGGAACTCCTGAAAAAATTGAGCGCAAACGTTCCAGTTTGCGAGGTTTTCGAGACAAATAATTCGTTGACAAAAACGCAATCTGGAAAGATCGCGCTACTTTTTTTCGTGTGCTTTGCGCAGCATTGCGGTCAGTGGCAATGGCGAATTGATATTTGTTTTCAGCCAATCACTCCAACCTTTTTCGTAGTCGGCAAGCGTATCTTCAAAATCGCCTTCGAGACAATGTTCGGCTTCGATCAAGGCTTTTTCAGGCGTCTCGGAAAAAGCCAAAGCGAGCATAAATTTTCTCGGTTGTTTGACGCGAGCTACGCAAATTACATCACTATTTTCAGTTCGTTGATTTACTTTTGTAAGTTTGAAGCGATGCAATAACTTTTGCAATCCGTCATTGGTTCCTAGTGCATCAACGCTCATTTCGGCAAAGCCTTTTTCAGCAATCAACGCCGCGCAAAAATCATTTTCATACACGCTGAATGCGCCTTGTCCACCAAACGTATTGGCAGTGTCGTTGGCTTCAGTGTTCGCCATCGCCGGATTGAATACGACGTAGAGCTGGTAATTTTTTGGCGCGCGAAAATCTACATTCACGAGCACTGTGCTGAAATCGGGATAAGCGCAATAGGTTTTGGTGAGCGTGAATTTCAGCTTCGGATGCGTACTGATTTGTCGAAAGGTGAGCGAATTTGGATTCGTTTGAACGGTCTCTTTTTTAACTGCGCTGTCACGTTCTGAAATCGCAAAATTTTTTCCGTCTGTGATGACAAAAAATAATTCGCTCAGGTGATTAGTTTTTAGATTTGGGTAATGAGCTTCGCTGAGAATTCCGTCGCGCAAGGAGAACCAGACTTTGGATTCAGGCAAGACGCTGGTGCCAATGGCTTCCTGCGCCAGCGCGAAGTCAAAAGGCAAGAAGCAAAAGGCAAAAATTAAAAGAGCGGAAATAAATTTTTTCTTTTTGGTTATTCTGAAAAAATAAAGTGCCGACCTTTTAATTTTTGATATTTGCCTTTTTCTTTTTGATTTATTCGCGTCGGTAATCATTTCACGATAGGCGTGACGATCACTTTGCGAAAATAAACTTTTTCGTGATCGCCTTGAATCATAATCGGGCCAGGTTCGCCTTCGCGTGAATCCAGTGCGCCGCCAGTGATTCCTTCGATCAAGGTGTTGTCATGAACGACTTGCCCGTTCAATTTCACTGAGACGCGATTGCCAACAATGATGGCTTCCATTTCCTGCCATTCACCGGCTTTTTTGCTGGCTTGGACTAACGGAGCGACACGGCTGTAAACCGCCATGTGAGAATGCAAACGGTCAGTCGTAGCGGTTTCATCATCCAACACTTGCAGCTCATAGCGACCGCGCAAGTAGATGCCGCCGTTCGCTGCATTCCCGCCCGGTTGCTTGGGTTCCAGCTTGTATTCGCAATTAATTTTGAAGTTTAGGAATCTTTGCTTGGACACCAGATTATTGCCGTGAACATCATTCGTCATGACGCCGTCAACCAGATTCCATCCGAACGGTTTGGTTTTGATTTGCGCATCGAAAGCTTCCATGGATTTGCCATCGAACAAGGCTACGGGCGTGCCGAATTTGTGTTTGCCGTTGGCATTATACTTGCCCCATTTGGGCGGACGGACGCCTATCCAGTTGATGGTATTGTTGGCGGTCTTGACGGAACCTTTTAATTCTTTGCCAACAACTTTAGCGTGATGAATTGGCGAGTTCGGCTGTTTGTTAACAGTGAAAACCAGTTCGTCGCCTTCAATTTTGATAGCGTGCAAAGGCAGGACGCTGCCGCCGCGATTGAGGAATTTACCGCTCAGTTTGCCGTCGGCTTCTTTGGTTACCTCAAGCCAATACACGACATTCAGATTGGGCGCATCACCGGAAATGTCCCATTTGCCTAAAAACGATTTTTCCTGTGCGAAGGCGCACGTCGTTAAGACCACTAGCGCGAAAACCAGAGCCAGAGTTTTCTTCATCGAAATAAATTCTCCTTGATAAATTAGATTAAATTATCAGAGAGCTTTTCGAAGGCTTTGTACCAGTTTAATGTAATCGGCTTGATTGCCAGAAAAAAGCTTCTGATTAGTAACGGTAAACGCGATCAAAGGACGCTTGCCGCCCAGAATCATCGCGATGTTCCATTCCATCACACCTTCGCTGGTTTCGCCAGAGCCGTTCTCAATCAGGACTTTCAATCCATTGATCTGCTCTTCCTGAAGTTGGCTGGCAACTTTGTAATTTACGTAATCTTTTTTTAGATATTCCTTTAAACCGCTAATCATGGTTTCGGTATTATCATTTGCGGCAACCGCAATAATGATCGAAACTCCGCCGTCTGAAGAAGTGATTTGTAAGGCGTCCTGATGTTGCTGAATGCGCCAACCTTGCGGAACTTCGTACTGCACACCGGCTTCACTGATGTTGATAACATTGGCGGTGCTTGCTGCGGCTTTGGTTTGGGCGCAGATAGCGGTGGCTACAAACACTATGGCTAAAAGGATGAGCGTTAATTTTTCAATGGCTGATTTTAAATTCATACTCAATATATTTATGGGGACTTGATTTCAAGCCTGCGGATAC
Source organism: Blastocatellia bacterium (assembly GCA_043736395.1). Lineage (GTDB taxonomy): Bacteria > Acidobacteriota > Blastocatellia > RBC074 > RBC074 > JAFDVL01. The sequence continues at coordinate 22,240 of JAYTCQ010000300.1, read as the reverse complement.
GCAGGACAGTAGTTGCCAATAGTTTACCCCATTTGCCTTTGGAATTTCCAGAATTTAATTTTTTGGGGATTAATGGCAAGGTTATTTGATAATCGCAGCAGTTCGCGGCGGCAGTTTGATTTTTATTTTACCATCTCCCACAATTTCAAAAGTTGCGCCCATCTGAAGCCGCTCAGTGAACAGGCCTGCCACCACTCTGGTTTGGCTGTCTATCGGAATTTCTATTTCAGTGCCGTTAACAGAATTATTGATTGCGACAAAAACTGCTGTGCCAACAGCGACGGTATTTTTTCGATCTTCAACCGTTTTTCGATAAAACACATAAACATCGTCGGAGATGTGAGCATGGTGTAGCTTCCCGTAACGAAATTCTGGAGTAAAGCGGCGTAACAAGAGCAGCTTTTTTACAAACTCAAAGACATCATTTTCTTCTTTTGTTCTGCCAGAATTTTCAAACGCAGTACGCTCATCGCCGCTCCATCCGCCTGGAAAATCACGGCGATTATCAGGATCGTTGCCGCCGCGCATGGCAATTTCATCTCCGTAATAAAGCTGCGGAACTCCCCGTGTAGTCAGCAAAAATGTGAAGGCTAATTTCAATCCTTCCGCTGTTGCGCCGCGTTCATTCATAAACCGTCCGACATCGTGCGAGCCTAACAGCGTGACTAATTTTTCGGGCGCGGGATACAAATAATCCTGATTCAAAATTTCGACGAGTTGTTTTGTTGATTGACCTCCAGCAAAGACGCGGCGGAGCGGGTAAAACAGCGGGTAGTCAAATTCAGTATCAATTTTGGAATCTACGCCGTCGAAGCGTTTGGCGCCGCCTTGAAAAAATGCGACTTGCGCGGGCAATCCATCCAGTGTTTCGCCAACGACATTGACGTTCGGATATTCGCGTTTGATCGCGGTCATCCATTGATTCCAGAACTGACGCGGGACGTATGGCAACGTGTCCTGACGAATCGCATCCATTCCACTGATGCCAATCCACCACAGTGTATTTTGAATAATATATTTTGCGACTTCGGGATCGTTTTGATTCAGGTCAGGCAAAATGTTGATGAACCATCCGTCAAGTACAGGTTTCTGCAGATTCGCGCCGTAGAATTTATCAACAGCATATTTGTCCATCACCAAATGCGTTTGCCACGTTTCGTTGATGTGATTCGCTTCGGTTCCATTAAACCACGTCGGTGTCGGGCTATCGTTCACCCACGGATGATATGGGCCGCAATGATTGGCGACTTGATCCTGAATAATTTTAAGGCCGAGCGCATGTGCTTTTTCGACGAGTTCGCGGAATTTTTTCACATCGCCAAGATGTTCGTCCACAGCATAAAAATCAATCGCGCCGTAACCGTGATACCCCGTTGTAGGTTGTCCATCATAGACCTCTTTCGTGTCAGGATTGTTTGTGTTGTCATAAATCGGATTCATCCAAATCGCCGTGATGCCGAGGTCTTTTAAGTACGGCAATTTGTTGATGACGCCTTGTAAATCTCCACCGTGATAATAACGACTTTTACTACGATCAAATAAGCCTTTAGAAATCGCCGGATCATCGTTAGAGCTGTCACCATTCGCAAAGCGATCCGGCATCAGCAGATAAATTACATCGTCTTGATTGAAGCCTTGAAAATTTCCTTGTTTCGAGAAGGGGGCAGCAATTTCAAAACGCACATCCGCTGCGCCTTCATTGGTCGTAAGCTTGAAAAGATAGGTTCCAGATTTGGTATTTTTATTGATTGTGAGGTCAAGCAATAGATACGTTCCAGCAGTATTGACTTTGCTGTTGCTGAGCTTGAATCCGGCTGGCGGTTGCACTTTTGCGCCTGTCAAATTGCGTCCACGAATCAATACTCGCAAAGGATTTTCTTTGCTGCCGATGGATTGATTGGCCCACCAGTTTGGCGGTTCGACTTTGCTGATTTCAGGCGCAGCTGCAACCGTCGATCCTACAAAAAGAAAGATGAATAAAAGTCGGGAAAAAACTTTCATAAGGAACTCAGATTTTTGGAAAAATGCAATCGGCGGATAGCGAATGTAGTGTAGCATTAGCAATGGCTATTTTCTATGTGAGTTGATGGTTGGCGAGGGGCTTGAATTTTGGAGAGACCGACCACCGATCAGGCGGATCAACGCAAATCCGCGTGATCGGCGGCCTCTTGCTTTGATTAATTTCCAATATTTACGCGGACTTTATTAGCTGTTACTCCGTCAACAGTGAGAATTAAATCAACCTCACCGCTACCACGGGCTGTGCTGGGGATCACAATATTCAATTGATCTAATCCGGCAAAACCGTTTTGGGTGCCGGCATAATCAATTTGCGAAATAATCCCACCAACGGTCACTCTGACATTGCTGAGAGCCGTCCGTTTGCGAAATCCTGTGCCGAATAAAACCAAATAATTCGGACGGGCTGTCGTGCTCGGACTTAAAACACGAGACGAGAGATCGCTATTAAAGAGCACTTGTAAATTCACGCCATCGAAAGTTGAGAACCCCGCAGGAATACCTTTTCCATCAGATGTGACCGTGAATAATGCAGGAGCTACATTGGCAACATTGATGGTGCCTCGGGCGACGACATTACTTCCGGTTTTGATTTCAACTGTGGCGTTACCGGCAGCGATAGTTGATGGAACCAGATAATTGATTTGACTGGGCGAAACATACAGCAAGTCTGCTGAGACGCCATTGACAGTTAGCGTAGTCCCTCCAAGGGTTTTTGGAAGTGGCAACGATGGAGCCGGGTAAGAGCCATTAGCCATCCCCGACCCAAAAGTCGCAGCAATGGATTCGGGCGCGATAGGAGCCTGATAATTGGCAGCATTGACCGTTGTCGCGGTGGCGACTGGCGGTACGACGGTTCCTCCCAGCAAATCACTGGCAACAACTTCTCCACCGAAATCTGTCGTCCAATAATTAATATAGCGCGTGCCAGGAGTAATTACGCGTCCAATCCCAATTACTTTGAAATTTGAATCCAGCATGTTGCGATCGTGCCCAGGTGAAGTTTTCCACTGATTAAAAGTGCTGGCAGCGTCACTAAAACCAGCCGCAATATTTTCTCCTAACCACGTGTTATAGTTATATCCAAACGCAATCATTCTTTGAAAAGGATCACGTCCGTTTAAATCATTATGTGCAAAGTAATTATTGACACCCATATCATTGCTCTTCCAACGGGAAGCATTCGTCAATGAAATAGAGACTTTGAGCGCGGGTGCGCCGCTAGTGGCGCGATAATCGTTGATTAATTTGAGGAACTCCTGCTCATAAGCATCCAATGGGGGTGTTTGAGCTTGAGCTGCTACAAGGAAAGAAAAGATCAGTATAAGGCAGGGGATGAACAGTAAGTGGCCTAATAGGTTTTCTTTTTGAAACTTCATGAAAAGTATACTCCAGACTTATAAAGTAAATGGTGCGTGTAATACTGCTGTCTGGGGATTGGTCTTACTTGACGAATCCAGGTGAGGATCCAGATCGCGGGTTGCGCAACCTTATGGTTAATGCCAGTGACGATCTCCGTTCCGGGTAAGATCAGGACGAAGGGGGCGCGGTTTTCCCACTAAAAACAACCAATCTGGTTGGTAGAATCATTGATACGAAAAAGGGAATCCTACAAAGCGAATAAGGGCTAGACTTATATCAATATGTGAGTAAATAAATAACCGCTTTTGCAGGGCTTTGCGCAGGGAAACGCTTGTTATGAATAACATGTGAATAAGAGTTTGTAAACCACCTGTCGTAAAAAAAATTTTAACTTTATGCTTGGGATGATAAAAAAACGATGGAATCATTTGTTTGCCGGGTTGCCAATTCGCCGGAAGCTGATGGTCTTGCACAATCTTTTTTTTCTGGTGCTCGTACTAAGCCTGTATTTTGCTTTACGGTCTCCGATTTCACAGGTAGCAGCGCGTTCGGCTGAACAGGAAGCTGAGTTGCTGGCGCAAGTTTTAGAACAATACCCGGGTGCCCTTCAGAGCGTCCAATCTTCACGCTTCACAATTTTAAATGAAAAAGATACAGCCTTAATTATCACGTCGGAAATGCAAGCCTGGCTTCAACAAAATCCTCATCGTGTCAGGCGTGATCGCATTGAAATTCCGCGTTCTTCGATTCCGTTGTTTCGGTTAATTCGCATTGAGCCGAATTCGCAGGCTTTTCAGGTAATTGCTTTAAATTCAGATCATTACATGGAATTGTCGCGGCAGCTCCGTTGGATGTTAGGGAGTGTACTGCTGGTGATTTATTTGCTGGCAGTCATGATGCTGGAATTTTTCATCTTGCCGCATTATGTCTACTATCCAGTTCGAAGGATCTTACTTGCTGACGAAGCCTTGCAAGCCGATAACAAGAAATCTGAGCTGGTAGATGAATCGTTAATTTCCAGTGATGAGCTGGGGCAAATTACGCTTTCACGCAACGCTACGGTGAAGCGCTTACGGCTTCGCGAAGATGAATTAAAAACCGCGCTTTTACAGGTTGAAGAAGCTACCAGTGATCTCAAGCGAAAAAATCATTTACTTGAAACTGCCCAGTCGAATTTAGCTACGCAGGATCGCCTGATTAGCATCGGAATGATGAGCGCGGGCGTCGCTCACGAAATTAATACGCCACTCGCGGTGTTGCATGGTTCGATTGAAAAAATGCTGGAAACCTGCACCAGCTCAGAGAATGAAGAGCGTTTGCGGCGCATGCTGCGCGTGACTGAACGACTGCGCGGGATCAGCGAAAGTCTAACCGATTTTGCCCGGGCGCGGACGCAAACGATGGAAGCTGTTTCTCTTAAACCAATCCTTGATGAAGCGTGGTCGTTGGTCGGAATCGAAGCGAAAGGATTGAATCTTGAATTTGTCAATCAGATCAAAAATCAGGACATCGTTGTAGGGAATTCGGGGCGGCTCTTGCAAGTGTTTGTGAATCTGCTCAAGAATGGAGTTTACGCCATTCTTGACAAAAATAAATCCGGCGTCAAAGCGAAGGGTTTGCTTGGCGTGAGAACAGATTATCTGAGCCAGGATCGTCAATTGTGGATTCGGGTGATCATTGAAGATAATGGCTCCGGCATTCCCTCAGAAGTTTTGCCGCACATTTTTGAGCCGTTTGTGACCAGTCGTTTGGATGCCAACGGAACGGGGCTTGGGTTAGCAGTAACCGCTGGAATTATAGATCAGCATGGTGGATTAATCGTCGCCAACAATCGTCCTGAAGGCGGTGCAAAATTTGAAATCACCTTGCCCGTGAGAATGGCAGAATCGAAAAAATGACATCTACGAATCCCTTATCATTATTGCCTCCACTTGATTTGGTCGTGCTCGACGATGACGCCGATTTTCGCCAATACCTCGAAGATATTTTAAAGGGAGACGGACATCAGGTGCGTTTATGTTCGACGCCGGATGAACTGTGGGCAACCAACGAAGAGCGAATGCCGGAAGTTGTTTTGCTCGATATGAAAATGGGCGAAGTGACGGGCGAGCAAGTACTCGATCAACTGCGAACCAGATGGCCGGAACTCTGCGTCATAATTATTACTGGCTACCCTGATTTGGATGAAATGCGAAATGCGTTTCGGTTGAGAAGTTTTGATTATTTGACGAAACCATTTTCACTTTCTCAGCTGCGTGAAGTGCTGGAACGCGCCGTCAAAACATTGGGACTCGGACAAAACGAAGTCGAACGGTTACGCGAACATTTAGGACACCGCATCAAATCTCTGCGCACCGAACGCGATTGGGGGTTAAAAGAATTAGCCGCCGCCACAGGCATCAGCGTTTCACAATTAAGCTCCATCGAACGTGGCATCCATTTACCCAGCCTCGAAGGGTTGGTTTCTATCAGTCAGGCGTTGAATAAAAAACTTTCGATGTTGTTGGCTGAAATTGATTTTTAGAAACTTGCGAAACCCCATAAAAAAGACCGCAATGCTCAGGTGAATTTTCACCGTAACATTGCGGTTTTTTCATCGTCAAAAATTCTGTTTAGAAAGTGACGCGAGCACCGAAGCGAACAAGACGCTCGCCAAAGGCACTGGTGATTTGCCCGAAAGTTGCGCCGCCAAATGTACCACTTGGATTATTGAAATGCGGCGTATTTGTGACGTTGAAAGCATCCGCGCGAATTTCCGCTTTGACGCGTTCGGTGAAGGCAAATCTTTTGAAAATTGAACCATCCAGATTCACATAGCCAGGGCCATTGATAGAATCATTTCGCTTCATATTTCCAAAAGTATTCGCCGCCGGAGCCGTAAAAGCTGCCGTGTCGAAATAAGCCGATCCAGGGCCGACTGCGCCCAGAATTTTTGGCGTACCATTCACGTCAGGACGTTGCGTATTGCCTGGCGCACGTAAGTTCGCATTCGACATATTGAAATCAATCGGTGTTCCCGATTGCGCTACAAAAATGCCTGAAAGCTGCCATCCACCTAACACCGCTTTCGTGACGCGATTTCCTTTTTTGAAGAACGGTGTATCCCAGACAAAATTGGTGGAATACATGTGCTTACGATCAAACGCGCCGCGTCCGCGACTGAGTTCCAGATTCGCGGGAGTGGCAATTCCTCCGTTGTCTTCGGAGTAATTAATTGCACGTCCAAAAGTGTAAGAAGTATTGACAAGGAAACCCTTGCTGAAGCGACGATCAATTTTGACCTGCAATGAATGGTACGGCGAATCCAAGCCAACGTAGCTGGTCACGGAAGCAGTACGTCCAAATTTCGCATTGAGTGGTCGTCCCGCGTTGTCCTGTCCCGGGGTTTGGCCCGCGTTCAAATCAACCGTGTACAACGTGCCTTTTGCGCTGTTGCCAACGTAAGCGACTTCACCGGAAAATCCGAAGAACAATTCACGTTGATAGGCGACGTTCCAGGCGTGTAATTTGCCTTCCTTCATATTGGTCGGAATGCTGATCAGTCCTGTATTGCGCAACAATGCATTGCTTGCGTCAATAATGCCGTCCGTTGGAATACTGAACACCACCGGAGCGGGGAAGCCTGCATTCATTGTACCTGCGGTGGCAAATGAATTGGCAGGATTGAATTGATTGTTTTGCTTCACCGGAAAATTGAATGCGTAAACATTATTCGGGAACGGCATAATCGTAGTTCCGAATCCAGCGCGGATAACAGTCTTGTCGGCAAAGCGATACGAAGCTCCAAGGCGTGGCGCAAAATTAGTCAGTACTTTATTGACGCCGATGTTTGCCGGAACGCTGCCAAAACCTGCTACACGAACGGTGTTGGTTGCTGGATCATAATTTGATAATCCACCTTTAGATTCGATACCAGTGAACGGTGAATAAAATTCATGGCGCAATCCCAAATCAAGTGTCAATTTTTTCGAGATTTGCCACTTGTCCTGAATAAATGAGAAGAAGGATTTGTGTCGTAATCCTGGATTATCAATAATTTTGATGTCACGTCCGATGCTGCCTGGCAAGTCAAGTAGAAAGGCTGCCATAGCATTAGCCAGACCACTATTGGCTGCATTATCACCACTATTAGCAATATTTGGGAGAGGGGCTAAGCCAGTTTGCGAACCGCCAAATGAATAACGTCCGCGTACGCCGCCGTTGTCTTGCAATTGCAGTAAAAGGTCACGATTCTTGCGCCATTCTGCGCCCATTTTCAGCGTATGATTGCCGAACATTTTTGTCACGATGCCTGTGACGTTGACTGTCGTTTCGCCGCGATCCCACGGTAGGCTGGCTGAAAATCCTAGTAAAGGCGCACCAAAGCTGCCGATATTGATCTGCGTCAAGCCGCTGGTAAAAGCATCAATATTGGCATTTTTAATGCCAATATCATCGCTAGTTTTCAGCCCATCGCCTTGCGATAGAGCTTGATTGCGATAAGTACTGAGTCCGAAACGGAATTCAGAAATTAATGTCGGACTCCAAGTGCGGGTATAATTGCCCGCTGTACTCCATGTGCGCTGTGTACCACTGCCAGCAAAGCCGCCATTCGCGGGACCACCATAAGTTCCGAATGCGCCTGGATCAAAAATTTCCGGTTGCTGAAAACTCAATCGTCCGGAAATCGCATTTCTGTCGTTGGGATTAAAATTAAGTTTTGTGTCAAAGGCGTGAATCGTTTTCAAGCGAACGGTTCGGATTAAGTAATTGTTCTGTCCTGGGGTTGCGACTGCTACGTTCGGCGCAGGCAAAAAGGCCAACAGCTTTTGTGCAATTGGACTGATGCGGTTGGGGCAAATTGTTTTTAAAACTCCGTTGCAACTGATAGGCGAACGCCCCGATCCATCAGGATTTCCAGTAGCTGGGTCATAGACCGTTGTCACCGCATTCCTGAAATCGCCCGCACGAAACTCTGCGTTTGGAATCGCAAAGAAATTCACTTTGCCCAGCTTGTCCGAAGTGCGCTGATAATCGCCAAAGAAAAATAACTTGTTTTTGATAATCGGGCCGCCAATGGTAAAGCCGTACTGACGATAGTGTGTTGCCGCTTTACTGCGCGTGAAAAATCCATTTGCCAATGTGTTGTCGTTGTTGCCAAAAAAGAATCCACTGCCGTGAAATTCATTCGTTCCGGATTTCAGCGTCACATTGCTGACCGCTCCGCCAGCACGTCCAAATTCAGCATCAAAATTCGTGGTCGCAATACTGACCGTTTCAATCGCATCTGCGGCGGGAATCAAGACGGTTAATAATCCCGTACGATGATTGTCATCTACGCCTTCAATTTGAAAATTATTGGAAAGACGTGATTGCCCGTTCACTTTGGATTCGAGTGAATCCTGCGGATTAAAAAATTCCGAATGCGGACGCGTCGGACGTGTCGCACCGGGAACTGTTACGAGCAAGCTCTGAAAATTGCGGTTAAATCCAAGTGGTAATTCGGCGACTTGTCTCGCTTCGATTAAGCGTCCTGTGTCGGCGCGATCCGTTTGCAAAATTGGTGCTTCAGTTGTGATCGTCACACTGTCGCTAACGTTGCCAACTTCCAGCGAGAGATCAATGCGCACAGTGGAATTCACTTTAACTTCAATATTGTCGCGGATGACTTTTTTGAAGCCCTGAGCGGTGGCTTCGATGCGGTAAACGCCGTCTTGTAAATTAGAGAAAACATAATAGCCATCGGCATTCGCTGTAGCTGTCGTGCTGACGCTGGTACGTGTTTCCGTAATGGTGACATTAGCATTCGCCGCCGCCGCGCCTGCCGAATCTGTCACGTTACCGAGCAGTGTTCCTTTAATTGCCTGTGCCACACCAATGCCTGAAGCACTGATGAGCAAGCAAAGAACAATAAGTAAGTTCTTGATTTTCATTGATGACTCCTTGGATGAATAACTCGCTTCCGTTGATGAAAACAGTTTAGAAAACTTAACCGTCGAATTTTGAGTTAAACTTGTGAATTGCTAATTGACTAAATGGTAAGAGCTAGGCTGATCTGAAAATCAGGACTACCTCAGAGAATCCCATCAAAGCGAGTGGGCAGAAATGCTTTGTTCCTGCTGATAATTTTACTGGTTAGACCAAACGAGTTATTAATTTAAATTGGCAACGGAAGCCTGTCAAGTTGAGCGCGGAAATACAAAATTATCAGAGCGATTTCCAAAGAGTGTCATCAAACAAAAGGGGGTGTTGTAATCTTTCTTGATTCCTTACTCTGGTTATAGCAAACTGAAACTCTATGGATTTTGAAGTTCTCGGCGAAATCACTGACATTGAAACCATCGCCGTCGGAACAGGAATCCGTGATCGCGTTCGGCTTCGGAAAACATACGGATTAGGACGATGGCGGAAATTGAAAGGCGTCGCTTCAGTCAAACTGGTTAATGGAACGATTCGACTGGCAGAAATACACTGGTACGAAGCGCATGGCATTGGCAAACGAGAATTTAAACTTAAACTCCCTTTTCTGGATTAAACGAAATGGCAAAATCAAACAATCAACAATTTGCTCTCTGCCTGAATAACGACGGCTATCAGTCATCCCTCGAAAAAGGAAAACTTTATCAGGTCATTGCTGATGCTGATGCGGAAGCAAACGGCTATGTCCGATTAATTGATGAAAGCGGTGAAGATTACGCTTTTACGAAAGACCGCTTCCATCTCATGACCTTACCAAAACCCGTCGAGCAAACCTTGCTTTTAGCTGCCTGAATTTCAAAGCAGAGTAATGGTCTATCCCAGCAATTTCGTTTGCACTACGCCGTGAACATCTGTTAACCGAAAATCTCTTCCTTGAAAACGATAGGTTAATTTCTCATGATCGAAGCCCAATTGATGTAGTAACGTCGCGTGTAAATCGTGCACGTGAATCGGGTCTTGCACGACATTGAAGCCGATTTCATCCGTTTCTCCGATTGTAATTCCCGGTTTGAATCCTCCGCCTGCGACCCACATTGTGAAGGCTTTGTTGTGATGATCGCGACCTAGTGAACTGCTGCCGTCAGGTTCGCCTTGCACCATTGGTGTGCGTCCGAATTCTCCGCCCCAAATCACAATCGTATCATCCAATAATCCACGCTGATGCAAATCCTCAATCAATGCGGCGTTGGCTTGATCGGTTTCTTTGCACTGCTCTTTGACGCCTTTGTGAACCTGCCCGTGATGATCCCAGGCTTCGTGATAAAGCTGCACAAATCGTACGCCGCGTTCGACCATTCGCCGCGCGAGCAGGCAATTATTGGCGTAAGAATTTTTTCCGGGTTCCGCTCCATAAAGTTCTAATGTAGCTTTTGATTCCTTGTTCAAATCCATTAGTTCCGGCGCACTTTCCTGCATGCGGTACGCCATCTCAAACGAATTCATGCGCGTAGCGATTTCGTTGTCGCCATTTTTACTCATCAAATGTTCATTCAAATCTTTCAGCGCATCCAGCGAATCTCGTTGCATCTCACGTGAAATTCCGCGCGGATTTGCCAGCGAAAGAATCGGGTCTCCAGTTCGCCGAAAGGGAACTCCCTGAAAAACCGTTGGCAAAAATCCGCTGCCCCATAAACTCGAACCGCCGCTGGTTCCTCCGGCGGAAGATAAAACCACAAATCCCGGCAGGTCTTGCGATTCGGAACCCAAGCCGTACGTGACCCAGGAACCAAAGCTCGGACGCCCGAATTGGACGCTGCCGGTTTGCATAAAAATCTGCGCCGGAGCGTGATTGATGGCATCGGTCATCATAGATTTGATGATGGTAATATCGTCAGCAACTTTGGGAAGATGCGTCATCACCTCAGACATTTCTGCGCCGGATTTCCCGTGTCTGGCAAATTTAAATTCTGTCGCAAATAAAGCTGCGTCAGGTTTGATGAACGCGAGTGTTTGTCCCTTCAATAATTCCGGCGGACAAGGCTTGCCGTTATATTTTGCGAGTCCCGGTTTGTTATCGAACATTTCAAGTTGCGAAGGCGCTCCGGCTTGAAAAAGAAAAATCACGCGCTTGGCTTTGGGCGTGAAATGAGGAGTTTGAGAATGCGGATTTTGGAGTGCGGAATGCGGAGTGGCAGACGTAGTTGTTTCAAGAAGTGAAGCAAGCGCAATTGAGCCGAGACCTACGCCGCAGTCTTTGAAAAAATGGCGGCGTGTGACTAATTTTTTTACTTCACGTTTGATGTCTTCAGAATAATTCATTTGCGCTACGCCTTTCTAATAACAAGCTATTTTGCATTTTTGTCTAAGCGAACTGCATTAGACGTTGTAATACTTGTCCAATAATTCCCCATTTGCCCGCGTCCAATAAAATTTTCTGCCTTTAGTTCACTCGCCCAAAGTTCACGATCAGCACACGCTAAAAACCTTTGTAAATTTGGCAAGCTTGCACGTTCCTCAAACACCCATACAGCAATTCCGTTATAAAAAGGCAGCATCCATTTTAACTCAAAATCAATTTCGTTTGCGCTAACTCTGGTTTCCAAAAAGTTATAAACTTTCTGACTTGATATTTCAGAAAGCTCAGATAAACCAGTAAAACAGGAAGGTTCGGCTTGTTCATACCACAACAAAAATATTGAACGCCTCAATGCTTCAAGTCCCTCGGTTTCTGAATCAATCAAGTTAACATACGCATCATAAAGTTTTCTGTATTCTGCGTAGATTCCGTTTTGTTCAAGCTGAAAATGTTTTTCTTCAATCAAGCCGGATGCCGTACTAATCTGCGAAAGTAGGTTTTGTTCAGCTGAATTTAGCGTTTCCAACTTCATTAATTTTCTGATTGCCTTGAGCAATATAACAATCGGTTCACCGTGATGCGTTATAGTATTGAATAAAATCAGTCGCACTGGCTACGCCGCTATGGAGGTAAAGATGATAGGTGTAATTTTATTGATGATTGGCTTCATTCATTAATGATTTTCCAACGGCTGACCAAGTCACTTTCCCCCCTTTTATGTGACATAATTTACTTGCCCCCATGCCATAATCTTGCATTATTTCTGCTTGGAAATCTCGCTTAATATCGAAATCTTTCTTCAAGGCTGGCAATCTGGAAAGGTATTCTGTCAGTTTGGTTTTCTGCCATTTCACCCACCCGGTAAATGTTTTCTCAAGTTCACCTCTAGGGTCAACAAATAATTGCTCAACGGACTTATTGTAGATACGGCAAATGACTTCAGCGTGCGTGTCTTTAAATACTAAATCCTGATCAAGGTCACGGAGGTAGAAATTGACCTGCCAGTGAGTGCCGCGTGATTCAATTGAATAGAGACGAAGTTGGAGGTGCAGCCACTCCCATTCTGTAGTCGTATATAAATTATTTTTGGTGACTTTCTTGGTTTTATGCATCTTCACTGTCATGTATGAACACCTATAACTTGAATTATGTTTCGCTTCGCTCCTCAAGTTTCCCTTGAAGTAGCCGAACAATTTTATCGGAATGATAATTTTTAGCCCAATCCATTGGCGATTCGCCTTGTACATTTTTTGCTAAAATATTTGCACTGTTCTTCAGCAATAATTCAATAATCGCTGTCGGCTCGTCACCAGATGCACCACCAGTTTGAATGGTTCCATCAATCGCTATATCTACTGCGTAATGAAGGCAAGTATCTCCATTGTACAAAATGCTGTTCACGTCTGCGCCATTTTCTAAGAGTAGTTTTACGATCTGATAATTTTCAAATTCAATAGCGTGCGCTAACGGTGTCCATCCTTGTGAGTCCAGTTCATTCACCAAAGCACCTGAAGTAATCAGTGTAGAAATTTCAAAAATATTTTCTCTGGCAATAGCGGACAAAAGTTGATCTTGTAGTGATTTCATTCTCAAGGTTTTGTAATCGTTTCGTCCAGGTTTAGAAGTACGCGCGCCACTATTGTCCACGAAGCCAGGCGATGCAGATCAATGTTGGCAGGAAGATTATTTAAATCAGCCGATGAAACGTAGACTGCCGCTGCGGTATTTCCAATTAATCTTTGTTGTTCTTTTTGCAGTAATTGCAACAGCCGCGCTTCTTCAATTTTATCCGGCAAACGGCTGGTGCAGAGTCTGAATCCGTACTGCAATTTTGCCGCGTCATCGGCTCCGCCTTCTTTCCACATCCGTAACGCGAGAGCCTGCGCGGCTTCCATAAATACTGCGTCATTCAACGTCGTCAACGCTTGCAATGGAGAGTTGGAGCGGATGCGGCGCGTGCAGGACATATCTGCATTCGGCGCATCAAAAACAGACAATGATGGATAGGGAACATTGCGCTTCCAGAAGGTGTACATTCCGCGCCGATAACGATCTTCACCTTTGCTGGTTTCCCAGACGGTACGGCTGCGAAAACTGACCGCCATCGCTCCATCGGGAATTGGCGGAAAAACGCTTGGGCCACCGATTTTTAAGCTCAATAATCCGCTGGCAGATAAAGCAATATCGCGAATTGCTTCGGCTTCAACGCGCAAACGCGGCATCCGTGCGAGCAGACGATTGGTCGAATCTTCTGATTGCGGATTTTGCTGTGAGGATTGGCGATAGGTCGCACTCATCACGATGAGTTTGTGCACGCGTTTCATTGACCATGCGTTTGCCTTCTTATCACCTTCTTGAAATTCTACGGCGAGCCAATCTAACAATTCCGGGTGCGAAGGCAAATCACAGCGCGTGCCGAAATCTTCCGGTGATACGACGAGTCCTTGTCCGAAGTATAGCTGCCAAATTCGATTGACGATGACACGTGGGGTCAGTGGGTTTTCTTTGGCAGCAATCCATTGTCCTAAACCTAAACGATTGCGCGGAGCGTCCTTTGGAAAGGGATGCAAAAACGCTGGCGTGCCGGGTGTGACCGCTTCGCCGGGACGCTTCCAGTCGCCGCGTTTGAAAATATTTGTCTCACGCGCCACGCTGCGCTGCGCGACTGTCAAAGTCGTCGCGGGATAAGGCCAGTCTTTGTATAAATTCGCAATTATTTTATTCACATCAGCGAATTCTGCAACGGTTGTCCGGTAAAAACGAAACACTGCTTGCTGTTGTTCTGCGCTACGCTGTGCGGTTGGGATGGATAAAATTTGGCGCACATTTGTTGGTAACGGATCAGCTTTCGGATTTGGTTTCGTAGTGAGGGAAATTCTGAAACGTCCAATGTTTGGAGCTTCAAATCGCTCTGCCGCGCCGCCGCCAAATTCTTTTTGACTGAGCGAAATTTTCAGCATCGTTCCGTTGTCACTTCCTGCCAGCGGAGTTTGCAAAGGGAAGACGGCGCGACGATCTTGATTGCGAATTCCGGCTCCGGCATCAGGACTCCACGAAGTTTTCGGATTTCCATCCAGTGCCAAATTGATAGAACGATTTGGTGCAGAAAAATCCGCCGTGGCATTTTCAATTTTCAGAGATTCAAATTTTTCAGGCTGACCAATCGGAGCGGCTTCGGCAGTGAATTCAGACAACCACGCTGCGCCTTCCATCGAACGTCCGGGGCCATTGTGCGGCAGGGAATGATCGGTCATTAATTCGAGACGAATGCCGGTGATATTTTTGAGTTTTGTTTTGGCAGTCAAATAATAAAATGTCGTTGGAGCATTATCGCCACGCGGAATAAATGAGTGATCCGGCAAGGCTTCAAATTTCATTCCGTTGGTTCCATTCAGCACTGCGTCGTCGAGCATCATCCATTCACCGACAGCTTGTTTTGTACTAATTTCCCACGCTGCCATTTGTTGCGGGAGGTCAGGGTTTTTGGAAAGCAAATCATCTTCAAGCTTGGCAATTCGCGTTAATATGTCGTTGCGCTTTTTAGTTTCAGCGGCGGTTGGAACTTCCATTTCAGGTTCTTCATCCTGATTCAGAAACGCGTAAAATTTGTAGTATTCATCGTGCTTGATCGGATCAAATTTGTGCGTATGACATTGCGCGCAATTCACCGTGAGACCGAGAAAAGCCTTGCCAACAGCGTCTACGCGATCAAGCAAACCTTCAACGCGGAACTGTTCAGGCTCGACAGCGGCTTCTTCATTAAGCATCGAATTCCGCAAAAATCCGGTCGCGATTTTTTGATCTATCGTCGCGTTCGGCAATAAATCTCCCCCAATTTGTTCAATCGTGAATTGATCGAAGGGCTTGTCCTGATTGAACGATTTGATAACCCAATCGCGGTACGGCCAGATCGAACGGTCGCGGTCTTTTTCGTATCCGTTCGTGTCGGCATACCGCGCCGCGTCCAACCACCAACGCCCCCAGCGTTCGCCGTAATGCGGGCTGCTGAGCAAGCGTTCAACTAATTTTTCATACGCGTTCGGCGATGTGTCGCTCAGAAAATTATCAATTTCTTTCAGCGTCGGCGGCAGTCCAATCAGGTCAAGACTCAACCTGCGAATCAACGTAGTTTTATCGGCTTCGGGCGAAGGTTTCAGGTTTTCTTTTTCAAGCTTGGCAAGAATAAAATTATCAATCGGATTGCGCGCCCACGAAGATTTTACCGCTGGAATTTTCGGACGTGTTGGAGCGATGAAAGCCCAATGAGGTTTGATTTCGGATTTCGGATTTCGGGATTCATCGTTCATCGCTCCGCCTTCATCCTTCCAAACGGCTCCCTGGTCAATCCAGCGTTTGATGAGTTCAATTTGCTCGGCTTTTAACGATGCTCCGCCCATCGGCATGCGGGGTTCGTTGTTGAGTCCGAGGATGCGGTTGACTAAGCGACTCTGCTCACTTTTTCCTGGTTGGATGACCCGCATCAGGCTTTGTTTATTGTCGAAACGTAAATCAGATTCCTGTTTTTTGCTGCCGTGGCAACCTGCGCAATGAGTTGAAAAGATGGGCTGAATATCGCGCTCAAAATCTATCGTTTTGACTTGCGGAGAAAACGCCGCGAAAAGGTTGAAGAGTGGAAAAAGCAGAAACAAAAAAAATGTGAGCGTTGTAAATTTGACGATTTGTTTCATATCGAAAAGTTAATTGCGAATAAAATTACACAGTGTGACAAAGTCGGATTTAGACAGGTTTTTCGTCGGCTCTCCGCTTTACTTCTTCGATCATTTGTTGCCAATAGTTCGATAAAAATGGAGGATTTTGCAGGCTGTCTAAAACGTATGACCGATCTGCGCGGGACATATCAAGGACAGACGTGATCATTTCTTCTTGATAGAAACCTGCCTCTGCCAGGGGAATCCCGTTCGGTTCACGGATGAACGAAGAACCGCTTGAGGTTTGTTTGCCGTCGGGCGATTCGCCAATGGTATTCGCTACGCAATGAAAGATTTTAGAATTCGGACCAATCGGTTGTTGCGCACGACCTGACGTACGTTTCCAGGTGACGGCTTCGATTTCGTCCGAACTGCACGACGGCTGAAATAAAATTTGCGCACCTGCCATCGCCGGAATTCGATACAGTTCTGGGTGCCGACCATCGCGGCAAATCACCATCGTGCAAAGGATGCCATCAATTTCAAATAACGAAAGTTTATTTCCACCGCGACAATATTTCTTCTCGTCACGCCCCGCTGTATTCACTTTGGCGTATGCGTGAACAATTTCTCCGTGCGGATTTATAACGTGCATCAAGTTCAAAAACTTATTTGAGGTTTTCTGAATTGTACCGACAATCACCCAAATGTTGTTTTTAGTGGCGGCATCCTGCACTTGCTGCAAGGCAGCTTGAATTTTCGTGGGCGGCAGTTTGATGAGGTATGGGAAATAATAACTCGTCAAATTTGCTTCAGGAAAAAGGACTACGCGGCTGCCATATTTTGCCGCCGCCTCAATGTATTTGAGCGTCGTCGTCAAATTGAATTCGAGGTCTTTCGCCCAGTGCATTTGCACGCACGAAACCTGGATGACTTGAGGAATTTTTCGGTTCATTTCATTCTTGAAAGTAGTGGAGGAATTAACTTAAATTTTCTGGTTCAAAATATTATCCATTTCATCTTCATCAACTACGCCGCGCTCAGCGATGGTACGCGCCGCGGTGTCGCAGATTTCCTGGACGGGATGTCCGGCGTGTCCGCGTGTCCATTCCCATTGCACTTCGTGCTTGTAGGCGGCGCGATCTAGGCGCTTCCAGTAATCGTGATTTGTTTTGCGCCGGAATTCGCCTTTCATCGTTTTGATAACGTACTGCGAATCGGAAATCACTTTGACCTGACAGTTTTCTTTCAGAGCTTCGAGTCCAATGCAAGCGGCAATAATTTCGGCCTGTTGATTTGTGTGATCGTGCAAATATTCGCCGCAGATTTTGCGCTTGCCGTTGAATTCTAATACCGCAGCGGCAGCCGCTCTGGTTTCTCCGCGTCCGTTGCCAAGGCTGCTTCCATCACACACGATGATGATCGTTTTCATATTTTTCATAACAAACAATTAATCCCGTCGAAAGCGCTGCATCAAAATCCGTGCTGGTCCCTGAAACAGAGACATCAATCCAGTGTAGCCGTACCCGATTAAAAAAATCATTAGAAAGGGAATCGTCCCATAAATTTCTGAACGGATTGCGTAAGCAATTGCGGCTACGAAATAAAGCGCAAACGCGATTTCAATATAAGGTAAAAATCCGTGCTTGCGTCCGTAGAGGCGCGCCTGCAAAAGCCAATTGTCTTTTGATTGCTGCACCGCATACTTTGGGGTTCGCACGAAGCTGGATTTCACTCCGAGTAAGGCTTCCACTACCGCGCGCGTATTTGAAAATACGAGACCGATGCCCATTCCCATCACAATTGGCAGCAAGGCTAAACGTCGCCATTTTGTTTTCGGATGCAGATACAAAATTGCCGAGCCGTAAAATGCTGCGACCGAAAACGTAGACAAAATCATCAGCGGCGCATCAAAAAGTAACATGTGATAAAAGCCCTGATTGAAGCGTGCAATCAAAACCGGAATGTGTAAAAGGCTCAGCAAAATCATCAAGGGCGCTGCTAAATTTCCATTTAGGCGAAATGCTAATTCAATTTTTTGCGCGAGAGATAATTTTGGATGCGACCAGACACGCGGCAATAATTTTATACCGACTTGGACTAAACCCTTTGCCCATCGTCGTTGCTGGGCTTTGAAGGCGTTAATTTCTACAGGCAATTCGGCGGGAACATCTTCGTCCAATAAATACACATACCGCCAGCCCATCAACTGCGAACGAAAACTTAAATCAGTGTCTTCGGTTAACGTGTCGTGTTGCCATCCACCAGACCATTCGATGGCTTGACGACGCCACATTCCAGCGGTTCCGTTGAAGTTGAAAAATGCTCCGGTGCGATTGCGCGAAGTCTGCTCCACGACAAAATGTCCGTCGAGCATAATTTCCTGAATGCGCGTCAAGAGAGAATAATTCGCGTTAATGTGGCTCCACCGCATTTGCACCATGCCGATTTTTTCATCGCTAAAATAATCCACCATCTTGCGCAGGCAAGAGGCGTGTGGCGTGAAGTCCGCATCGAAGATTGACATCAATTCGCCCTTGGCAGATTTCATCGCATTTTCGAGCGCACCAGCTTTGTATCCTCCGCGATCCGTCCGATGAATGTAGCTAATATCAAAGCCTTGCGCCTTGTATTTAGCGACTGCTGCTTCGGCGATTTGAACGGTTTCATCGGTCGAGTCATCACAGACCTGAATTTCAAAAAGATGGCGCGGGTAATCAAGTTTGGTGACGGATTCGAGCAAACGCTCTACGACGTATAACTCATTGAACATCGGGAGTTGGACGGTAATGCGCGGCAATTCATCTTCAGCGAATTTCTTAAGAGGTTGGGGCTTGATGTCTTTGTAACGCCAGAAATGATAGACCATTCGTAGGCGATATAAACCAAGAATTGCTAATAAGCTCAGCAGCGTAAAATACAAAATAATGACAGTAATATCGAAGCCATCAAGAGAATAAAGATTGCTGATATTTTCCCGACCACTGCGCATCATCGGATCCATCATCCGGCGGATGTCTTCGGGAGTTTGTTGTAAAAGCGATAGGACTAAATTCATAAGTGCGCCATTAAAAAGAGCAGGCACGAGGCCTGCTCCTGATAATACAGCGAATTTGCGAGAAAGACTTAGTCCAATCGCTTCACGCGTATATTTTTATAGCGAATGACGCTGCCTGGATCATGTGCTTGAAAGGCGAATGTGCCTTTGTCGAGCATGAGCGGCATGTCTTTGCCGGGTTGACGATCGGCGGGTTGTTCCCAGTCTACGGCAACTTGGTCATTAACTTTGACGGTGACATGTTTGCCTTTGACGATGATGTGATAGCTGTACCATTCATTGTCTTTGGCAAGATTTTCTTTGACGTTCACAACGTTGTAGAGACTACCGGTTTTTTTCCAGTCGCCGTGGGATTGATTGACCTGCACTTCAAAGCCCATTTTCGGGAAACCCGTTTCCTGCCACACGGTGTGAAAATAAATTCCGCCGTTGGATTTTGGTTCGGTCATCACGTCAACTTTGTATTCAAAGTTAACAAAAGGCTTGGGATCGCCGACATAAAATAAATGGCTGCGCGGACCTTTCGCCATGATCGCACCGTCCACGATCGTCCAGCTATTTTTTTCCGGTTCTGAGATTTTCCAGTCTTTGAACGATTTACCATCCCAGATAGTTTTGAATCCCTTTTCTTTTTTGGGTTTTTCTGACTTTTGCGGATTTTTAGGATTCGCAAAAATTGCGAGAGATAAGACAAAAATCACTAAAATGCTTAGCGTAAACTTTAATTTCATTATTTTTTCTCCTGACAAAGTGGAATTGTGTAGAAAGCCACAAAAGCATAGCATTCATTGGCTACTTCGGTACAGCGGGCAAATGGGATTGAACCAAATGATTGGGAATTTTCCTGCAAAATCGTAACAGGATTACCTTGGAAAGGAGAAGGTCGGAACAAATTCCGGTGATTGGGCTTCAAGAAAAGGCTGACCTTGAAATTCGAGCCAGACGTGACCGGATAATTTTTGAGCTTCGTCGCGTTGAACGCCAAAGACGATGCGTGTGGTGAATCCTTGTAAGTCTAAAAAGCGATGAAGAATGATGGCGCGCTTCCAGCACGTCGGCGTGAAGTCGAGCACGTTGAGGCTGAGTAATTGATCCAGCAGCGATACAATTTTGTCAGTCGCGATGAATTGTTTTGAAGGAGCGGGACGCACTGTGATGGATTGCAAAACTCGTTGCAGCGAAAAGATTTTTGTCAGTAAGGTCACCAATACAACCCATCCCGCCATCCGTATGAATACGAAAAATGTGCGGGGGGCACGCCACAGACAACGGAAAGATTTGTCTATGCGAGTGATGAAAAAATATAGGTTTGCTGAAAATTTAGCCATTGAAAATTTACGCCGGGACTGCCAGCTGTCGCACGGTGAGATTATTCATCAATTCCGCTGCATGCGCGGAAATTTCGGCTTCGCTGACATCATAAATCTCTGTAATCTGTGTGATGATTTGTGGCATCGCCAACCCTTCCCGTAATCCGCGCCAAATCAGCAGCGCCGTTTCATCCAATTGATAATAACGTTTGCGCTGGAGATCAATCAAGACACCCGCGCCATCTTCGAATTCAGTTAAAATAATTTGTTCATTATCGGTCATATTGTTTTTAAGTTACTCACGTTACGCAATCGAGAATTTGACTTTACGCTTGACACTATAAACAGGGCGGTCTGATAAGGTTTTCCTGACCCACATTTTTACCCAAGAGCTTCTACCTAAATGGTTTCTGGTCTCAGGAAGGCTTTTTTCTCTGATTTTTCAGTCAAAAATGCGAAGTCAAGTCGAAAGCCAATTTTTCCGCTTCAGAATGCCTTGCAATCGTTGTACGGAGGATCGGGCGCGGGAAACTTAGGCGATGGGTTTGTCGCCAAGCTTAGTCTGGACGGTTCGACCATAATTTTTTCGACGTATCTGGGTGGCAGCGGAGATGATGAAATCTTTTCGATGGCCATCGGAACGGATCGCAGCATTTATCTGGCAGGTGATACTTCGTCCATTGATTTTCCACTCAAGACCCCATTGCAGGCACTTTTTAGTACTGGGGTAACTAATTCGCATCATGCTTTTATTACCAAACTATCGCCAAACGGTGGGGCGTTAACCTATTCAACTTATCTCGGCGGCTCCGGCGACACCGACGTTGCGACCAATATTGCCATTGATCCGGCAGGATGCGCGTATGTTTTAGGTAAAACCACTTCGAGAGATTTTCCAGTTATTAACGCCGTACAGTCTAATTATAAAGGTGGCTTTACCGATACGTTTCTTGCCAAGTTAAATCCGGCTGGAAGTGTGTTGTTATTTTCGACCTATCTGGGCGGGACGAATGCTGATCGGGGAAGCGACATTCGTGTAGATGCCATTGGCAATATGTATCTCGCAGGACTAACGGGGTCAACGGATTTTCCGACGCGCAATCCGTTACAAGCAACAAATCGGGGAAGTTCGAATTTATTTCTGATGAAGCTGGGTGCGGATGAAGTTACGGTTGGCGGAGCTAATTTCAGCGGATCGTCCATCGCTGCGAAAGGCATTGTGTCAGCCTTTGGACTTACCTTGGCAAACACCACAGCCCCAGCCGCGACCGTTCCTCTGCCAACAACTTTAGGAGGTACGACGGTAAAAGTAACAGACAGCAACGGAACCGAACGATTGGCTCCGCTGTTTTACATTTCTCCCGGCCAAGTCAACTACCAAATTCCAGGCGGGACAGTTTCTGGTCCGGCACTGGTAGTAATTACTAATGGAAACGGAGTGATTTCAAGCGGCGTTATGCAGATCAATTCTGTTGCACCAACTAAGCACCTGAACATAAATTCTACGGTATAAAGAATTTTCTCAGTACGATAAAAACAGGCTCTGCGACACTCATTAGACCTCAAAACTTATGTTAAGGTGCTTATT
>JAYTCQ010000299.1:0-4601 GCA_043736395.1 Blastocatellia bacterium | reverse complement strand
CTCATTAAATCAACTACTTCAGGAGTGTCCGTTACAGATTCCGATACCTTCACTTTCTAAGCAGTTGAACTTATTGGACTTATAACCGGACACTAATGATTACGAATAGTAAAACAAATCTCACGCGTCCAAACATGTCTGTTTTCGCAAGTCACCAAATACAAAGGCAGCGGCAGCATTGGCGATGTATCAAATTTCTTTTGCAAGTAATATGGCCCGATTTCGTGCGTGATATTGCGCTCTCTGCGTCAATGAATGTAAAGTGTCTTCGAAATTCCGTACAAATAGTTACGCCTTCGCTCCTTCAGTTTTCGAACCGGAGACAGCAGACGTTTTTTAGTCATCACGAATATTGGAACTTTGCATTTTCATCGCCTTCCTATTGAAAGTGTTGCGCTCCGATTCGCTTATACATTAATAGGGAGAGCCCATGTTTTCACGCACCATAATTACGATTTTCTTTTTGTTTATCTTTTCGCTTTCACTATTGGCGCAAACTCCTTCTGGTGAAATCAGCGGTGTTATCAACGATCAAGCCAACTCCGTTGTCGTCGGCGTCCGCGTAGTGTTAACGAACATAGCGACCAACGCGACACGTGAAGTTCAAACTAACGATTCAGGGCTTTACGGCTTCCCTGCCTTGCCACCAGGTATTTATACCCTGAAAGCCGAAAAACAAGGCTTCCGCGCTATTGAGCGAAAAAATATTGAGATACAAATTGGGAGCGCAAACCGGATAGACTTGACGCTTGAAGTTGGGGAATTAACCAACATCGTCGAAGTCACCGGCGGCGCACCAATTTTACAAAGTGAAAACGCGAGCATCGGAACCGTCATCGAAAATCGCAGCATCGTTGAATTGCCCTTGAATGGACGCAATTATTTGCAATTGACTTCATTGATACCGGGTGCGACGACAAATGGTCCATCGTCAAGCCAGGGCAAGCAACGAATGGGCGGACAGCGCAACAGTTTTGCGTTGAACGTCAGCGGTCAGCGCATTCATTACAATCACTATTCATTAGATGGAATTGAAAATACCGACTTAAATTTCAATAGCTACATGTTACTGCCGTCGCTGGATGCGATCCAGGAATTCAAAGTCGAATCTGGATTATTCGACGCTGAATACGGACGCGCAATCGCACAAATTAATGTCTCAACAAAATCAGGCGGCAATCAATTTCACGGCGCATTATTTGAATTTCTTCGCAATTCTTCATTGGATGCCAAAAATTATTTTGATCGCAAAGATCGACCGATTCCTCCGTTCAAGCGCAATCAGTACGGCGCAACCGTCGGTGGCCCCGTACAACTTGGCAAACTTTATGATGGGCGGGATCGCCTGTTTTTTCTTTTCAACTGGGAAGGTTTACGTGAACGCAAAGCCTTAACACAAACGATCAACCTCCCGTTGGCAGCTGAGCGAACAGGCGATTTTTCCGGCAATTCCAATATTATTTACGATCCGGCAACGCGTGTTTTTGACGCCGCAGGTAATGTGATCACTGCGCCCACTGCATTTCCAAATAATAAAATTCCAGACAACCGCATCAACCCCGTATCGAAAAAATTATTAGCTTATTATCCGCAGCCTCAGGCCGCTGGACGCGTCAGTAATTTCGTAAATGATGAATCGCGCCGCGTGGATGCTGACCAATATACTTATCGCCTGGATTTCACCGAAAGCTCGAAATCGAACTGGTTTTTCCGTCATAGCATTTCACACGAACTAGGCTTAGACCCATACCCCTTGCCAAATATGGGCATCAACACGGATACCGATATTCAACAAGGCGTGCTGGCCAATACGCGAACTTTTGGTTCGAATAAAGTGAATGACATTCGCTTCGGGCTGAGTCGTTTAGTAAATGGGCATATTTCTCCGCGTGCGAATAACGTCAATGTCGTGAAGGAACTTGGCATCAACATTCCCAACAATAATCCATTGTATTGGGGCGTTCCGAATATCGGAATTACAGGCTTGGCTGCAATTGGCGAAGAGAGCGATGCGCCATTCATCAATTACGATACAACGATTCAGCTAATAAATAATTTTTCCTGGACGGTTGGAAAGCACTCTGCCAAATTCGGCGGCGAAGTTCGCCGCGTGCGCTACAATCAAATTGGCGGTGTCGTCACACGCGGACGATTTGGTTTTGACGGACGTTATACCCAGCAACCGTTGCTGCCTGCGGCTTCACGCGGCGGTGCTCCGCTGGCAGATTTTCTGCTTGGACATTTCAATAATGCTGAAGGTCAAGTCGGCGCACCCGTAGCCAATTTCCGTTCTAATTATTTTGCATTGTTCGCACAGGATAATTGGAAAATCACTCCGAAGCTCACACTCAACTTTGGCTTGCGCTGGGAAAATGATCAACCTTTTCGCGATAAACATGACGCCATCGTCAATATTGATTTCCGCTGGGACAATTCCATGGAACCAGTTTACGTCCGCTCTGGTTCAGGCGATCCGTACGAAGGCAACCCTGCTTTTCGATTGGCTTCCGACATCAAATATGTACGCGATGGACGCTTTGGTTCGCGGGCATATTTGAACGATCTCAACGATTTTGCACCACGGCTCGGTATCGCTTATCAGATTAATCCTAAAACTGTCTTACGTACCGGAGCTGGAATTTATTACGTCCGCGACATCGGGAATGCGACATTTGACATTGTTCGTAATGCCCCGTTCACGATCCGGCAAAATGAACCGGCTGAGAGTTTCCGTCCAAATCTTAGTTTTGACAGACCGTTTACTCGGACGGGCGCGCCAACGTTTATTCTCATCAATCAATTTAATGAACGGAGTTCTTATGTCGCCCAATGGTCACTTGGATTTCAGCGTGAAGTAACCGGCAACATGACGTTTGAAGCGACTTATTTCGGCTCAGCCGGAATCAAACTGCGACGCTTGATGAGCTATAACAATCCCGAACCGAGTCAATTGCCCAACACCAATAATGCTCGTCCATTTCCCAAATTCGGTAGCTTTCAGGTTCTCGCCGCGCCGAGCCATTCCAGCTATCACGCGTTGTATTTGAAGGCTCAACATCGGTTTGCTAACGGCCTGACATTTCTCAGTTCATTTGCCTGGAGTAAATCGATTGATAATGGCAGTGGTGTCCGCACGTCGGACGGTGACAGCCTGACGCCATCAAACAATTATAATCTGGGCTTAGAGCGCGGATTGTCAGCCTTTGATTTTCGTCGCCGTTGGACTACTTCGGGTTTATATGAACTTCCGATTGGCAAGGGCAAACGCATAGACGTGAATCGTGTAGCCGACTTCTTCATTGGAGGTTGGCAAGTCGGTGGAATTCTGACATTGCAGGATGGCTTCCCGTTCACAGTCTTGTGTGGTGCGGGGAACATTCAAAATGGCGGTGGAGTCTGCTATCCCGATTCAACGGGAGCGAATCCGAATCTGCCACGAGATCAACAAACCCGCACGCGCTTTTTCAATCTCGATGCTTATGTGGATCGTATTCCGGCAACCGGCAATTTCCGGTACGGCACGACGGGACGTAACTCCGTCATCGGACCAGGAATTATCAGCTTTGATGCTTCGATCAATAAAAAATTCAATCTCACAGAATCGAAGTATTTAGAATTTCGCACTGAAGTTTTCAATGCACCGAATCATCCGATTTGGAATCCCCCAGGACGGCAATTACGGCAACCGGATTTTGGTGTCATCACCAGCACCAGAATTGATTCACGCCAGCTTCAGTTCGCCCTGAAATTAGTTTTCTAGGATGACATTTCTTCCTAAATAAATTCGGAACGAGTAGTTAAAGAATTGACTGCGCGTGCCGGGTTACTTCTGAACGATTGCATTTCAACAGCTCAATCCCGATAATACTGCTATGCCCTGTATGGCTACCCATCAGAGATACCAATTACAAATCAGAGGACTTTTTCAATGAACCATCTTCTCTCACGCCGCGATTTACTCAAGGCATCAGCACTTTCCGCAGCTGCGCTCCCCTTTGCAAATGTAGCTGCCTTATTTGCCCAAAAAACAATTACGCATCCCGACCCGTGGAAAGGATTAAAAATTGGCGTCGCGACGTACACCTTCCGCGAATGGCCGATTGAGCAAGCGATCAAGGGATTACAGATTGCCGGGGTAAAATATATCTCCGTCAAAAATGTGAAAAATCACATTGATATTTCGCACTCTACCGAAGAGCGAAAACAACGCGCCAAAATGTTTCGAGATGCCGGAATGGAAATCCTGAGCGTCGGCAACGTCAGCATGCGCGGCTCTGACGAAGACATTCGCAAAGGTTTTGAATACGCCAGAGATGTCGGTGTTCCCACCATCGTTTGTGCACCGCGAATTGATGCGATTCCACTGCTCGATAAACTTGTCAAAGAATTCGACATCAAACTTGCCATCCATAATCACGGCCCGGAAGACAAAGGATTTTTCCCGTCGCCCTACGATGTGATGACAGCAGTTGGAAAATACGATAAACGCATCGGCCTCTGCATTGACGTAGGCCACACTGCCCGAGCTGGTGTTGATCCAGCTGAATCCATCATCAAATGCAAAGAACGTCTCTACGATGTGCATTTGAAAGATATTTCAG
>JAYTCQ010000298.1:0-9797 GCA_043736395.1 Blastocatellia bacterium | reverse complement strand
ACTGTAAAACCAAGCTAAAGCTTGTACTTCATGCTCCCTCGTTTCAAGTTTCCTGCACTACGACAGGATTTTTCCGGGGACGTCGCACGGGCTGCGACGTTCCCTATTTTGAAAGGATTTTACAAATATGTTTCTGGCTGAATTCTCTGGTTTAGAACTGAAGGGAGCTTCTCAAAAGGATGAATCTGTAACTTGGAAGTTACAGAGTATCGTATTTGTATTCCTGCTGGCTTATTTCGCTTACCAGATAGTTTCGCGTTTCGTCAATTGGTTTTTAGCTTACTGGTACACCCGGACGCAGTAAGTCTCACCATCAAAAATCAATCAGCCGCCGGATTGTCAGCCATCAATTTCCTCTGATTTCAATTCCCGCATCTCGTGTTTGAATCTGAACAGGTATCGGGGTTCCTTGTCGTCCAATCTGCTGTTGGTTCACAAATGCAATGGAGGATTTGCCCGGTTTGAGAGCTGTGAATTCCAGCAGTAAAAGCTGTCCTGAAGCTTCGACCGCCGCTGAATTATTTTTTTCCTGCTGAATTAAAAAGCTGAGCAACCCATTCTCTCCCTGCGGCACAATGCTGGCTTGCGCGCCCAGCAACCCGCCACTCTGAATACTCTTTAATTCTAAAATTGACGGATCATATTTCAAGGCGACCTGCGCTTCATTAATTTGTAGTTGACCGGAAACGGAAACTGCCGCAAAAAATGATTCGCCGACGGTTTGCGAAACGGTGTTCGGAACGACCGAAAAATTTACAATTGAACTGCCTGCGTTCCTGATTTCTTCTGGTCTGGCGGGAGCCGAAACAGGAATAGTTCTCTGTTCATTGCCCAGCGAAGGAGAAGCATAAGCATTCAAGCTGGAGCCGCCCCGCAGTTGGCGTTCGCGGTCATCATCTGCTTGCGCGGCTTGCAAAATATCTTCGATGGAAAGCGAAACGCCAGTCAGGAAATTGCCTCCCAGCCGTGCTTTGAAATCCTGCGGTTGAAGATTTGGTGAACGAATAATGTGCGGCGTCACCGTAATAATAATGTCAGTCAGGTTACTGTTTTCACGTGGTGTTGAGAACAGTCGCCCCAGAATCGGAACCATTCCGATGACCGGGATTGAAGTTCGACTGTCGCCGTTGGATTCCTGTTTGACTCCGGCAACGACAGCGGTTTTTCCGTC
Source organism: Blastocatellia bacterium (assembly GCA_043736395.1). Taxonomy (GTDB): domain Bacteria; phylum Acidobacteriota; class Blastocatellia; order RBC074; family RBC074; genus JAFDVL01. Next base: position 8,626 of record JAYTCQ010000298.1, on the reverse strand, counting down.
CTGTACGCGCGCGATGGTGCTCAGCGAACGCTGCGAAAAAGTGGGCGTTAAATTCAGCTCTACGCCAGAGGTTTCAACGCTGCTGGATTCCAATTTCATTTTAATCTGCACGTAGCCTTCATTGCTGACCGAAGGCGTGACATCAATAATTAATCCAACGTCTTTATATTGAATGTTATCAATGTTGCCGAGGAAGCCTCCGTTGTTGTTGTTCTGCCCCACAACCGCAATTCCAGGAATTACGGAACCAATTCGGACTGGCACACTTCTCCCGACTTTCGTTTGATTCTGTTCACCGTCCAGCGCGTGAATTTGCGTGCTGGCTAATAATTTTGAATTCGATTTTGATTTCAAAAGAGAGAGCGTAGAAGGTGGCAACCCAATGATTGTCCCAACGCCTCCTAAAAAAGGAGCGCCCGCGGTTCCGGCAATCGCAGCAATACCAGCGCGTCCGATTCCGCCTAAATTACTAAGCCCGGCAGAAGTTTTTGTTGTGGCAGGTTGCCCAGTTGTACTAGGCGTAGTCACACCAATTCCTGTCGTAGCGAGTTGATTTCCGATCTCTGTCGAAGTGCTGCGCGAGACTTCATAAATGTCGACATCCACCACGACTTCAGAGCGATTTTTATCAATGCTGTCGAGCAGTGCCTGCACCATTTGCAGATTTCGAAATGTATCGCGCACGACCAGCGCATTTAAATTTTTAATCGGTAACACCTGACGATGTTGCCCGATCACGGCCTGCACGATGGTTCGCGCTTCAGTCGCGTCCGTATTGCTCAGGTAGAAAGTCTTGAACATTAACTGCTCAATCCGTTGCCGATTTTGCAGTGTGTCCTGATAGATCATGATCGTGCGACGATCTGTTTGTTCGAACGTATGCTTGCTCTGAATCAGCACTTGATCCAATGCACGCGCCATCGAAATATCTTTAAGTTTTAATTGAAATTTCTGCTCATCACGGAACGAATCATCAAACATGACATTCAATCCCATGTTATTCGCCATCATTTCGATGACCTGGCGCAGGTTGGCATTATTAAAATAAATTTGCTGATTGATGTCTTTGACGGGGAGCGGTCTTTCTTCGCGGCTCATCACTTTAATCGCGCTTTCAGGAGCAGTCGGCTCGGCATCCTTTGGAGTATTTATTTTCTGCAATGCCTGTTGAAATTTATTGCGGGCCTCTTCGTTATTTTCATCCAGCGCGTAGGCTTGGCGGTAGGCTTGCGTCGCGCCTAAAAAGTCTTTTTGACTAAGTAACCAATCGCCTTGTCGGGAGATTTGAATCGCTGCGTTCTGTGCCGCGCGTCGCATGTGCAAGCGGTATTCTGGATTATCAGGTTCAGCGCTTAAGGCTTCGATAAAATTTTTATGCGCGAGTTCCCACTGCAATCGTTTCTCAAATTTGACGCCTTCAGCAAAACTCTTTTTTCCTTTTCTAGCAGACAGCGGGGCTGATTCCTTAATGGGAGGCGAAGCCATCGTGCCGCGCCCGATTGAAGTCAATTGCGCTTTCGGAGACGGCAAAGGCGACGGTGTTGGTTGCGGCTGAATTTTATTGACGACTGGTTTCGTTGCTTCTATCGGAGCCTGAACAAAATGAATTGTAATGTTTGTCGCGTCGCGTTCAATCGTATACGCGAGCCGTTGCGAAGCTTCAAAAATCACGCGCAATTTGTCGTCAACTTTCTGAACGGTGATTCGCTGCATCCCGCTTTTTCGCGCGGCATTATTCAGGAGTCGAGTCAGGTCAGATTCAGCGGAATATTTCACGGCAGGCAAATCTACGACTACGCGTTCGGGACGTGAGAGAGCATAAACCGTGAACTGGTTGGGGCGTCCATCAAGTTCAAGATTTGCAACAATTTCATTGGCCTCTGACGACAAGTGAATTTGTTTTAAGAACTGCGCAGGTTCAGCTTTGATGAACAGGCTGAAATTGGAATGAACGAGCAAGACGATGAGTACAAGTCTTGAAATTCGATGTACTAATTTTTTTATCCTTAGAATTTTCATAAAGAATCTCGGACTGTTGAGTTGGGCGATAGTTTAGCGGTTTCTTACCACGCGTATCTGCTCATAGCTCTCAAAGATTCTAAATAACGATTCAAAGATGGATTTCACATTTAAGGATAAGGCGGAGGAATTGTCAGAAATTTATTGGTACTTTGACACGAGAATTTTTAGTTGGATACGGGGAAAAGAGTAGACGGGAGTAGACGGTAGCGAAGAATAGTAGGTGAGCCAGTTCGTCTGAGACGGAAGCTACTGTCTCCCGTCTCCCGTTTGTTCCGTTTTCTATTCTTAAGACTGAATTCCCACCGCGCTCATCAGCCTGCCCGTATATCTTTCGTGTCCGCGTTCCTTGCGATAACTGAAAAATAAATCATTGCGATTCACCGTACATAACGCACTGTCATAAATTTTTTCTGGCTGTAATCCTACCTCAATTAATTGCTGAACGTTGCAGGCATTCAGATCAAAATGTCCTTTGCCGCTCGGTTGCAATTTTGAAATTAGATTTTTGGCGAAAGAAAATTTCGTGGTGAATTGTTCCAGAACTTCAGGCCCGACTTCAAAATTTTCAGCACAAATTGCTGGGCCGAGCGCCGCGTGCAAATCGCCCGGACGTGAGCCGTATTCCCGTTGCATTCGTTCGACTGCCAGTGCCGCAATGTTCGCAAAAGTTCCGCGCCATCCGGCGTGAATCGCAGCAAACGCCTTTGTTTTCGGATCTGCAATTAAGATCGGCATACAATCTGCCGTTTGAATTCCAAGCAATATTTTCGGTGAATTTGCCGTCAGCGCGTCACCTTCCTGCGGTTCAGATTTTGCATCGTCTTCGTCTTTGATCGAACGAATCAAATCGGAATGAATTTGCTTTGCTGTCACGAGCGTGAAGGATTCACAGTCCATCGCCGCTTGAAATTGTTTCCGATTGGAAAGCACACGGGACTTCTGATCGTCGTTAAAATTTCCAAGCGTGAATTCATTCTGCTGCGCCGCGTCGTCTGTCATGCGAGTGCTGAATGCATTGACGAAGCCCAACTCTGTCAGCGGATCGCAAACGATAAAAGTTAGATTGTGTCGTGTGTGAATAGTAAAATTTTTCATAATTAAACTTGGACTGCCAGTATCCTGCTGGCTCCGCGAGCGCGTGCAACGCCGCTCGCGTATGTAGTCCCGCTTTCAGGCGGAATGACTTACATTATTACGACATTCCGCCTGAAGGCGGGACTACATGCAAAAACGCGCACGCCACGGAGCGTTTGCTGCGCTTCGCTGGCAAACGCGGCCAGCTGGATGCTGGCGCTCCCAGTCTTGCGCTCCAGTCGTTGCGCATCTAAGATCAAAATCCTAAATTTATGATCATCGGAATTGGCATCGACATCATCGAAATTCGCCGCATCGAGCGGGCGTTGACTCCCCGATTTATCGAGCGAGTCTTTACGCCACGCGAGATTGCCTATTGTGAACCATCTCGCCGCACAGAGAAATACGCCGCCCGCTTTGCCGCAAAAGAAGCCGCCAGAAAAGCCATCGGCGCAGCAACTCCGGTAACTGCGCTTTCGTGGCACGACGTAGAAATTATCTCTTCCTCAGAAGGCGCGCCAACTATAATCTTTCACGGACGCGCTGCGGAATTAGTGAAAAAGTTAAAGGTCTCCCGCGCTCATGTTTCGATGTCACATTCCGTTGAATACGCCATCGCGCAGGTACTTTTGGAGGTCGATTGAAAATTCTGAAAATTCATAATCTCGCGGTACTCGGCATTCTCATAATTCTGGTTTGTAGTTTGCTCGGCTATCTCGGACGCTTCAATTATCTGCTGGATTTAACCAATCATTTTCACGTCTACTACTGGCTTGGAGCCTTGATTTTATTGGCGGTTTTTCTCTTCACCAAAAAATGGCGCTGGATTGGGGTTGCGTTGATTTGTCTGATTTTAAATTCAGTTGTTTTGTATCCGTGGACGGTTGAAAGCCTCATGGATAATGATCCTGATCCTGATGGTTGGGCCTCGATTCGGCTGATTCACTCCAACGTTGAATATGACAATACAGACTACGCTCAATTAATTTCCTACGTGAAAGAATCGTCACCGGACGTACTGGTTTTGCAGGAAATTAACAATGATTGGATGCCGCATCTCTCTGAATTGCCGAAGACATTTCCCTACACAAAAATTGAGCCGAATGCAAAAGGTTCCGGCATCGCAATTTATAGCAAAATTCCTTTTGAGAAAATTGAAACGCTTGATCTTTGCGTGGGTTGTCGCTTGAGCTTGTATGCGCAATTCAAGGTCGGTGAACACATGGTAGATTTCGTGACGATGCACCCGCCGACTCCGATTTCGCCGGGCAAAGCTGCCGCGCGAAACCGGCAATTTGACGCGACGGCAAATTACATGAATACGCTGACGAATCAGAAAATTTTGCTCGGCGATTTCAATGATACAATGTGGTCATACCATCACAATCGCTTGCTTGAGCAAACGAAATTGGTCAACGTTCGCACTAGAGCCAAAAGTTTTATCAATCCAAGTTGGCCATCGTGGTTGATGCTGAAACCATTGATGATTCCAATTGACCAATGCTTAATCAGCCCTGAAATATGGGTCTCCAGCGTGAAGACCGGACGCGACATTGGTTCCGATCACTTACCGTTAGAAGTAAAATTATTATTCGCCCCACCGAAGAAAAATTAATGCTGACGATTCTTTTTTTACTGACATTTTTTTCACCGCGCACCGCGAATGAGTATGGTTTGCCAAACGGTGCAAAGATTTTGGAAACGCAAACCATCCCCGCCAAAAATCGTACGCTGGTGTTATGGATGCTGAATCCGAAGCGCCATCCGCGCGATGTTGAGGATGATATTTACACTTGCCCTGATGTCACCAGAGGTCATCATTACACGGGAAAGTTGCGTGTGACAGTCGTTGATTCTCGCACAAAAAAATCGTTGCAAACGCTGGAAATTGAAAGCTCCGAAGGCGCAGAAGCGACAATAGATATTCCTTACAAAATCGAAGCAGGGCATTATTACCACGTTCCAAATGGTAAACCGAAAACGGAAGCCAAGCCAAAAATCATGTGGTTGCAAGATTACAACGGCGATGGCAAAACTCTGGAATTTGCTTTGTTTGATGCCATTGCTTGTATGGGATTGCCGACTTCATTGATTGGTTACAGCGCAGCGCAGGACAAAGTAATTCAATACAAAACACATCTGAGCGTTGGAATCGGCAAAGATAAAAAAACAGATGAGCCGTTGTGGGTAGATTATTTGTTTGCAAAAAAGCCTGTAAAATTAGGGTTGTGGCGTTACAGCATTGATTATCGTGGACGCGGCGGCACACTTGATAAATACGAAATTCGCTTTAATACTAAGCTTGAACGGTTTGAAGGGACGCTTATCTCGACGGAATAATTATCTGTGAAGCGTACAGCAAACATCCTGTTTGCAGCTCCGAATTCGGCGTCGCAAACAAGATGTTTACGATACTTTTTTTTCTTATATTTATGCACATCAAAAAATCATTCATCACCACTCTTTGCTTTATTCTCATTCTTTCGCTGTTTGTGACGCCTGTCAATCGCGCCGCTTCACGCGCACCCGTACGCGGCAAAAACGGGATGGTCGCCTCCGTCAGCGAAATCACTTCGCAGGTCGGCGTAGACATTATGAAGCGCGGAGGCAATGCCGTAGACGCAGCCGTCGCCGTTGGCTTAGCCCTTGCCGTGGTATGGCCTGAGGCCGGAAACCTCGGTGGCGGCGGCTTTATGCTGATTCGCCGCGCTGATGGCAAAGCCGTAGCGATTGATTACCGCGAGATGGCTCCCGCGAAAGCGCACCGCAATATTTATCTCGACGCGAAAGGTGATTACATCAAAGATTCTTCGGTGGTTGGATACAAAGCGGCAGGCGTTCCAGGTACGGTTGCGGGGATGGCGCACGCGCTGGAAAAATACGGCACGATGAAATGGGCTGATGTCTGCGAACCCGCACGAAGATTGGCTGCGGGCGGCTTCACGGTTTCCTATCCTTTAGAAACCAGCATCAAAAATTCGAGCGATAAACTAACTCTTTTCCCTGAATCAAAACGAATTTATCTTCGCGATGGCAAGCCGTATGAAGAAGGCGAAAAATTTGTTCAGCCTGAACTTGCCGCTACATTTGATCGAATGATTAAGAACGGCCCACGCGAATTTTACGAAGGCGAAACAGCGCGTCTCATCGCCGACAGCATGAAGAAAAATGCTGATGGTTGGATGACGATGGAGGATTTGAAAAACTATCAAGTCAAAGAACGCGAACCGCTTCGTGCGATGTATCGCGGCAACGAAATCATTACGATGCCGCCGCCGTCTTCGGGCGGGATTGCCCTGATTGAAATGCTGAATATGTTGGGACGTTACGATCTGGCTTCGATGGGATTCAATTCTTCGCGCGAGCTGCACGTCAAAGTCGAAGCGATGCGCCGCGCCTTCGCGGATCGTTCGGAATATTTAGGCGACACCGATTTTGTGAAAGTCCCCGTCGCTGGATTAGTCGAAAAAAGCTATGCCGATAAACAAGCGGCTTCGATCAATTTGGCACGCGCTTCAACCTCCGCAAAAATCAAACAAGGGAAGCCGACCGGATATGAATCCACTGAGACGACGCACTTCACCGTGATTGATAAAGACGGCAATGTCGCGACGAATACCTACACGCTGAACGGCAGCTTCGGCAGCTATGCGACGGTCGAAGGCGCAGGATTTTTGCTCAACAACGAAATGGATGACTTCGCCGCAAAGCCCGGAACCGCGAATATGTACGGCTTATTGCAAAGCGAAAAAAATGCCGTCGCTGCCCGCAAACGTCCGCTGTCCGCGATGACTCCGACAATTGTTTTAAAAGACGGAAAAGTATGGTTCGCCCTCGGCAGTCCCGGCGGCCCGACCATAATAAATACCGTCCTACAAACGATCATCAACGTCATTGACCACGGCATGACAATGCAGGAAGCCGTAGACGCCCCCCGCATCCATCATCAATGGATGCCCGACCAAATCGTCTACGAACCCGGCGGAATTGTCGCGGATGTGAAAGATAAATTAAGCACGATGGGGCACCAATTCACGGACAAGCCGCGCCGGATGGGCGATTGCGAAGCGATTATGATTGATCCGAAAACAGGCGTGAGATTAGGTGCGAGTGATCCAAGAAGAGGTGGGAAAGCGGTTGGGTATTGAAAGTTGTGGAGCGATTTCTTTAATCGCGAAATGCGAGACGCGATTAAAGAAATCGCTCCACATTTTTCACTGGCTAATCGTGATAGTCGCTCAAAAATAATTTGCCTTCGTAATCAATCAAGCCCAGGCGCACACGATCTAACCAGCCTTGTCGTCCAAGCACGTTGCGTGAGAAATTTTCATCGGCGGCGAAATAGACCATAGAACTTGTTTCAATGCCAAGAACTGCAATCCCGATTTCGTGCCCATAAGCGATGAAGCTACCAACGGGAGTTCCAATTATTTCTCTTTGTCCCTGCTCAATATCAAGCCCAAGCAGTTCGCCGTAAATTCGTTGGAAGATGCAAAACGATGCACCTGTATCAAGTTTTGTCGCTACTTCTATTTCTTTTTCACCGAGGCGTAGCATTACGTCTACGGTAATTCCAGCTTTTCGTGTGTCATAGCTGTGAACAACGCTAAAGCTCAATGATTCCGCCATTCCTACCATCCTCCGAAAGGTAAATCATCTTCTGCTCTGATTTGTTGTAACAATGGAGAGGCGACGCCAGCGGCAACAGCCTTAGCATAGACTTGTTTGCCATCTGTGCCAGCGGCGAGCAAGCGATCTCCGTCCAGTGCGACCCATTGTCCCAAATAGTTCGGCTTATTTTTATCCAGCCATTGTAAGGCACGTTGAAAACGTTCTTCTCGTTTTTCTATGAGTGCAGGCATTGTCGCAGTTTCAGTCACCGGATGTTTGTCTGTCGTAGCGTCAAGTTGTTCCTGCCGATTGAACCATTCAATGAACCGCTCGCGGTCTTTGGATGGCAACGCCTTCACGATTTCGACCGCGTGTTCAAATGTAATGTTTTCCATAGCGTAACCTCAACTTCTATTGTACCGGAAATTTCCTGCTCTGAAAGCTTTAAGCGAGATGCAATAGCGTTGGCTCATTTCTCAGTCAGCATTTGCTGAATCTCTTCTTCGCTCAATCTCCAGTCTTGTTGCAACACCGTTAGAGCCGTTTGCAGATATCTTTGTGTGTACGGCACAGCTTCAGCAATCGGCGACAAAATCCTGACAGCCTCCAGCAAATAGTTAATCGAACGATCACGATCTGGCACTGAATAAAAATGATAAATCGCAATGCTTATGAGCGTCTTTGCCACATGAGGCAAATAAGAAGCAGGATTGACGGCGGCTAATTTCCGCCTGATTTGCAATGCCTCGGCATATTCGGATTCCGCCATCGCCAATTCATTTTTAGCTCTGTGCAAAATCGCCAGATTGTTGAGCGTCATTGCCACATGAGGCAAATAAGAAGCAGGATTGACGGAGGCTAATTTCCGCCTGATTTCCAACGCCTCGGCATATTCAGATTCTGCTGATGCCAATTCATT
>JAYTCQ010000297.1:0-3386 GCA_043736395.1 Blastocatellia bacterium | reverse complement strand
ACGACGAGTCCGGCGCAGGTTGCCGGGAAAGCCGGATGCGGGAAACCCGCACGTCCGGTTTGACGAGGGGGGAGGCGGTAACCCTCCCCTACTCTACTGCGCTCCGTGGTTTATTTCTGATTATGATCCAATCAAATACTATTCAAATTCCAGTCAATAAAATCAATGCCTCCGGAGCTTCTGTCGCTACGCAGGATTTTTTGGCAATTGAAGAACCGCTGGAAATTCGTCTGGAGTTTTCAGCTGAAAATCAACGTATTACACAAAGCATTTCAATCACGATGCGGACGCCGGGAGATGACTTCGATCTCGCGCTGGGCTTTCTTTTTACCGAAGGAATTATTAAAAATTCTTCCTACATCGAAACCATCAAGCACTGCGATGCGCAAAACAACGTCGTCAAAATATCTTTGCAAACAGGGCTTGCAATTGATATTGCGCGACTGCAAAGAAATTTTTATACCAGTTCAAGTTGCGGCGTCTGCGGCAAAACTTCCATCGAAGCGTTGCAGATGAATGCTTGTCCGACACTGCCAAAAACTGAAAATTTAACGCACGCTACAACGATTCATGTTTTGCCGGAAAAACTTCGCGAAGCACAATCTGTTTTTGATTCAACGGGAGGCTTACACGCGGCAGGATTATTTGATGCGGACGGAAATTTATTGGCTCTGCGCGAAGACGTCGGTCGTCACAACGCTGTAGACAAAGTCATCGGCTCACAATTTCAAAATCAATCTCTTCCGCTCGACGACAAAATTTTATTAGTCAGCGGACGCGCAAGTTTTGAATTAGTACAAAAAGCTTTGATGGCGGGAATCCCTGTCTTAGCGGCTGTCGGCGCGCCTTCGAGCTTAGCTGTCGAACTGGCGAAAAACTTTGGAATGACTTTGATTGGCTTTGTGCGCGATCAAAGATTTAATATTTATTCTCACCCTGAACGAATCGCGTCGCTTATTTCTTCAGACGCGGATCATATTCAAACGGCACAATACTAACAATTTTAACGAGCTGAAATTCGTCGTGGGATGGATTGAGCAGCAAATTGACTTCGCTTGGAATGACTGCGGACGGCGTTTCTAAAACGGCAGAAACGTTTTTCTTAAGCCAGGATGTTCCGAGTACTTTTAAAGATTCAGGCGCAGAAGAATTCTGCCAATCTTTCGGGAGTTTTTTGCGGTTAATATTTTCGCGGGATAGTTCGTCGGGAATTTCGATTTCAACCGCGACCAGATTTTTTGGCAGGATGAGCGGGCTTGGCAAATGAACAAAAGTTTCGAGCGCAGCCAGCGCCAGACTTGATGACGTATAGACTACTGCCCAGCCGGGAAAATTCCATCGCCCACCTAACAACTTTGCACCTTCGCCGCTTAATGCGTGTTTGGCATATTGCCGCTTTGAAATTCGCCAGAGGCGCATTAGCTATAAACTCCCCAAGCCAGCCGAAGAAGTGTTTGCTCGACCTGACGAGCGCCTTCATCCGTATCCATTAGGCTGAGTGGCGTGACTCCACCAAGAGCAGGAATGTTACCAAGCAACCAGCTTTGCGCATTTTGCCGATCTTCAAAAACTTCTTCCGCCAATGCCATGACTCGCGCCAGACGATAAACTTTTTCAGATTCAGTCGCCGTGAGCCGTGTTTCGGAACTGCGACGGCGATGAATGGTGCGAGGATTAATATTTACGAATTGAGCGACCTGCTCAATTTTTAATCCAAGTCGAAGCGTGAGTTTTTCAATACTGCGAAATGAAAATCCTGATCGAATCAGCGGAATAAAATCTGATGTGTTAGAGACTTTTCCACCGATAATTCTTGTGCCGCCTAATAATTCAACGATGCTTGCAACTTCCATAAATTTACCACCTGAATGATGATGTGTCGTGTCTGTCGCAAATGTCAAGTTTTTTATGACATTTGTCAAAAACTTGATATGCTCATTGCATATTCGAGATGAATATCTGAAGATAGTAAGCACGAAAAATAATAGCAGTTTTTATTAGGATAAGCCTCGTACTGTTCCGCGCCGTTCGGCGCATAAAAAAATTGAGGAGAAAATTATGAATACGACCCGACGTGAATTCATCACCGCTTCAACTGCGGCAATGCTGGCAGTATCTAATGCGAACGCTTCAGTGCCGCAAAATCCAACATCAAAAAATCGTCCGAATCGCATCGGCGTTTCGACCTATTCCTTCTGGCAATTCAATCGCAAGGAAATGCGCAGCATTGAGAATTGCATTGAAATGGCGGCGGAGATGGGCTTCGATGGCGTAGAGATTTTGCATCGTCAAATGGAGCGCGAAGATGATTCTTATTTACAGCTTATCAAAAAGCGTGCGTTCGCGCAGGGGCTTGATTTAATGGGCTTCTCAACACATCAGGGATTTCTGCGACCTGATCCGGCATTCCGCGAAAAGAACGTCAACGATACAAATCATCAAATTGAATTGGCGTATAAAATGGGCATCCCGACGATGCGTGTGAACACAGGAACGTGGGGGACGAGCAAAGACTTTACCGACCTCATGAACCATCGTGGAATGGAACCTCCGATTGCTGGACATACTGATGAAGACGGTTTCAAATGGGCGATTGAGAGTCTGACGAAATGTCTGAAAAAAGCCGAAGAATGTGGTGTTGTACTGGGCTTGGAAAATCATTGGGGCTTGGGGCGGACGCCGGAAGGATTGAATCGAATCGTTAATGAAATCAATTCTCCGTGGTTGCAGATCACGGCAGACACGGGAAATTTTCTCGAAGACCCGTACGATAAATTAGATAAAATTGCGCCGAAGACGGTGCTGATTCAGACAAAATTTTATTACGGCGGAGGCACGTGGTATTCGCTGGATTTGGATTACACGCGCATCGCTTCAATTTTCAAAAAACATAATTATCGCGGCTACGTTTCACTGGAATTTGAAGGTAAGGAAGACCCGAAAATTGCGATACCAAAAAGCCTCGCGGTGTTACGGAAAGCGTTCGCGTAAAAAATATCTTTGACAGGATTAACAAGATTAACAGGATTTACAAACGCAAAAATCTTTAAGTCCATCCTGTCATTCTTGTTAATCCTGTCGAAATAAAAACTACTTATGACTAGACAACGACCGCTGGATGAAGAATTTCAGATGCCGAGTTTTCGGCTTGATGATCGTGTAGCCCTCGTAACTGGCGGCAGTCGCGGACTGGGTTTAGGGATGGCGCTCGCGCTCGCGCATGCGGGTGCGGATATTGCGATTGCTTCACGGACGCAATCCGATCTTGAAACCGCTGCGGCGTTAATTGAAGCTACGGGGCGCAAGTGCTTAATGATTCAAACTGACATCGGAGACGTGACACAAGTGCCGGGAATCATTGAACAGGTAATGGCAAAATTTGGAAG
>JAYTCQ010000296.1:0-4943 GCA_043736395.1 Blastocatellia bacterium | reverse complement strand
ACGACGAGTCCGGCGCAGGTTGCCGGGAAAGCCGGATGCGGGAAACCCGCACGTCCGGTTTGACGAGGGGGGAGGCGGTAACCCTCCCCTACTCTACTGGATAAATAATTCAGAGAAACAATACAAAAGGAGAATTTCTCAATTGAAGACAAAACTACTACTTGCCCTCGCGCTTGGTATATTTTTTTCGCTGACCTGTGCCGCGCAAAAAGCTGATCCTGCGGAGGCGACTGCGAATGCGGAAAAAGGAAAAAAACTTTTGGAGCAAGTCATTGCCGCCCGGGGCGGAGCGAAATTTTTAAGCTACAAAACCATCCAGTCATCGGGACAATGGTCGCCCTTTAATGACGGGCTTTCCGTTGATCCTGTACCCTTTATTGATTACGTAATTTTTCCCGACAAAGAGCGTACAGAATTCGGCAAAGCGAAGAAGAAAAAAGATCGCCGCTTGAATGTAAATTACGGCGATAAAGGATGGGTCTACGACGGCGAAGCTGAAACGTTGAAAGATCAAACGCCAATCCAAATTAAGGAATTTCAGGAAAGCCGCGAAAGCGATTTAGATGCGCTCCTGAAATCCGCCGGAACCGGCAAAGATGTGACCGTGACCTTTTACGGTCGCGAAGAAACCAAGCCTGGCGAACGCGCCGATGTCATTTCCTTGAAAACAAAATCAGGACGCGAATTCTTTTTGTTGATTGATCCGCTAACGAAATTGCCGATGACGCTGAGCTATGAAAAAGGCGGTGAGAAATTCGAATTTCGCTTTAATCAATACGTGGAATACGACGGCGTAAAATTCCCGAATATCGTAGATTTATACAAAGGTCGCATCCAAATCAGTCGCGTGAATAACAACATTATCAAGCTGGATGTAGCGATTCCTGAGACGCTGTTTGTGAAACCTGCGAGCGCGAAGGAAGTGAAGTAGGTATTAAGTTTCTTACTTCGTAGTAACGACTTTAGTCGTTGCTACACTCAAACGTAACGAATAAATTCGTTACTACAAAGGAGAAACCATGAACGACCAACTCATCGAAACTTGGCAAATCCACAATCGCATCAACCTGTATTTACTCGACGCCATCAAGCTGGAAGCGTTATCCGGCGTCGCATCATCCAAAGGGCGCACGGTAGCCGAGCAGTTCGCCCACGTGCATAACGTCCGCCTGATGTGGCTGAAATCTGCTGCGCCGGAATTATTGGATCGCGTCAATAAAATCGAAAAAGAAGCCTCGAACGATCACGAATTGTTGCGGCAATCGCTGGTAGATTCCGGTGATGCGATCACGAAATTATTAGAGACTTCGATTGAAAACGGAGGGCGCGTCAAAGGCTTCAAGCCGCAAGTAGTAGGATTTCTCGGCTACATTATTTCCCACGAATCCCACCATCGCGGACAGATTGCGCTGACGCTGAAACAGAGCGGAAATCCGCTGGATAAAAAGACTTCGTTCGGACTTTGGGAATGGGGGACGCGGTAAGTCGTAGCGTGAACTGTTAGTTCGCGCTGTTTACTCCACTGAACTTTCTAATGTGAAATTGCGGTTGTCACTGGAAGTGTTTCTACTCAAATTAGCAGGAACTAACAGTTCCTGCTACGGTTCATTTTCTCAGAACTTCTACCTTCCGTGCCTCGTATGGCAAAATGAGGTTGATTGACAAGAAAGCGGACTATGAATGCCTCCATAGTCAACGTTTTCACAAAGGTTCATTAAAATAGGAAACTTATGGGAGCCACCCCGATTCTAATGTTAACAGATGCTGAGTTGGTTCGTCGTTGCCGGGCGGGTGATAGTGCGGCGTGGGAACAGATCGTACACCTGTTTTCGCGGCGTGTTTACAATCTGGCGTACCGTTTCACGAATCGTCACGAAGCGGCAGAGGATTTAACTCAGGAAGTTTTTGTACGGGTCTATCGTTCGTTGGATCAATACGATCCGGCGGCCGGCGATCTTTCCAATTGGTTGATGCGGCTGGCGAGAAATCTGGTCATTGATGACTATCGCAAACGTGTTCGGACTCCGACCGACGTAGGCGAGGATTTAACAGACCACGAATTTCATTTGCGCAGTTCATCAGACAGTCCTGACCGTCGCGTAGAGCGTGACGAACGCGCTTCGCAGGTACACGCGGCAATTGCAAAATTGCAGGCGGATCTGCGCGAATGCGTAATTCTGCGCGACATCGAAGAGCTGAGTTATCAGGAAATTGTCGATATTCTGGAAATTCCGCTTGGTACGGTGAAGTCCCGCATTAATCGCGGGCGGATTGAACTGGCAAAAACTCTGCGACGAATGAAAGTCGTCGAGTATATTTAAATTTCGGTTTTTGGTTTGTGGTGTGTAGTGATTTTTACCGATCACCGCGCACCAACCACCGACCACCATTTTATGAATTGCAATAATTTTGAAGACAACATTTCAGCTTATCTCGACGGCGAATTGCGCGGGACGGAGAAAGCTTCTTTCGCGGCGCATCGGCTAAGCTGCCTGCCCTGTCGCCACCTTTTCAGCGATGTCCGCGAAGTCATGACCGATGTCAATGATTACGCGAGCATTGAACTGCACAACTCCGTCGAAACGCTCGAAGCGCGCATCATGGATGCCACTAGCGCAGGCGAAATGTTGAGTTGTACTGAATTCGACAAGATGATTGAGAAGTATTTTGACGGCGTGATTTTGGCTCCGACGTTTCAGAATTTTCAGTCCCATTTTGAAGGCTGCTGGAAGTGTCGCCGCCTGCTGAAAGGCATTGAAGAAGCCAAAGAAATGATGCGTGAAGCCAAAGAATTTGAAATGGAAGTTCCACATCGGCTGAAGCGAAAAATTATGGCCGCAACGGTCGGAAATCAGTCGGATACATTTTTTGACAAGCTGTCTCATTCCTTAAAAGTCGGGCAATGGGTAGCCACTTTTTTAATTTTCTCAGCCTTAGGGTTATTTATTGATTTGCGCTACGGCGGAGTCGAACAACTGGCGACGCAAACCGGAGAAAATGCCGAACGTGTCGTGAATCAAAATCAAGACATGTTCAATCAATTCGGGGCTGTCGCAATGGTTGGCGCAAATTTCGTCAAAGCTAAATTCGAAAATTCAAAATCAGTCAATAAGGGAAAAAGAGAATCAACGGAAGAGTCTTCACCGACCTCCGATCACCAACCACCGACCCCCACTTCGCCGTCCCCGGGAAATTAATTTTATGAACTGTTCCTACCATCCAATTACATTAGCTACGACGCGCTGTCATCAATGCGCGCGCCCGCTGTGTCCGGGCTGCGATCATCGCGTCAAAGGCTTCACCTATTGTCAGGAATGTATTGTGGCAGGGATCGAACGATTGCAGGGAAATACCCAACCAATGTCTTATGCGGCGTCAACTGTGACGACGGAAAAATCTCCGGCTTTGGCTGTGTTGCTTGGGTTAATTCCAGGGCTTGGGATGGTCTACAATGGATTAATTGTGCGTGCGCTGGTGCATTTTGTTGTCACGGCTGGTTTGTGGACTTTGGCAGATATTTTTCATTTTAGTTTGTTTAGTTTTGCGGGATTTGGGTATTGGGTTTTTTCAATGATTGATTCCTGTCGCGTGGCCCAACGATTGAATCGCGGCGAAGACCTGAGCGCAGAAGAGGCCAAATTAAAACAAACGTTGCAGGATAAAACCAAAATTTGGGGAGCCGGATTAATTGGACTGGGCATACTAAAAGTGCTGCACGGCGTTTTTTCGCCAAGATTTATGACTGGAGTGTTTCCTGCGTTACTGATCGCTTTTGGTATTATGCTGTGGAGATGGTCACAAAGCCCAAGTTCTTCCAGCAAAACCGCTCCCATCACGAAAGAGTTTCCTTCACAAATTCCGCCTCCGCCAATGTTTTTTGATCCGACGGCGCAGGATTATAGCTCGGTTGAGACACGACGGTTTGATGTTGGGTAATTACCTGTCCGCTCCATCTTAAAATTAACTAAACTTACTTACTGGTTAAAAATCATGCATAAAATTTTCTTCGCTTTATGCGTATCACTTGTGTGTGGGCATTTGAGTGCCAATACGCCCCGTCCAGAACGAAAGGTTAAGTCCAATATTGTTGTCTCTGAACGAGACCCGCGCATCCGAATCAAGGTACCCAAAACGGCACATTATATCGGTGCTGATCGATGGGAGTTATATGATATTGCGGACTGTGAAGTTCATGTGTTCGTTGAAGCTGACAAGCAAAAAAATGTGAAGAGTTATTACTGGATTCAATTCGAGAGTTACCTTCCGACCAAGCCAGAATATTCCTACAACTATAAAAACGGTCAAAGCATGACGATTGCTGGGTTGGACTTTAATGTGAGGGCAAGGTTTGGCGCTTCATCGGATCAGCCAAAGGCGGGATCTGATTTGGAACACGTATTACGTCTAATGACTACTAAAGGATATAAACTCCCGGCTGACATCATGAATGTTCGCCTCGTTCATGTTTTGGATGAGTCGAAACGTAAAGAATTAATGATTATCTATGGGGAGGATATGGTTCCCACCGGCTTTACAACTACGAAGCTTATTGCCGATGGGAAGATTCGCCCTGAATGGACTGCTATTGAAAAGGAGCTGATCATTCGGGCGAAACAAAAGATAATTTTCAATCCGTAAAAATGAGTTTTAGTGACTGGCATAACAATTCTTTTGCGCTACCTCACCAAATACAAATCCCGACCCGCCCTCTCCACGATCAACGTATCATCATCCGAATAATCCTTTAAATCTACCCTGCGATAATCGAGATAGCCAAGATTAATGCGCTGACATGTGGCTTCATCCAGAGCCGTCGCTAACGTGATTTTATAGCGCGGGACGATGTTGCCTGCTTCATCAATTCGGCTGCCGTACGTGACGTGCGCAAGGTGCGCGGCGACGGCGCGGTTGTTGCGAAGTTCTTCGTGTTCTTCCATTAAGGT
>JAYTCQ010000295.1:0-12139 GCA_043736395.1 Blastocatellia bacterium | reverse complement strand
TCACGAAAGCGGAGCAGGAAAAATTTAAACTCCAAATCGAACAACAAGTAGCGCAAACCAAGCCACTCCTGGAACCCGTTGGACAGGTCGAAGCCAACGCTTCTATAGTATTATTGGAAGCGCAACGAGACGCTAAGGCTGAGAGCAACGTACTAAAAATTCCCTCTTCGTCAAACGTCGCTACGCTCTGGATTGAGCTGGCTCCCGATCCACGTTTTACTACTTATCAATTGCAGATTTTTGATGATGCAAAAAAATTGATCACGACTGTGAACGGAGCCAAATTAAATAGCTACGGCGCGCTTGCTGTGAACGTTCCTGCGTTAAATTTTAAGTCTGGAAAATACGTCGTCAAAGCTTTTGGCTCCAAAGGCGAAAAGCTTGATTTAATTGGGGAATATAAGTTGTCGGTGCTGAGAAATTGAACGATTACGCTTCGTTTTTATATGAAAAATTCCACGCTGACAGTTTTACTTTTATGCTTCGTGTTCTTCGCGAATGCGCGTTCACAATCCTTGCCAAACGCTCAACCTACTCCATCGCCAGAAGCTGCACTCATAGATCAAATTTTAAAAGACAATCGCCTACTCTTCGGGAAAGGAAATTTTGAAGAAGCGTTACAAAAAGCAGAATCAGCTTTTCAGCTAAGTCAAAAAACTGGCGATCCCAAAAGACAAACGCAGACCTTATTGCAAGTAGCAACGGCGAAATTTCATTCCGGAAAAGTTAACGCCGCAATCAACGACTTCAAACAAACAGCGACACTCGCTGATCAACAAAATGATCACGCCACACATGGATTAGCCTTGAACAGCGCGGGAGTTTTACTGCGTACGACTGGTCTTTTCGATGAAGCTTTTTATTTCTTCCAACGCGCACTTGCTCTGCAACGACAACAAGGAAATCGGCTGGGTGAAGCCTCTGCTTCAAGCAATCTTGGGACAACGTATTTCAATTCCGGTGATGTCGCCAATGCTGAATTATGGTTCCGAGATGCTTTAAAAATTGCCCTGGAAATAAAGGATACAGGCGGAAATGCCAGAGGCTTAATCGAAGCGGTTTTGCTTAAGCAGGGATATTTAGAATTAGAGCGAAAAAATTTTGATTCTTGTCTCAGCACTATCGAACAGTTGCAAACATTGGTGACAGATAAATCATCCACCGCGTTCAGAATTGAATTCGAGTATTTTGCCGGAGTTGTCAACACCAAATTAAATCGCTTCGTTCAGGCAGAACTTCATCTGCAAAATGCGCTCGACTTATCCAGGCAATTTAAAATTCGGCTAAGTGAAGCGCAGTCGCTAGGCGAACTCGGATGGGTACAATTCAATCTGGGCAATTTCCCCAGAGCACTTGCCAATGTCGAAACAGCTCTTTCAATGCTCCAACAGGATGGCAGCAATTCTTCAGAATGGCGCTTGGTTTTTTATCTGGCTGAAATTCAAAAAGCATTAGGAAAAGATGAAGATTCTCTCAATAGTTTTCGTAAATCCGTAGCCATCGTCGAACGCGCTCGAACTTCGGTAATGAACACTGAAAGTTCCCGCGCCGGATTAGTCGCACTGCGGCACACTGTCTTCGAACGATTTATTTTTCAGCTCATGAACCTGAAACAATCGAACGAAGCTTTGGAAGTTGCCGAAGCCTATCACGCGCGTTCGTTTCTGGATATTTTGACTGAATCGCGCATTGATTTGCGGCGTGACCTCAGCGCAGAACAAATCCTTTGTGAAAATAAATTGTTCGATGCAATTACCCGAATTCAAAAATCTTTGCAGAGTAAAAACCTAGTCGCCGAGCGCGAAAAAATTCTTAAAAAAGAATTGCAAATTGCCGAATCTGATCTTGAAAATTATCAGGCTGAAATCCTTCGCTCAACTCCCCGCTACGCCAGCATCAAATATCCACACCCGATCAAACCCGAACAATTATCAACTGAACTGGACGCGAACACTGCCTTGATTGAATTCGTCCTCGGCGCAACCAATTCATACGCGTGGGTTGTGCATCGCGGAAAAATCTCAGCCGTCACATTGCCTGGAAGAAATAAGCTCAATGAACTGATTTCACGGCAGCAAGAATCGTTAACTGCGAAGGTTTCTTCACTGACCATGAATAACGCTTTGCAGCAATTGCAAAACAGCGGAAATCAACTGTATCAAAAGCTGTTCCTGCCCTTGGAGCCGCATCTCGCGACTGCCAAAAAATTAATTATTGTCGCGGATGGATCGCTTGGATATTTACCGTTTGAAACGCTCAGCCGTCCAATAAAATCAGGTGGTTCAGAATATTTACTTGAACGATTTGCGATCAGCTATGCGCCTTCGGCGACGGCTTTACAATCACTGAAAAATATCGCTTCTGCTTCAGCGCAAACTGGATATCTCGGCTTTGGTGATCCGGAATATTCTGTCGCTAAACCTGAGAAAAAAAGCATTTCTCTCGCGCTCTCATCATCACAAAATCGTGGAATTGAACTGACGCAATTGCCAAACACTCGACGTGAAATCAACGACATCGCGCTTTTATTTCCCCGCTCCGAACAGCAAATTTTTTTAGGAAAAGAAGCGTGTGAACAAAATGTCAAAACCGCCAGCCTCGACAAATTCCGCTACGTTCATTTTGCCGCACACGGCATCATTGACGAAGATTTTCCGGCTCGTTCCGGACTGGTACTTTCGTCAGAATCCAATTCCAAAGATGATGGCGTATTGCAGATGGGCGAGGTGATGCGCTTGAAAATGAATGCCGATGTGGTCACCCTCTCCGCGTGTCGAACCGGACTCGGAAAATTACTCAACGGCGAAGGAATGATCGGATTGTCGCGCGCCTTTTTATACGCTGGATCAAAAAGCGTAGTCGTGAGTTTATGGAACGTCAACGACGGAGCTACGGCTTCGTTAATGAAAGCTTTCTATAAAAATCTTCAGCAAGAAAAATCCAAAGACGAAGCGTTACGGCAGGCAAAATTGGAATTATTGAAAAGCGAAAAACGCGCCTGGCGGCATCCGTATTACTGGGCTCCGTTTGTTTTGATTGGTGAAAATTAAGTCTGAAAAAATCGAACATCATCATCCAATCTTATCTTTCAAATCATCACCTGCAATAGTTGAACTGAGATAGGTGTAACCTCTGCTGGCTTTTTTGAAGCGGGGATCTGTCTTCACGAATCTCATAAATTCTTTGTGATCATCATTGCTTTGACTCACCAGACAACCGGCACTGGCTTTGCCAATATTGTTGGGATCGACGTTGTGTCCCGAATGCTGATTGACGCCAAATCCGCTGCTGACAAATATCTTGTCTCCAGTGCGCTTCCCGTCTTTATTGAGGTCACGATGAACGGCTACATCATTGACTTGCACTAGTGCTTCGTGCGCAGTCGAAGTGCCGCGCTTATGAGTGCCAACTCGCCAGGCTTTGTACTGACCAAATGCGATGCGCGCAGCTCCGGCAGGATTCAAGGGATTTTCCGTAAAAAATCTTCCCGGCTCCGTCGTCGCAAGAACGTTGAACTGAATTGTTGGGACTCCATCCTCAATCGTGAAGACGATGCGACGATCATTGAATTTATTAAATTCGTCATTATTGAGGCTGCCGTTTTGATTGACGCCTTCGACGTAAACAATGTTGAGGAATCCGGGTAATTTCGAAAACCAAAAATTGCGCAGTTGCATATACTTTACGATCCGGCTGGCGAAATCATTTCCTACAATTAAAGGCAGAAATGTACCTTCACTCGCATCAATTAATGCCTCCGCTAATTGCGCATCAAATGTTTCGTCAAAAGTAATCCCAACTTGTTTAGCAAATTCTCGCAAGACTAAAATTGAGACGGGGCCGAAGTCGCCATCTATTGGTGGGTCTAAGCAGCCAAGCTGATTGAGACGCGTCTGAATGTCGCCGGCCAGAGCGCGATCAAGGCTTAAATCTCTCAGGTCAATACTTGCATTATTTGCGATTATTTCTGGTAGTTTCATATCTTTCCTTTCATAGATTCACGAGCATTTCCTGTAATAAAAGCTCATCGTTTTTTGGCTTTTTATGCAGTGGGAATTTCGCGGGTGGAAAGGCCAGTGCCTGTTTCAAAACACTGAGCTGGAGCGTTGCGGTAGGTGCAATTTCACCCTTCAGCGGATCAAGTACGCGTGCCGCTTCCAGAAAGATCATGGCACCCAGTGGACGCAAGGCGTTCCCCCCATAAATACTTCTGAGATTACCGTGAAACGCCTGTGTAACTTTCGCTCCAAACTCGGCGAGAAATTGGATTGCGTCAGAAGGTTTTTCTTCTGCGCTCGCGACGAATTCTGCCAGCTTGCGACCTGTCTGCACTGCTTCGTGAATCATTGTCGCTTCGACAAATAACAAGCTGTGGAATTGATTTCTGGCCGAACTTATCGCAGCGCTGGCAATCCTAGTTAGTGCTTGTTGTCCCGGTTCATAAAACTTTGCGGTACTGCCAAAGCCGGGTAAATTGCTGAGTCGCTGATGAACTTGTTCCAGCAGGCGCATCAGATTCGCCGCCGCCTGTGGTGATTCAATCATCGCTTCCCGCTCATCCGGACTCATAAAATCCCAGAACGTTTTTTCGTCGCGATTGAACTGAACAGTTCCATTCTGAATTCGAATGTTGGTCGTCACGGGCATTGCCGCATACATCAGTAAGGCAGCAGCAGGATCAATATTTTTATAATTGTCCGCATCCTCAAAGTGACAGAACGGAATCATCTCTTTGAGCCTGGCTTGCAGGTTCCGCGACATTCGCATATAGGCAGTCGAACGTTCCTCCTTCGGTGCGGTCAGCCACGCCGCTCCAACT
This sequence comes from Blastocatellia bacterium, assembly GCA_043736395.1. Classification (GTDB taxonomy): domain Bacteria; phylum Acidobacteriota; class Blastocatellia; order RBC074; family RBC074; genus JAFDVL01. The sequence continues at coordinate 7,320 of JAYTCQ010000295.1, read as the reverse complement.
TCACCAGGTAAACTCACATTGAGTGTAATCAAAGTATTGCCAAAATTTCCTGTCCCATTATTTTCAATCTGATCCATCGCTTTGTCTGAATCAGCAATCCAATCATCCAAAGTGCTAGTGTGACCTTCTGGCAGAGAGGAGTTAAAGAGGTGGCTAAAATATGTATTCACGGATGGTCTGAGTTGATGCAGCAAAAAATCACTCCGCATCCCTTTGACTGCTTGTCGCAAAGAGTATTCATAAGAAAACGAGGCTTTCGAATGGACGCGCAAATCGCCTAAGCCCTGATGCAGCGTTGCGCCGATGGTCAGACTGCTGTCACGAATTGACTTGCCCCGAACCTGATCCAGCACTTCGTCATGTGCGTCTAATTCATAAACCAGAACTCTTCCCTGTTCGGCATTGATTCCCCTGTCAACTGATACCCGCGCCAGTGATTCATTAAAATGATCGGAGGTGAATTTGAAAAATGGAATTGTGACTTCGACGTGACTTTGCCTTTTGATGCCGTGCGTCAAAGAGGCTGTATTCAGCGTGACTCCTTTCTTGGGAGTAATCAGCAGCGAATCAAAATCACCGTCAATCGCACGTGCCAACAAATCTCCGACTGATTTAGAAAAATCAAAACTTATATCCAAAAGCGCAGTTTTCGTCGTCGTACTTTGATACGTAGCCGCAAACGAAAATTCATATTGATGATTCAAAGCTTCGAGTGCTTTTTCATAAAATAAGATCCGTTTGCTCAGCACTAAATTAATTGAGTCTTTAATTTTATTCAGGTTGGAGAAATCAAATTTCTCACCAAGAAATGCCGCCATTTTCGCCTGAAGTAAACCATCCAGTTTCTTGAAACTTGTCTCATTTACAATTTTTGTGATTTGATCAATGTGCAGGTTTTTGTTGATGTAATCCTGCAATTTGGATAAGACGTTTTCGAGCGTGGAGCCGTCCAATAACCCAAGAGTACGGCGCGCCAGCAATTGCAATTGTTCAAATTCACTGCCGCTGTTAAGAGGACGCATGAGGCTATCAACCGCGACCGATTCAAGCCAGCGCCCAACTGGCGAATTGAAAAAATCCACCGTCTTAAGCTGTTCCTGAAGTATTTTTTTATAGTCGTTCGCTCCCCCGTTCGCAATCAGGTTAGCGACTTTACGCACGTCAGCCAGGTCAACTTTTTCTTCTACCAACTTCCACAATAACGTCGCGACGCGATGATCTAATTCATTCCATTGTTTGAGAAAACCGCGAATCACTCCACGCGCTTTTTCAAATTCAGTTTTCGGATCAATCCCCGTGACAGCCTTGACCAGCTTCTGCGTATATTCGCTTGTCAGCCCCGCAATAATTTCTGAGAAGTCCTGATTCGGGTCTGTCCATTTGTCGAGAATCTGTAAATCTTTGACGATCTGCGCACCGTGTACGCCAAAGACAGCCGCGACAAAATCGTCTGCCGAATCAGGGAGGAAATTCGTAAAATCGGCACCGACCTCTGCCCCGGCATGAAACGAAAATCCCAACCCTTTTTTTGCCATTTTAAAAAGTTGGAGACGAATGACTTTGTCATCGGATTCGCGGCTGATGACAACTGCGTAATTTCCACTGGCAAAAAAATTGAGTGTGGCATCTACGCCAAGTTGAACCCGCAAACCGATGTCGCCTTCGAGACCACCCAATTTTGCTTCGCGTACCCAGTTAAAATCATAACCAAATTTCGCTCCAATCTTTGCCTGCACTGAGCCATCAACTTCAGCAATCAACCACGTTCCCGGTTCAAGATCAGAAAAAGTAGAAACGTGACTCGGCATCATCCAACTGCTCACCGTTTCCTGAATCGCATCTGTCGCGCCCATCGTGTTCGTCAATTTACGAACGACCGCATACACACCTTCACGGCTGCCATCCACACCAAATGTAATTCCGCCAGGCGCACCTAACGCCAACGAACCTTGGACGGAACCTCGCAAGTCATAACCCCAACGTAGTGCCAGATAATTTGCATCTTTATCTTTCTCCAGCAGCAACCCGTCAGCTAAGTTGTCATTAAAACTTTCGTTGAGCCGCAACGCTTTGAGCATATCTTTTGGATCAGGATAGACACCAAGCCCGGCAAAAGCACTCGCACTGCCACTGAATTTCACCTTCCCATTATTCTTTGTCCCGAAGGAAATATCCTGATTCGTACTGGCGGAAAACTGGAGTGAGCCAATTTCAATTTTTCGCGTTGGAAATTTTTTATTTGTGGTAATCGCCGCCAACACATCCACGTCTTGAATTCCTTTTAAGGCAATCCCGATGGCACTTGAAATATCGAGAAACTTTTTATTTTTCGTGAAATTGAAGCTCGTACTCATGACTTTCCCCTCTCGTTATTAGCTTTCAATCTGGCTTTAGAACAATGCTTAAGACTGAGCAAAGCGCAGCAATGAATACCTGGCTGGCTATTTTTTATAGGGGAAAAGTTGTTGACAATTGCAGATTACAATGGCGAGCGGAACGCTACATCAGTTTTTTTGATTAGTCAACCGAGGTTATGGATGGAATGATTAAGGCACTAGGAAATTGCCTGAAGATTTATTTGCGAATTAAAAGTCAGTGGCTTGCGCGCCGATCTGTAAACCAAAGCTGCCCCCGCCTAAATTAAAAAAGGCCGGAGCGCTCCAACCGCTCGGCGTGCGGCAACTGGCCACGCCGCGTCCACCACGCCCGCCGACAATGAAGCCCGCCTTGATGACTTGCAGAAAGACCGCAACACACTCCGCTTTGTCCAACACATCTTTCGGAATGGCTTTATCCGGCGCGCCCATAATTTCTTTCAGCACGGCCGAAGCCTTCTTGGCTTGTGAAGCCGAGTCCTTAGTATTTGTGCCTTGTGCGAGTCCAGTCATGCTGACCGCCAGCACCAGGCAGAGTAACGAAATCAGATAAATCAACTTGCTTGTTTTCACACTTCCTCCTCCCCGCAAAGGGGCATATCAACTAAAAAGATTGGGGGGAATTAACAATTGAATTAAATAGCAATAACTGTGCCAGCAGGAATGCTCATGCTGGTTGGGGAAATGAATAGATATCGGGAATTAACACCCAGTACCAAGTGGAAAATTGCGCAGCACTGTCGCAAGTTTCTGCCGAGTTAGCGCAAGCGTGATGGACGTCGAGGCTTGCGCTGATGCCGTCCCATTAAACGCCGCTTCACAAGTTCGACCAACAGCAAGTAGGTAATCACCGTGACGCCCAGAAAGAGGAAAAACATCGCGGGCAGCGGCGTGAAGTCAAACACTTCCGCCAACGGAGAAAATGGCAACACGATCCCAACCACGACAATCAACACCGTCGTAATCGCCAGCGGCCAACTGGGACGGCTGCGAAATGGATTGCCTGCCGTGCGAATCACAAACAGCACCAGCGTTTGTGTCGCGAGCGATTCAACAAACCAGCCGGTGTGAAACAACGATTCAGAAGCGTGAAAGAATTTCAGCAGCGCATAAAAAGTCAGGAAGTCATAGATCGAACTGATGGGGCCGATGTAGAGCATAAAATCCCGAATCAGTTTGATGTCCCAGCGTCTCGGTTTGTCGATGTAAGAGGCGTCTACGTTGTCAGTGGGAATGGTGATTTGAGCGAGATCATAGAGAAAATTATTCAGCAGAATTTGCGTCGGCAGCATCGGCAAAAAGGGCAGAAACATTGCGGCGGCAGCCATGCTGAACATATTGCCGAAGTTCGAACTCGTGCCCATCAGCAGATATTTCATGACATTGCCGAAGGCTTTGCGCCCTTCCAAGATGCCTTGATGCAACACGCGTAAACTGCGTTCCAGCAAAATAATATCGGCGGCATCTTTCGCGACATCCACAGCAGTAGACACCGAGATGCCAACGTCTGCCGCATGCAAGGAAGGCGCGTCATTAATGCCGTCGCCCATATAACCTACGACGTGGCCGCGCCCTTTGAGCGCGAGGATGATGCGGTGTTTCTGCATCGGCGAGACGCGAGCGAACACAATCGTCTTTTCCGCCATTGCCGCGAGTGCTGAATCGCTCATGCGGTCGAGTTCTTCACCGAGGATAATATGCTTGGCGTCCAGCCCGACTTGGGAACAAATATGTCGGGCGACCAGTTCACTGTCTCCAGTCAAAATCTTGACGCGCACGCCATCGCGGCGTAACGCTTCGAGCGATTCGCCAGCATCTGCGAGTGGCGGATCAGAAAAAGCCAAAAAGCCAGCCAGTACCAGGTCTTTCTCATCAACTACGCGATAGGCGGGTTGTTGCGCGACTTGCCGGGAAGCGACGGCCAGCACGCGAAAACCGGTCGCACTCAATCCGTCATAAATCGCCTGACACTTCACGCGCGCATCACTGTCTAATGGCTGCGCCTGTCCATTCACTTCAAGCTGCGTGCAGCAGGTCAATACGCTTTCCGGCGCGCCCTTGGTAATCAACAGCATTTCGCCTTTTGCCTGGGTAACGATAGAGAGCCGTCGCCGTTCAAAGTCAAAAGGGATTTCATCCACCTTGCGATACGCGCTGATGTCCAGTGGATCGTGTGCCAGAATCGCCACGTTGATCGGATTCTTCACGCCTGATTCATACGTGCCATTGATGTAGCCGAGCAGCAGCGTGTGTTCTGACGAATTGCCAAGCGCATCCACGTGCTGACTGAGCGTCATTTCGCCGCTGGTCAGCGTGCCGGTTTTGTCGCTGCACAAGACATCCATGCTGCCGAAGTTTTGAATGGATTCCAGATGTTTGACGATGACCTTTTGCCGCGCCATGCGCATCGCGCCGCGCCCAAGCGTGACTGTAGTAATCATCGGCAAAAATTCCGGTGTCAGTCCCACTGCAAGTGCCAGTGCAAAGAGAATGGATTCCAACGGATTGTGCCGCATCACAATGCTGATCAGCACCACGAAAAAGACCAACAGGAAGATGGTCTTCATTATCAGGTAGCCGAATTGTTTCGAGCCGCGTTCAAATTCAGTCTCAGGCGGCTTGGAAGAAAGACGCGCGGCAATATCGCCAAAGGCCGTAGCCGGGCCAGTGGCGGTGACGATGGCAATCGCAGTTCCGCTGACTACCGATGTGCCGAGAAAAACTGCATGACGATCATTCGCAGCATTTTCTGTCGTAGCTGTAATCACTGCATCTTTGGCGGCAGCTTCTTTTTCGACGGGCAGTGATTCGCCAGTGAGCGCAGCCTGATTGACGTGCAGGTCCTTCGTTTCCAGCAAGCGCGCGTCGGCGGGCACCAGGTCTCCGGCGGAAAGTCTGAAGACATCGCCCGGAACGATTTCGCGCCGGGGCAGCTCCTCCCACTTGCCATCCCGCAGGAGAGTGGCTTTCGGCGCAACCTGCCCGCGCAATCGTTCCGCGGCGCGCTGCGAATGCCAGGTCTGATAGAAGTTAATGACGATGCTGACTACGACCATCAACGCGATAATCGTGGCGTTGACGATCTCGCCCACAAAGGCGGAGACCGCACTGGCAATCAACAGGATGATGACTAAGGGATTGGCAAAGAGAAGCAGAATCTGGATCAATGCAGCGGCGCGTCGGACAGGCGCTTGCTCGTTGGAGCCTTGCTGGGCCAGCCTCCGCTTCGCCTCGATTGTGGAAAGTCCACCACTTGATTCATTGAGTATTCCGGTAATTGGGTTAGTCATAGATGATGGAGAGGCTCGTTAGACCGCCCAATAAAGTGATACACGAAATTATTTTGATCAGCACAAACTGCTTCGCCACAAAATGAAGCTCCCATTCTTATCTCTTTTCAGCATCATTGGTGATGCTTGTTATGATCGCTTTTAGGGGTTTTTGTTTCACTGTTAGTTTCTTTCCCCTGCATCATTTTTTTCATCATTGGGCACTGCGACATTGGTTCTTTTTCTGACTGCATGTGTTGCATCATGTGCTGCATCATTTTCATCTGCATTTGTTGCGTTTGTTCGCGCATGATCCCACGTTGTTCGGCCATTTTCGTCACCACCAGAGTGGTAGCCACCATCTTCGTATCTGCTGGAGCGCGGTTCATTTCAACTACCAATTTATTGAGTTCGGTATCCATACCTTCCATTGCCGCCTGCATCTTTTGCTGTTCTTCCATCATTGCCATGCACCCCTCCCTTTTCATTTTGCCCATTGGGTTCTGTCCAGACGGTGGTTCAGGCGTTTGCTGGTTTTGACCTTTGGGTTGGCTTTGCGCAAAAGTGCTTGTCATTAACGCTACAGCCACAATTGTTACGATTCGTAAAAATTTCATATTAACTGCTCCTTTTGCGTATTTGCTGCAATTTTTGTTCCGCTGGCGCAGTAGCAAAAAACAGTCTTCTCATTGTGCAAAATTTCCCAGCTTGGGGCTTGATAATTGCTACATCCCGCTGAACCTTGAACGGTTCTGCCGTTCCAGTATGAGGAATTTCCCACTCCTTCGCTGTGGCATAGTCTTTGCTAATTTATACGTCACCCTGTTGTAAATTTTTGTTTGCCATTCACCAGAGTCTGCCCAAACACGCTCGTCAACAACGGAGGATCAAATCATGTGTGACTATTCATTACTTGGCATGCCCAATCGGTTAGCCAGCGAAATCGAAGTGTTACAGGTGCATCGTTTTCCTACTTACACCATTGGCCTCGCTTCACCCGACGAATTGCAAAAGTGCGCGGCAGAAGAAGAAGAAGAAAAACGGCGTGCACGTAACTGGCGGGAACGCTTTAAAAATTGGTTTAGCGGAGAGCCTGGGGTGTCAGCGCCAGCCGTCTGCATTCCCCCCCCGGGGCGCGGCTGAAATTGCACGGCATCCCTGTCTCTTTGCAGCGGGAGTTTGGTGTATCCGCGATAGAAGACGTGACCTTTACGCAACTGAGCGCGACACCACACAGTTACCGCGATGCGCTCCGCTTCCAGAACGGGCGGGAAGTATTGCTGCAACGGCTCGCCGAGGGACAGCACATAGACGTCCTATAATCCTTCGCGTTCCGCCAACGCCGCGGTCACATCACGTTGCAAAGCTGTATGGCGTGTGATCCCGTCACGCGCTGACCGAAGCCGAGCGCCGCGTGCTGAAATTAATCGCCCATTACAAGACCAGCCAGCAGATTGCCGACGAACTCTTTATCAGCATCCGCACCATAGACCGCCATCGCGCCAACATTGCCAGCAAACTTGATTTAAAAGGCACGAACGCGCTGCTGCAATTCGCGCTGGTACATCAGTCAGAACTCTAAAAAATTCGTGGCAGTAGGCCCGCGCGTCAGCAAGGGCTGCATTGATGATGCGCACCTTGAGGCCGGGGGGCGCATGGCCGAGGCAGCCCTTGCT
>JAYTCQ010000294.1:0-17834 GCA_043736395.1 Blastocatellia bacterium | reverse complement strand
AAGGCAAGACGAGCCACTATTTTTTACATTTTTTTACCTTTTCATCCGGCGGCTCAAGCATAAGATTTTACTTTTTTTTACTTGCTCCTGATTCCTGATTTCTCATACTATCCGTCGTTGTTTCGCTACCGATGTAAGACTTGAGATAGACAACAAATAATTCTCACGAGACCGAAAAAAGTGCCGCCTTGCCGGAGGCGGATTAGAAGCCTCTCCTACGTCCTCTGATCCCATCAGGCAAGTAACCAGAAATCTTCACGACCCCGATTGTAGTACTTATTTTATTTTTCAATTCGTAACCTCTACTTAATGTACTGCGTAGCGACTCTAAGGTCACTGTTGCGAGTATGGCTTTGAGTAGCAAATTCTTTTACCTTTAGCAAAATAACTGGCTTTGTCCACTTAGGAGTTACATGAAATTTTCTCATCGCCTCACAAGCCTACTTGTCATTTCTATTTTTTCCCTTACCGTCATGGCGACAGCTGTCTTTACCCCTAACTTTGCCGTTGTGACGAAGGCGAGGTCATTGTTTTCGCACTTAATTACCCCTAAGAAAACGTCCTTGAGCGAGGGGAACAAAAAAGGTCAGACCTCAATTGCCAGCCTACTAAACGCTGATGGTACTTTGAATCTTACCTCCGGCATTTATGGCAGTTTTGATGCGCACAGTTATCGGATGACGTACAGTGCAAATGGCGCACCTGTCTTTATGCAAACTACAGGCAATCCTGACGACAACTGGGATTCGCGTTTCAACTTGGCAGGTGTTGATGGTGAAGTTTATGCAATAGCCGTGAGCGGTAATGATGTGTATGTAGGAGGGTATTTCTCTGCTGCGGGTGGGGTCAAAGCCAATAACATTGCGAAATGGAATGGTACAAGCTGGTCGGCTTTGGGCAGCGGCGTCACCGGAGGAAATAGCACATTCAGTGCTGGAGTCTCTGCGATTGCCGTGAGCGGGAATAATGTGTATGTAGGAGGTTTTTTCAATAATGCGGGCGGGGTCAGCGCAAACAGCATCGCCCGCTGGAATGGGACTTCCTGGTCAGCGGTGGGAAACGGAGTCACTGGAGGAAATGGTTTCAGAGGCGCACCGGGCGTTTATGCTATTGCCGTTAGTGGCAGTGATGTCTACGTCGGTGGTAATTTTAGCTCCGCTGGCTTTAGTGCCAGCAATATCGCTCGCTGGAATGGAACAGCCTGGTCAGAACCCGGTGGTGGCACCGACAACATCGTCAGAGCCATCGCAATCAGCGGAACAAATGTTTATGTTGGCGGAAGTTTCAATAATGCAGGCGGAGTCAGCGCCAGCAAAATCGCCTGCTGGAATGGGACAGCCTGGTCAGCACTTGGTGGCGGTATTGGCAGCTCCAGCAATGATAATGTAGCGACGATTGGGATCAGCGGGAGTGACGTTTACATTGGCGGAAGGTTTACTCAAGCAGGAGGGGCTGACGCCGCCGGAATTGCAAAGTGGAATGGAACAAATTGGTCATCCTTAGACAGCGGCGTTTCCATCTATAACCAATTTTCAGGCACAGTTTCCAGTGATGTCAGGAGCCTCGTCATCAATGGGAGCGACATCTATGTTGGGGGCGGATTCAACACGGCGGGAGGAATAGTGGCGACAGGTGTTGCCAAATGGAATGGTTCTTCGTGGTCATCGCTGGGGAGCGGTCTTTTGGATGGCAGTGATTCTGATGGTATTGCTCACGCCATCGCTGTCAATGGAAATGATGTCTATGTTGGCGGTAGATTTATCAGCGCAGGCGGAGTATCAGCTCAAAAAATTGCAAAATTCAACAATAGTGCTTGGTCTCAATTAGGTGGGAGCGGCAGTCCCGGTGATTTCGTGAACGCAATGGCTCTGAGTGGGAACGATCTTTATGCCATCACGCCGGGTAGGATGGGAAAATGGAATGGAAGCGCGTGGTCGTTCTTTGATCTTAAGCAGAACCTCAATGCTATTGCAGTAAGCGGCAATGATGTCTATGTGGGAGGAAATTTCTCGACAATCGCTGGGCTCACTACATTCAGCATTGCGAAATGGAACGGCACATCGTGGTCGGCGCTCGGCAGCGGAATTACCGACACAATCTTTTTCGGGTCGGGGCCAACGGTGATTTCTGGACAGGCGTATGCCATTGCAGCCAACGGTAATGAGGTCTATGTTGGGGGAAAATTCCGAAACGCTGGTGGTGTTAGTGCCAGCAACATTGCCAAATGGAATGGAACTGCCTGGTCAGCGTTGGGAAGTGGTCTCAACGGTGATGTGGCAACCATCGCAATAAACGGGAATGATGTTTATGTCGGGGGAAATTTCTCTTTTGCGGGTGGGGTTAGCGCAAGTCGGATTGCCAAGTGGAATGGAACTACCTGGTCAGCTTTGGAGAGTGGTCTCAACGGTGATGTGAAAGCCATCGCCGTAAACGGGAATGATGTCTATGTTGGAGGGAATTTCACCACTGCTGGAGGAGGTAATGCAAGTCGAATTGCCAAATGGAATGGAACTGCCTGGTCAGCTTTGGGGAGCGGAATCACACCGAATACGAATGCTACAGCACCGGTCTCTACAATTACTGTCAGCGGCAACGACCTGTATGTGGGAGGAGACTTTTCAGCCGCAGGCGGGATCAGTGCAAAATCTATCGCAAAATGGAATGGAACCAATTGGTCATCACTCGGTAGCGGCGTGGATGGCAGTGGCTTTACCGGCTCGGTTTTGGCTCTTGCCGCAACTACAACCGGGTTGTACGCTGGCGGTAGTTTTACTTTTGCTGGGAATAAGCCGTCTTTCAGATTTGGCAAATATGACTTTACACCACCAGCAATTAGTGTCGTGACTCAACCATCCAGTCAGATTGCCTGTCTTGGTGGTTCGGTCACGTTCTCGGTACTTGCGAACGGAACAGCACTTAGCTATCAGTGGAAGAAAAACGGGTCTCCGATCACCAATGCGACAACCAATAGTTTGACAATCCCTGCGGTGACATCTGCAGATACGGGCAGTTATGAAGTGGTTATCACCAGCGGAACAAGCAGTGTCTCGTCTGCTGCCTCGCTCTTTGTTGGTGGAACAACCAATATCATACAACAACCTGTGAGCCTTGCTCGCCAAGCAGGAGAAGAGGCACGTTTTTCCATTACTGCCACCGGCAGTGGCCTTTCTTATCGTTGGCGGCGTAACGGTATTCCTATCGGAAATGATTTTACGCTAAATCAGCGTACGGCAACTTCTGCGCAACTTATCCTTCCCGCAGTTAGAGTTGGTGATGCAGGAACGTATGACCTCGTCATTACGGGGAATTGTGGCAGTGCTATTTCCAATCCGGTCACCTTGACGGTGGAACCTATTTCGTTAACCGCTGTCCCGGTGCTGAACCTGCAACAGGGACAAAAAATAACAGGGGCGCTCGCTACATTGGTTGGGAAAGCTACTGTCACCGCGGGCTTTGCTTCTGGGGTAACTATATCTGGTTTGTCTATTGTTGATCGCATAGTCAATGGCTCGGTTGAGATTTCTTGTAACGCAGCCGTTGGCACAGTGACGATTCCATTGACCGCAAGGACAAGCACCGGAGATACCGTCACGTCAGACCTGATCGTTAATATTGCAGCAAGAAAGCCCCTTGCCGGTTCTTCGTATGCACCAGCTACTGTTGTGGCGGGCGGACGGATCAATGTGTTACCGAGTGCGCCTTTTAGTGGTTCAGTTGGCAGTGTAACAGTTTCAGCTCCCGGCTATACAGGCGGATTATTCGTAGATACCGATGGTACTGTGAGAATTCGCAATGCTGCGCCAAAAGGTAATTACACCGTTACCGTTACCGCTCGAGATAACTGCGAAGCAGCCTCTGTTCAGATGACTTTTCCGTTGACGGTAACTGCGCCACCAGCGGGAACTGATAGCTGCGGCAATATTAATTTCGTAGCTGCTAATCAGTATGATCTTTCAGAGTTCAAAGGACTCCCCAATTACTTTACCGAAACCAGTAGGCGATTTATTGACTTGAATGGCGACAAAGCCATAGACCTTCTTGGACTGCGATTAGTGATTTCCTCTGATCCGCTTACGCTTCCTTCAAATCAGGTTGTCGTGCGGCTGAACGATGGCAATGGGAATTTGGGAGCATCTCAAATTTACACCGTCCCTGGAATCATGCGGCGACTGGCTTATACTGCAACAGATTTGGATGACGATGGATTTGCTGATTTTATTATTCGCCACAAAGTAGGTGAAGAGATTCGATTTGCCCCATTTATCAACAAAGGGGACGGAACTTTTACAAACAAACAAAGCTTTATTTTGAATGCTAATAGCGGAGTGGGAGAAGGTGGCGGCGGATTCCTTGATAATGACGACTCGTTTAATGGAGATATTAATGGTGATGGATTGACAGATTTTATCTCAGGATCAACGCGACAAGTGTCAACGCGAAGTACAGACCCACTCAATCCTGCAACTGTCAATGCTCTGCGGGTTCTCACGATCCACAAAAATAACGGGAATGGGACTTTTGATCCAGCTACTCGATTATTTTTTCAAGGAGACGCTGACGGCGATTATTACTTTGGTCAAAATCCTCCTTTAGATGTAAATCGCGACGGCAAACAGGATTTTCTGGTCGCGTACAAATCTTTCAATACTTTTTTCGGAGAAGGTAGAATCTGGGCTTATTTTGGATCGGCCAATTTCAACCTGACGACACAAGGTCCATTTACCGGAAGAGGCATTTTGGATTGGCGAACTTCCAATTCAAATAATGCTTTCTTCAGCGACGATAACGGTGATGGCTTTACTGATATTCGGACTAATTTCGGACGCACTGTAGTTTATGGGCATCCCGATGGGATATTCAGGACGATACCGCCAACTGTTACGCCACCGCCGCCGCAACCTGCTTCTCCGCAAGGGACTGTTTGGATCAGAGACATCAATGGCGATGGTCTGAATGACGCAGTAGGGGTGAGAACAAAAACAGTGAATTCGATTGACGTCAAAGAGGCATTTATTGCGGTCGGCGAAGCAGATAAGTCTTATCGTGAAATTTACAGCGCACAGGTTCCAAACGATTTCAGCCCTTCTTTGCAGGACTTTAACGGGGATGGGTTTCTGGATATTTGGTTCAGCCGTTTCGATAATACTAACAACACCTCTTCAGTCACGCTGATCACCAGTTCATCAGCAGAAACATATTTAATGCCTGTGACTCTCAATCTGAATGCGGGTCCGACCAATCTCATTGAGGCTTTGGATTTGAACAAAGATGGGCGAACAGACTTGCTTCATTGGGATACTAACGACAAAGTCACGTTCTTCATGAACGTTTGTGGAACCCCGACAGGAAATTCCTCACCGACTATTACCGCGGCCCCAGTCTTAACACGAACAGCGGGTTCAGCCGGAACAACTTCTACAATTGCTACCGTTAGTGACATAGAAACTCCAACCAGTAGTTTAATCGTCACAGCCACAACTGTTCCAATTGGGATTACTATCTCAGGTATAACCAATACAAATGGCACAATCACAGCCAATATTGCAGCGGTAGCGAATGCTTCAATTGGAAATAATACGGTTGTATTGACTGTAACAGATGGTGGCGGATTGACGGCAACGGCAAATTTAATTGTTAACGTGACACCTGCCAGCAATACACCAACAGGTGGAAATATTTCTGTCATAGGTAATAACGTCACCGTTACTTTCAATAATGTAACTACAGCAGGTGATACCATCATCACCCCCATTGCTCCGGCGAGCGCTGGAACCTTGCCAAATACTTACAAATTAATTGATGGTAGCCTGGCCTTTGAAATCACCACGACGGCTGTTTTCTCCGGTCCGATTACAATTACGTTCAATGTCCCCGGAGTGACGGATGCAGCAGTGTTTTCCACCTTGCGCGTCCTGCACGGCGAAGGCTCTCCGCAGGCTTTGGTGGATCGCACTGTGCTTGCGCCTGATACACCTGCTCCGAATTTTGCCGCGAAGCAAATCAGCGCACGGGTTACCTCGCTCAGTCCTTTTGTCATTGTTGGTCTGGTGAATACGACTCCGCCGCCGACAGGATGTGCAGTAACCAGCTTGCAACAACCGACAAATTACACCACCGCAGAAACGCCTTCTGATGTTTCCTACGGAGATTTCAATGGCGATGGCAAGCCTGATCTTGTTACTTCCAATTACGAAGCCAATGCGATCTCCGTCATGCTCAATAACGGCAATGGTAGTTTTGCTCCCGCCGTCATTTATCCGGTCGGTAGTAATCCTAAATCCGTCACCGTCGGTGATCTCAACGGCGATGGCAAACCTGATCTCGTCGTCACCAATCTGGTGGGCGGCGATCTTTCAATTCTGCTCGGCAATGATGCTGGTGGATTCACTGCTGCTCCTAAAGTCACAGGCATGAGCTACCCGGTCTCGGTCGCGATTGGCGATCTCAACGGGGACGGGAAATCTGATTTGGTCATCGCCAATGCTGGCAGTTATCAAACTACTGCGGTGTTCGGCAATGGCGATGGCACGTTCACTTTTGGCTTTGAATTTTTCAAACACGAAGGCGGGATGCCTGCTGCCGTTGTCATGGCTGATTTCGATAAAGACGGACGACTCGATTTTGCGGTGGCGTACAACAATACCAATCGCGCCATCGTCTACTTCAATCGTCCCGGCAGTTACCTTGATGATGCCCGAATTCTAGATGCGGGAGATCAGCCGCTGGATATGGTGGGTGGAGATTTCAACGGGGATGGATACACTGATTTAGCCGTTGCCAATTATGCCAGCCACGATGTCACATATCTGACCAATACTCGAACCGCCAATTTTACAAAGACGTCCTCAGCCGTGGGCAGTCTTCCGCGTTCGCTCTCAGTCACGAACTTTAATGGAGACAACTTCGATGATTTGGTGGTAGCCAATGACGGGACGAATTTCGTGACGACGTTGGTCTCGAATCAAACCGGCGCTCCGACACGTAAAGACCTGATCGCGAATGAAAGCCCCAGCGCGGTGACGGCGACGGATTTTAATGGTGATGGTAAGTCAGATGTGATCGTCGCGGATTACTGGGTCAATCGCATCACGACCTATCAGGGAGCGTGTGCCAGCGCTTTCGCTCCTGAAAGGGAGGCAATTGAATTGAAAAATCTGCGTTATGTCCGCAGTAAATTTGCGGGTGATCCCTTCACTCGTAATAACCGGACAGGACACGGGAGCACGCAACGTTCTCGCTAAGCATCCGAAGTTAGTTATTCCTTTAATTTCCTTTATCTGGGCCGCGAAGCTGCAAAATTTATGCAGCTTCGCGGCGTTTTTTTCACTTATCGTTTTTCACTTTTTTCAAGGCCACTGCGTTCATACAATACCGTAACCCGCTCGGCGGCGGGCCGTCGGGAAAGACGTGTCCCAGATGCGCTCCGCAGGTATTGCAAACGGTTTCGACGCGCTGCATTCCGTAAGCATTATCCACGTGATAGGCAATCGAATTTTCTTTTACTGGTTGTGTAAAAGAAGGCCAACCCGTACCGCTTTCAAATTTCTCATTCGCATCAAATAACAACGTATCGCAGCAAACACAACCGTATAAGCCCGGCTCAAACAGACTGCACATTTCTGAACTAAAAGGCCTTTCGGTACCTTTTTGGCGAGTCACGGCGTATTGCTCAGGGGTCAGTTGCGCTATCCATTCCTTTTCGGTTTTGACAACTTTTTGGTCAGGCTCAAGATTTCCAGAATCACCCAAACGAATCACATCTTTCCATTGCAACATAAAATATTTTGCTCCTTTGACAAATAGAAAAAGCTAAGCGAACTAGCGCGCTGCCAGTTCGCTCAGCTTAAAAAAACAGAGACCTTATTGCCTGACGGCGGAAGTCGTCGGTGATGATTGCTGACTAAGTCCGCGATTAACCATCATTTTAACTTCCACACGCCGATTCTGCGCGCGTCCGGCGGTGGTCGTGTTATCCGCTACGGATTCCGTTTTACCGTATCCCATCGGCGTAACAAAACGGCGAACAGGAATCTTATGACGTACTGCCAGATATTGAATAACAACTTCAGCGCGTTGCTGACTGAGCTGAAAATTCTTCGTTTCACTGCCGGTTGAATCGGTATGTCCGGCGACCTCAATCATGTAAGCTTTAGCAGTCAGCGCTTTGGCTGCCAGCATATCAAGTTGTTGCCTGGATTCAGGTGAAAGGACAGCACTGTTAACTTTAAAATTAACTGTGACAGCTTCCTGCATATCATAATCATCGATGGCTGAAATACGTTCATTCGCGACCCGTACTTCGTTTCTGGCCTCAGCGGCGATGGTATGCAGTTCATCAATCTGCCCGGCGATGCGTTCCTGATTTTCCTCAACCGGCTTGACGCGTGTGTCGGTGGTAACAGCGGCTCTCATATCCGATTCATTAAATCGAACTTTGTCTGCCACGATTTGCCCCTGTGAATTTCCACGCCCTTCCACTTCGACAATCAACCCGCGCAAAATATCCGCGACGGCGTATTTCTTGCCAAAGCGCAGGAACCCCCCGTATGTTTTGACGCTGGCGTTATCGGTTAAGAGAACCTGGTAATCCGTTCGATTCCGGTCGCGGACAGTGAACGTGTCGGCTTCGCGATTAATGACGACACCTTTAAAATTCATCTTTGAACCATTCGGAACGGATTGTGTACCGATTACTCGATTTCTCGAAGTTTGACCGATGGGTTGCGTATTAGGAACTTGAGCAAAAACTGCCGGGCTGGCTGCCCATAATACGGTCACACCAAAAAAAATTATCAAAGATAGCGATTTACTGGTTTTACTACTATTCATTTTCCTCCTTCAAGGTCATTCGAAAGACAATCGTGTCTTTCGAAATATTGTTTGTGCAGGGGAAGCTTAAAAATAACCAGAGGATGCAAAAAAAGCCTAACGAACATCAGCGCAAAAATCAAACGACCGGTATTTGCAGAGCGGCGCAAATGATCGAATTATAATTAATTTGCAGAATTCAGGAATGACAATTAATTCAATCATAATACTTGCCAAATGATCTTCGAGGTTTTTAAATTGAAAGTTAGTTAACTCAAAATAATGACTTCAAACGGATTCTTTTTCTCCAGATAAGTTCAGCATTTAAAAGCATTGTGCTAATATCTCGCGGTTTCAGGGCGTCCCGTATTTTTTTATGAAGAGGCATTAATAATGGCAGCATCAAGCTTGGAAAAAATTGTTAGTTTGTGTAAACGACGCGGATTTATTTTTCCGAATTCCGAAATTTACGGTGGACTCGGTTCGACGTGGGATTACGGTCCGCTCGGCGTTGAATTAAAAAATAACGTCAAACGCGCATGGTGGAGCGCCGTTGTGTACAACCGCGAAGATATGGAAGGACAGGACGCCGCGATCATCATGAATCGTCTGGTGTGGCGCTACTCCGGTCACGAAACGACGTTTTCTGATCCTCTGGTGGATTGCAAAGAATGCGGCAAACGCTCCCGCGCCGATCATTTGATTGACGGTAAATGCGGAAGCTGCGGTTCGACAAATTTGACTGAACCTCGCAATTTTAATTTGATGTTTAAGACAACGGTTGGCCCCGTAGATAACGACGACAACATCGCATATCTGCGACCAGAAACCGCGCAGGGAATTTTTGCAAATTTCGCGAATGTCCAACAATCCATGCGCCGCAAACTTCCTTTCGGAGTCGCGCAAATCGGCAAAGCTTTTCGTAACGAAATCACGCCGGGAAATTTCACTTTTCGGACGCGTGAATTCGAGCAAATGGAAATTGAATATTTCTGCAAGCCTCCGCAATTTTTGCAGGAAGGCGAAAAGAACGATGAAGAATTGCACGCCGAATGGGTTGAGCAAAGATTTAACTGGTATGTGAATCTTGGCATCCCGGCAGAAAAAATTCTCAAGCGAGAACAATTGAAAGAGGAACTCGCTCACTACGCCAAAGCCACAGTTGATTTGGAATATAAATTCCCCGGATCACTCGGATTCAGCGAACTCGAAGGCATCGCCAATCGGCAGGATTACGATTTGTCCGCGCACAGCCGCGACATTCCTGAAGCAGATTTAGCGCGCCTGAAATTAACTGCGAATGCAGACACAACAGCGAAGCTGGATTACTTCGACGATGCCGCGATTGATCCAACCACGGGCAAAAAAGGCGTCCGCTATGTGCCGTACGTGATTGAACCATCGGCGGGCGCGGATCGCGCGACACTGGCGTTTTTGTGCGAAGCGTACCACGAAGAAATCGTCAAGGAACCAACGGCTGAAGTGATGGCTCCGCTGCGTGAAAGCATCGCAACTGCTCGCAAAAATATTGAGAAAAAAATCAATGAAGCGGAAAAGGCGACGGCGAAAGGCGAAGTCGTAAATCCATCAGCGGATCAATTGAAAAACATTAATGAAGCTTTAGAAAAAGCGGATGCCGGATTACCAAACACATTGCTTGATGTCGAAGAAGCCTGTGCGCTGCCAGGCGCTGATCGCGTTGAATTGCTCAAGAAAGTCAGACCGATCATTTCTAAATTATGTGACGAATACACGCGTGTGGTGCTGAAATTAAATCCACAACTTTCGCCAATCAAGGTCGCAGTTTTCCCGCTCAAGAAAAATGAACCGCGCATCGTCGAAGTCGCTAAAAAAATCAAAAATGATTTGCAACCATTGATGCGAGCGGTGTACGACGATTCCGCCGGCATTGGAAAACTCTATCGTCGTCAGGACGAAATCGGTACGCCGTTTTGCATCACGGTAGATTTTGACACGCTCGGTGAAGGCAAAGAAGAAAATTCCGCAGCGCTGAAAGGTACGGTTACGCTTCGAGATCGTGATTCGATGCAACAGGAAAGGATTGCCATTGATGAGCTTGAAAGTTATCTGCTGAAGCGGTTAAGGTAGAAGTTATGAATTCTCTCGCAACAGCTCTGGAAGTATTACCACGCGGTTCGGCAATTCAGCTTTTCAATGTCTCGTGGGATGACTATGAAAAAATACTTGAAGAGTTGGACGAACGATCTAATTTGCGTGTGACATACGATCAGGGCTACCTACATAT
This sequence comes from Blastocatellia bacterium, assembly GCA_043736395.1. Lineage (GTDB taxonomy): Bacteria > Acidobacteriota > Blastocatellia > RBC074 > RBC074 > JAFDVL01. Next base: position 6,760 of record JAYTCQ010000294.1, on the reverse strand, counting down.
TATGACGATTTCGGCGGAACATGACGGATTCACGCGTCTTTTTGGCTATTTGGTTTTGGTGCTGGCTGAAGAGTTAAATTTTAAGTATCTCAGCCGTGGCTCGACTACACTTCGCAAAAAAGGGAGTGGTAGCGGAGCGGAAGGTGATGATTGCTTTTACTTTTCCAACCTTTCCTTAATTGCCGGAAAAAACCGACTTGACCTTAGCTCTGATCCACCGCCTGACCTTGTGATTGAAGTGGATATTACTCACCCTTCTACTGATAAATTTCCAATTTACTCGCGCTTGGGAGTTCAGGAAATATGGTGGTTTGACGGGAAGGTAGCCAAGTTTTATGTGCTTAATAATGGGAATTATGAAGAAATTTCTTCAAGCCGAAAGTTCCCTTTTCTAAGTGCAAATGTTCTGCCTGCTTTTTTACTCCAAGGCAAAGATAGCGATATTACAGATATGGTTCGAGAATTTCGCCAATGGGTGAAAACACAACAATAATAATTTCCTGTCCCCGGAATCCCCTTAATGAATTTAATCCACGCAATTCTCCTCGGCATCGTGCAAGGCCTCACCGAATTCATTCCCGTGAGCAGCAGCGCGCATTTAATCCTCGCAGAAAAACTCATGGGACTTGATCGCTTCATGTCCCCGGAACAAATGACAGCCTTCACTGCGGTCATTCAGCTTGGCACGTTGGCAGCTGTAATCATTTATTTCTTTAGCGACATTTTGAGCATCACTTTCGGCTTTATTGCAGGCAATTTGGCGTTTCTGCAATCGGGTCATAACAGCGGTTCGCAAAACGGCGCAAAAATGGGATGGCTGATTATCCTCGGCACAATTCCTGCCGTCGTAGTGGGATTAGCTTTTAAAAAACAAATCGAAGGAACCTTCACGAAAAATCTGTACGTCATCGGCTTTAGTGTCGTCATTTGGGCGCTGCTATTACTCGCCGCAGAAGTTCTCGGCGCACGACGTCGCGGGATGAATGAACTAACCTGGAAGGATGCGTTGTTTGTTGGACTTGCGCAGGTATTCTCGCTGATCCCCGGCTCTTCGCGTTCCGGGACAACTATCACAGGCGCGTTGGCGACTGGATTGACCCGTGAAACCGCTGCTCGTTTTTCGTTCCTGCTTTCGATTCCAGTAATTTTTGGCAGTGGTTTATTAGAGATGAAAGAGCTTTATAAGACCGGCTTGCACGGCATCGGCATCACTAATTTAGTAGTCGCAACCATTGTTTCCGGCATCGTCGGTTACGCGAGCATTGCATTCTTGATTAGTTATTTAAGGAAGAATTCGACTTTTGTTTTTATTGGCTACAGATTGGTGATTGGGATTGCAATTCTGGCTTTGGTGTATAGCGGGATGGTGAATGCGCAGTAGTTTTATCGGTGCTTAAACGAATACAATTTTGCCGGACGATGCGCACCCTCTGTCCTGACTTCATTCAGTTCTTTGATCTCACCCTGCGCTAAAATCTTCTTACGAAAATTGCGCTTGTCGACAGGTTTTTGCAGGATAATTTCATACACGCGTTGCAGTTCTGACAAAGTGAATTTGGGCCGCAATAATTCAAATCCAACCGTCGTCCATTCAATTTTGTTGCGTAATCTCCATACCGCATAATCTAGAATTTGCTTGTGATCAAACGCTAACGCAGGCGGATTGAAAACCGAATGCCACTCCGCCGCTGCTGCGTCAGAACCTGCAACAACTTTCTGTTGTTCGCTATCAACCAAAGCAAAATACGCAACACTAATAACCCTGCCGCGCGGATCACGCTTCGGTTCGCCGAAGGTGAAGAGCTGTTCTAAATATACATTTTTGACACCGACTTCTTCTTCCAATTCCCGCGCCGCTGCCGCTTCTAACGATTCATCAATATCTACAAATCCACCCGGCAAAGCCCAATGTCCTTTGAACGGTTCCAAGTCACGACGAATCAACAACACCTGCAAATCATTCTTTGCAATCGTGAAGATAATTAAATCAACTGTGACAGATGGGCGGGGATATTCTTTATTCATTCCTCGAAACTCAAAAATTACCTTACGCCTGCAAGTCAAGCACATCATGCCTTGTAATAATGCCAACAATGCGTCCGTATTCTTCGACTAAAATCGCTGGAGAATTTTTCAAATATTTTGTCGCGCGTTCAGCCTCAACCGTTTCATTCACGACCGGAAATGGAGCGTCCATGATTTCACTGACAGAGGCTTGTAATAGTTCACGATTTCCCAGCAATTTCGCCATCAGGCGGCCTTCGCGCAAGCTGCCAACGCAGTTGCCGTCATCAATAATTGGCATCTGCGAAAGCCCGTGCGTATTCATCAAATGCAGCGCTTCGCTGACTTTGTGTTCGGAGCTGGCGGAAATTAAACGCGGGATTTTTTCTGTCCCTTTCATTTCATTGAGCAAGCCAACCGTCACTCGCTCAAAGCCCAGCAAGCGTTTTTCCTTCATCCATTCGTCAGATAAAAACTTCGTCAAATAGCGTTCGCCGGTGTCGCACACAATAAACACAATCACATCATCTTCGTTCGCGGTCTCAGCAACTCGTAACGCAGCAGCGGCAATCGTCCCCGCACTGCCACCGCAGAAAATTCCTTCTTCACGTCCGAGGCGACGCGCTACATTGAACGAATCACGATCCGTCACATTCATGATTTCATCAATGTATTTGAAATGAACATTTTCGTGAATCGTATCCTGCCCGATACCTTCCACCAAGTACGGCGTAGCTTCCATCAAATGTCCGCTTTCCTTGTACGTTTTGAAAACTGAGCCATACGGATCGGCTCCGATAATTTTCACTTTTGGATTTTTTTCTTTGAGGTAGCGCCCCGTCCCGCTGATCGTTCCGCCAGTTCCAATCCCTGAAACAAAATGCGTGATGCGTCCTTCGGTTTGTTCCCACAGCTCAGGGCCGGTGGTCAAATAATGCGCCTCAGGATTCGCGGGATTGCCGTACTGAAACGTCATCATCGCATTCGGAGTTTCCTGCGTAATGCGACGCGCGACATTCAAATAATGATCCGGCGAATCGTGTTTGGCAGCTGCCGGGACGACAACGACATCGGCTCCGAGGGCTTTTAAATAATGCACTTTTTCCTGACTGGCTTTTTCAGTCATTACGAACACACACCGATAGCCTTTGATGGCGCACGCCAACGCCAGCCCAATGCCTGTATTACCGCTCGTCGCCTCAACCACGGTGCCACCGGGCTTGAGTTCACCTGAACGTTCGGCGCGTTCAATCATCGCCAGACCGATACGATCTTTGACGCTGCCGCCAGGATTGTGCGATTCCATTTTCGCCAGGACTAACGGCTTCAAGCCCTTATTTAATTTATTTAATTTGATGAGCGGCGTGTGCCCGATTAATTCGAGAATATTATTTTTATAATCCATTGAAGCTGACTCCCAACACTGTTTACCGAAAAATTTTCAACTGAAAAACTCAGCGTTAATAATCAGCGTCATAGTAATCGTAAGTGGATTGTCGCGCCACTATTTTGTGTCTTGCGTAAAGAGAAAGCAGCAATCAGGCAGGTGATTTTCAATCTACGAGGAGGTATGTTTTATGGCGCAACTTTTTTGCTTAATCGCCAGGCGGCAAAAGAAAAACAGCCCCACATTAAAATACTATTTATTTGTATCATCCAGAATGAAACTATGGAGGGCGACCACCAACGAGTAAATCCATAATGACAAACCAACAAAATACTCGTCGCGACAAAGAGCAAGGCAATCTGTTTAAATCCGCGTCGTAATGATTCCCAGATGAGTTGAAGGTTAATTGCCAGAAACACCACACAGGCCGTTGAGAGCAAGACTAAAAACCATCCGATCCCGCCTTTTGATAAAGCTCTGATAATGGCTGCGCCTTCTGCGACGATAATCAGAATGACGGGTGCTACCCAGATTGGAACGTTGCCTGTCGCGCGAAAAGAATTCAACAGTGCCCATCCCAGGCAGATCATCCCCGGCGCTAAAAAAATATAAAAACTGTTATCCAGAAATCGAAGGTTGTAATCAGTAAAAGCAAAGAGAATTTTCCAGAGTGTTTCTGTAACCCAGCCCAGCGTAATCAAAGTCAAACCGATCAAAGCCAAATTCGTGCATTCCCGATTAACGCGCGCGATCATTCGGGACAGATAAACAAATCCGAGTACAGATAGAATAGCTGCCGCCACGACAAATGGAGTTGTTAGTTTTTCCATGTAAGGAAGCCTCAGCCGAAAAACTTTTACAGAACTTGCGCCAGAGATTGATACCACTATTGCAAATGCACAACAGGAATAAGCCAAATATCACGCAAACGTTTTGTTGGCGTTTTTAATTGTCATTACGGAGCTGCAAACAGGATGCTTGCAGGACACTTTCAGAAAAATTATGGCACTGAATCAAAGAAATCGAAAACATCTTTCAGCGCAACCTGCACAATCGTCAAATGTTCAATGTCGGCATACTCCCGAAATGTCAGCTTCCCGACTTCCGCTTTTTGCAATGATTCGTTCAATGCTTTCGCCCCACGAAGTCCAAAATCTTCAGAGCCAGCCCCAACAAAAAATGGAAGTTTTTTCAGCCCTTCGACTGGAGTTTTAATCGCACTTCCACCACCAAGCGCAGCAACAGCGGCGAATTTTTCCGGCATCAGATTTGAAGCGGCAACCGTTTGCCCGGCTCCCATTGAATGCCCAACCACAAACACATGCTTCAAATCAACCGGATAAAGTTTGGCGACGGCTTCGATGATTTCGGCGACACGTTCCGGCTTCATTCCGGTTCCACGCGGAGAAACCAACAGCCAGCCGCGTTTTTCGCAGAGCTGCGTAATCATCCCGTGACCATACGTATCAAAAAACATATTCTCGCTACCACCTGCTCCGTGCAAGGCAATCACCAACGGCAACGCTTTTTTCTGATTGACCACCGCCGGAGCCAGCATTCTGACAGGTATCGGCGTGCCTGTAGTAGCAAGTGATAACCAATACTGGCCTGATTTTGAATTACCATAAAAACTTTGCTTCGCAGCATGCGCTTTGAGGGCATTCTCAATTTCAGCCAATAAACGTGCAGCTGGCAAATTGGTTTCGAGGGTTTTCTTTTGCTCTAAATTTGCAAGCATACCAGTCATGAACTTTGCCGTTTCGCCGTCCGTATTGGCAGGATTTAAATTTTCGATCCAATGCTTCAAGTCTTCGATTCGCCGCGATAAATTGGATACGACTGAAATTGTTTGCTCGCTGGAAGCGAGAATTTTTCCGCCCACTACAATTTTTGATAAAAGCGTAAAATCACCGTCAACGCCTTTCGATAATGCCAGCGGGAGCCGCTGCTGCAACGGCAAACTGATGATCGGGAAATCTATAATTTTTATTTTGCCTGCATTTGAAATACTAAGTTTCAGGATCGCACCTCTCGGGAGTTCTTCGGTGGTTGGATAAAATTTATCTACTGTGAATGCCAGCTTCCCAGCCGTCTTATCAATCAATCTCGCTTCTGGCAAGACATACAATGATTCCGCCCATTGCGCTTCGGGCGACAACGGCGTAGCCGACTTCAAAGTAAAACGCGCCTGATCTAAATTCTTTGCCGCTTCGTTGAGTTTGAGCGCAAAAAATAAAGTGACGGCTTGCTTGATATTCACGGTAGCGCGTTTGCGAGCCTCAGCATCGGGTTGCGCGTCCCAGGCAAATTCAAGTGCACGTGTGCGCTGGCCAAGCTCGAAGCGAATTGGTTGTGCAAATAAGTGAATTGAAAAAATACCGGCGAAGAAGAACAGGAAAATCAATCTGATAATTTTCATAGGTGAACCAAGAGGATTGTAAAATTTCAGTTCGCATTATTACTTCAAAAAGTACCCAAAGTATAGAGCGCTGATTCGCCCGACTAAAGAAACAAGTGATTACTAACTGGAAGTCAAAAAAAGCCTCAGCTTTTCACAGCTGAGGCTTTTTTCTCCTATTCAATTGTTAACTGAACGTTAGTCTTTGTGGCAAGTGTTCAGCGCCTTATAGACGGCTAAAAGACTTGATTGATCATCCACTGTTCCGCCATGTCCAACGGCCCAGTCTGTCGCTGCAAACAAATCTGCAATTGAAGATGATTCCCTAATGACAACTCCATTACTCAAAGTAAGAGGTAAAGGTGAAGCCATTGGCATCATCGGCATATTGGGATTCATTGGCGCTAAATGACATTTGATGGTTTGTGTTTTGACTTTTGCCCACCAAAACGGCACTGCATTCTGAATGTCCAATTGTGCCGAGACATAGTAGCGATTTAACCTTCCCCAGACAGCGTTATTAGGGAAGCCATTACAGCCCAATGCATATTTTACATGGGTGTTAATCTTTCCGTAGTCATCAATAACGTCAATTTCTCTTCCGCCATTAACACCTGGAATTGAAACTTGAAAGTTTCGATTGTTGTACGGTCTGAATTGCAAAAGCTCACACCATTTTTCAGGTATGGTATAGCAAATCGTCAAATCACAACTTGTCGGTGTTGGAGTCGGCGTTGGAGTTGGAGTTGGAGTTGGTGTCGGCGTTGGCGTCGCTGTCGGCGCTACTGTCGGTGTCGGTGTCGGCGTTGGAGTCGGCGTCGGCGTCGGCGTTGGTGTCGGCGTTGGTGTCGGCGTTGGCGTTGGCGTCGGCGTCGGCGTTGGAGTTGGCGTCGGCGTCGGCGTCGGCGTCGGCGTTGGTGTCGGGGTGGGTGTCGGCGTTGGTGTCGGCGTTGGGGTCGGCGTTGGTGTCG